>JAVBRZ010000064.1:0-18601 GCA_031547425.1 Desulfovibrionaceae bacterium
ATATTGGCGGCGCGGCTTACGACAACCTGGCCGACGATCAGGCGGCGGGCTGGCTGGCCGGCGGCGAGTCCAAGGACTTCTTCCGCTTTGAAGTGGACAACTCCGTTCTGCAAGCCAATCTCGACCCCACGGATCCTTCCCATGCCGTCCTTAATGTGAGCCTGGAATTGCAGGGCTCCAACACCGGCATTACCGAAGACGTGACCTTCACCCTCGACGCCGGTGCCCAGGCCAAGGAAACCATTGCCGACGGCGAACAGGAACTGTCCACCGAGAACAACAATTCCTTCACCTGGGTTTCCGACGGCGAAACCGGCACCGGCATTGCGGTGGATGTGGACACCATCAACTCCGAACTGCTGCTGCAGGCCGGCTGGGCCTATGAAGGCAATAACGCCGACAAAAACCTGCTGCCCAACAAGGAGCAGGATCCCAACTGGACCGAACAGTCCTATGAAAAGGAAGAAGACGGCAGCGAGACTCCCCAGGATGATTCCTACGGCAACGGCGCGCCCATTAAGCTGGCCATTTCCGGCGGCACTCTGGCCGACGGTTCAGACGCCGGCGAGCACATCACCGGCGCCAGCTTCAGCTTTAACGCCGATGAAGCCCTCTTCCGCCTGGGCAGTGACATCATCTACGACGGCCTCGCGGTCGCCATTCCTGGCGGCCCCACCTATACCTTCACGCTCTCCACTGTGGACGGCGTGACCACGGTGAGCATCAGCCTCTCCGGCTCCAATGCGGACCTCGTGACCAACCTCAACGACCTGGACCTGAACTTCGTGCCCAAGAACTACTACGAAGACGCGGACATCAACTTCAAGTACACTGTGGACGTGGCCGCTTCCTCCGGCGCTACCGCGCACTACTCCGGCTCTTCCGTGGTGGTGGTGGACGCTGTGGCCGACATTTCGGGCCGCGTGTTCTCGGCTGTGAACCCCGCCGGCTCCACTTCCTCCCATGCCGATGAATCATCCCTGGTCAGCAACGACTCCAACCTGCACGACACCAAGGGCTGGGAAAAAGACACCTTCAGCGTTGACCATTCCGAAGTGAAGTACGCCTTTACCGTGAACGTGCATACCACCTTCCCGGACGTTGACGGTTCCGAACGCCACTTTGTGCTGGTGGAACGCCCCCTGGACAGCGACGGCAACGACGCCACCAACTGGGAACTGGGCGCCCTGCCCGAAGGCTACACCGACGCCGGCACCTATACCGACCCCGTCAGCGGCAAAGTTTACTTCAAAATTGAAGTGGACGATTCCACCCAAAGCCCGGTGAACGTCCCGGTTACCCTGAAGTATACCGGCGTCATCACGGGCGACGAGGACATCAAGGTGAAGACCGGCTCTTATGTTGAAGAAAAGCTGGACGCCGACAGAAGCGATGAAATCCACGATCACCCCGCCGGCCGCGAATACGACCTGCAGAACAACACCGCCGTGCGCACCGACGGGCAGGAAGTGACCTACAAGATCGACGTGTTCAACTCCACGCTGAAAGTGGACACCGGCTGGGGTTCTGAAGGCGGCAACGACGCCAAGCACCTCGGCAACGCGAACGGCTCCGGTTATGCGGCCAGCGGCGATTATGCCGGATCCACCGAGAACGGCAGCGCGCCCATTGTGTTCAGCCTGTCCGGCGCGACCGGCTCCGCTGAAACCATCACCAGCATCACCCTGACCCTGGGCGATGACGCGCGTGGCACGCTGGTTCTGGCTCCGGGCAGCGCCGGCACCCTGACCCACAACTCCGACGGCTCCTACACCCTGTCCGGCGTCAACGCCGCCAGCGCGACCCTGCTCTTCAAGCCCGCCGCCGGTTACGATTACAGCGACGTGGATCTCAACTACGCGGTCACCGTGAAGAACGCCGCGGGCTCCTACACCTTTGAAGGCACCTCGCAGATCGTTATCGACGCTGTGGCCGACAAACCCGTCGTCACGCTCCCCGACGGCGCCGGCGCTGAAGTCACCTATCCCGACATGATTGACCCCGCCACCGGCAATCCCAAGGAACAAGACGCGGCCAAGCCCGGCGACAGCGTCACGGTAAAGGGCCAGGTAACCTTCCCCGACACCTCCAGCGGCGAAGACCACTTCATCCTGGTGGAGAACGGCAAGACCTCGGGCGACCTGTACACGGTGGAATCCGTGACCATCACGGCCGGCGGCCAGAGCCTGACCCTGAGCGGCGCGGAGCTCCAGGCCGCGATCACGGCCGGAACGCTCACCACCGTGACCCAAGACGGCGTCACCTACTACAAGATCCCGGTGGACAACCCCGCGTTCACCAACGGCGACACGATCGACTCCTTTAACGTGGCCGTGACCATCAAGACCGAAGGCGAAAGCACCCACAGCAACAGCGTGGGCTTTGGCGGGCGCTCTGAAGTGGCCCAGGTGGACACCAACGGCGACGGCACGGCCGATCGTTCCGGCGGAGCTCCGGGCGGCGCGGCCAACGACAATTACGAGTTCGACCTCAACAACAACGCGTCCAACACTGTCACTTCCGTGAAGGTGCAGACCAACGGCATCGACACCAAGGACATCTCCGTCAAGGGCGGCGATACCTACGAGCACGACCAGCCCGAACGGCACCTGCCTGATCCCCTGGTTGACAACAAAGTAGCCGGCACCGCCGACGACGCCAGCAACACCGACCCCGCGGGCGGCGTGCAGATCGAAATGGGCAGTCCCGCCAGCGGCGAATACATTTCCAACGTGGTGATCACCCTTTGGGAGCCCGTTGACGCCAACGCCGACGGCAAACCCGACAGCCCCAACGCCTGGCAGCAGGACCCCTCGCGCGGCCATATCATGTACGGCGACCCCGCCGTGGCTTACTACGCTGACGCCGCGGGCAAGATCACCCTGCCCATCAGCGCCGCGTCCCCGTTTGACCCCTCCAAGGTGGTCTTTGTGGCCGACGGCTATGAAAGCGGCAAGGTGGAACTGCGCATGGACGTGACCGTGACCGATTCCTCCAACGGCTACAGCACGGTGTTCCATCCCAAGGCCATTGTAAACGTGGATGCCGTGGCCACCCGCTCCGGCGAAATGACCACGGAAGTGAAGTACGACGACAAGAACGACCACACCGCCGTGGCCGGCGGCGAAACCGTGACCCTGAAGGTCACCACCAGCTTCTTTGACCTGGACGGCTCGGAAAACAAGTTCGTCCTCGTTGAGCAGGTGCCCGGTTTCGAGCCCACCGGCTCCTACACCATCGGCTACTATGACCTGGACGGCGACGGCACGTGCGAGCCCTACTACAAGATCGCGGTTACCGACGCCATGCTCAAGGCCGGCTCCGAGGTTACGGACGCCGACGGCCACAAGGGCGTGAGCCTGACCGTGCCTGTGGAACTCAAAGTGACCGCGCCGGAAGACCTGGACGGCTACAACCTGCACACCGGCACGGCCGTGGAAGAAACCCGCATTGACCGCAATGCAGAAAGCCGGGACTACAACAACGTGGCCGTGCGCCAGGGCCCCGTTGAAAACGTGAAGGTCAGCGACGCCCATGGCGGCCACAGTTCCAAGGAAGTGTGGGCCTATGAAAATGACCGCCCCGACATGCACACCGGCGACCAAGACCCGAAACTCGGCGTGGACCTGCCTGTTTCGGCCAGCATGGACGCCAATGACTCCATCGTCGGCGACGTGACCATCAGCATTGACCCCGCGGACGCGGGCAAGGGCGTGTTCACCTATGGCGGCGCTACCCTGAGCTTTGACACCAACGGCAAATGCCAAGTCACCTATGACCCGGCGGCCAAGCTGCACTTCACGCCCAACGACAAGGTCTACGATGACCACGACATCCCCGTGACCATGACCGGCACGGTAAAGGACGGCCTGTCCGGCGATCTTTCCGGCTTCAGCTCCGACGTGCTGATCAAGATGGACGCCGTGGCCTCCCTGCCCGGCCTGGCCAATACCCCCACGGACGCTGTGAGTGTGGATTACAGCGGCGTGGCGCATAACCTGGCCGCAGCTCCCGGCCCCGAAAACGAGACCATAGCCTCCGAGTTGCCCAGAAGCGGCGGCACCATTGAACTGAACAACCTCAAAGTGACCTTCCACGACTTTGACGACACCGAGCAGCACATCATGCTCATCGAAGCCAAGGCCGGCATGAGCGTGGGCGGCAGAAGCGATTGGGAAACCTTTAAGCAGCCTGTGTATGAGCTGGATAACCTGGGGAACGTGACAGATAAGCTCTTGGGCCATACCACGTACTTCAAGATCCCGCTGGACGGCGAAGGCGCCATCAACTCCGCTTATGTGCATTGGAACGGCGACACGGCCACGGTTAGCCACATCGGCGTGACCCTGCCCGAATACCGCTATGGCGATCAGGAACTCGACAGCCTGAGCTACGGGGGCCTCGCCCACGACCAGACCTCGGGCGACGCCGAACTCACCTTGCACAACAACACGGCGGCCAATACGGACGGCTCCATCAACATCAGCTGGGCTGACGGCGGCGACAAGGGCGTGTGGATTGAGGGCCTGTATGAAAACAACACCCCCAACGCGCATATCGGCGACTACACCGAAGTTTACGGGCAGTTGCACGGACTGGCGGGAGCGGACTCCAGCGGCACGGCCGATGTTGTGAAGATCACGCTTCCCAGGGGCGTGCTGGTCAACTCCTCCGATCCGGATGCGGCGACGGAATACCCCAAGAACTCCGACGGCAGCTACACCATTCCCCGCGCGGACTTTGACAAGATCTTCGTCAAGTTGCCCGCGAATGACAACCTGGATACGGACCTGGCATTAAAGGGCGGCACGGATACTCGGCTGACATACACTTTCTATGAAACTGAAACTACTTTTGACCCCAGCATGACAGCCGACCTCAACAACCCCAAGTCCATGTTGCTGTTCTTTGATCCCGCCAAGGTCAGCGTGACCTGGGACTTCGGCACTCCGCCCGCTTTCCCCGCCGACGCCATCAAAGAAATCGGCTGGATAACTATAACCGACGACCAGGGCAACCCACAACAGGTGTGGCATCTTCATGAAAACATCTCGGGTCCGAGCTGTTGGGAACAGCTGTTGCCCTATATGAAGCTTGAAGATCTGGATCCCGATGACGACTACAAGCTGAGCGACATGAAGTACACCTTCCCCTCCGGCAACCCGTCGCATAGCAACTGGCAGGATTTGCAACACGTTAAGCTGATCGAAACCACGACCACCATAGAGGGAGACAAGGGGCAGGTGGACGTGTGGGTGGACGCCGTGGCCCAGATTCCTCTGGAAATCATCGGCCAAGCCACCACTTACTCCGGCGGCGACACGCATGCCGAGAGCGGCGAAACCGTGACCCTGCATCTCTCCGCCACGTTTGTGGACATTGACGCCACCACCAATCACTTCATCCTGGTGGAAGCCAAACCCGGCTGGGAATGCATGGACGGAGACGGCAACGCCTACGACATCGTGTATGTGGACGGCAAGGCGTACTACAGCGTGCCTGTGAGCCCCAACGCCACCACCGGCATGGCCGCCGTCGACGTGCTCATGAAGACCGTGGACCCGGCCTCCCTGGCCAAGGACGCCAGCGGCATCGCGCACGAAGAGTTCAAGATCGGCGCCCTGTCTTCGGACAAGACCGTGGGCGACGGCGAACTCACCCTGGACAACAACACGGCCGTGCTCTTCCCCGATGGCGCCAAGGTCAGCGTGGACATCTCCCCGGTGGACTCCGACATCAGCGTGGCTGTGGGCAAGGGCTATGAAGACAACCTCGGCGGCGGCGACGGTATCGCCATCACCCTGTCCGGCCTGTCCGAGCATGTGCTCACCGGCGGCGGCGCTCAGGAAGCCATCACCGGCGCGACCTTCACCTTCAAGGCCGGCGCGGGCATTCTGAACTACAACGGCATGGATTGTGTCGGCACCCCCAACTCCGACGGCACGCTGACCGTGAGCATCCCCGACTTTGACCCGGCCAAGGCCCTGTACTTCGTGCCCGCCGCCAACCACAGCGCGGCCGACGTGGGCCTGAAGTGGACCTGCACGGTGGTGGATCAGCTCTCGCACGACACCAAGACCTTCGAAGGCAGCGCCACCATGGTCATTGACGCCGTGGCCCATGCCCCCACCACTGTGGGCGAGGACACTCTCACCATCAGCGGCGGCCATGAGGCCGTGGCCCCGGGCGGCGCCTTCACGGCTGAATTCGAGGTCACCTTTGTCAACGACAGCGGCGACGAGAGGTTCATCCTGGTGGAAGCCCTGCCCCAGTGGGCGGTGGGCAGCGGGGACTACGAGCTGGTTTACCCCTCCGGTTCTCCCACAGAAAGCGGCGGCGTGTTCTACAAGATCCCGCTGGATCCTGACTGGGGGACAACCACCAACCTCGACGGCACCATTACTGTGCACGCCAAAGTGGAACTCACCGCGCCCACCAGCCTGACGCAGGACGGCTCGGCGGCCATCCGCTACGGCGGCATGACCTATGACCCCAACGCGGCGGGCGACGGCGAAATCACCCTGGCCAACAACGTGGCTTACGACACCTCCGGCAAGATCGACATTGATTACGCCTCGGTGCAGGCCACGGGCATAGTGGTTACGGCGGCCACGCTTTCCATGAACGAAGATGGCGGCACGATGCAGATCAACTTCGCGCCCATCGGCGGGCAAGCTGACGCCATTAAGGACGTGACCATCAAGGTGCCGGCGGGCGGCAAGCTCATCGTGGACGGCACGGAATACTCTTCCGGCTCTGTCACGATCACGGAGGATAACCTGGATAAGGTCTCCTTCCAGCCCAACGCCAACTGGTCCGGCAAGGTTACCCTGGACATCACCGGCGGCACCCTGCTCGACCCGGCTTCCGGCGCTGAAAAGGCCGTGACCAACGCCGACCTGACCGACGGCTCCTTCAACGTCATCGGCGTGGCCGACGCGCCCACGGGCGTCACCCCGACCGATCCGACCGCGGCGGTGAAGGGCGGCGCCAACGTGAGCTTCACGGTGCAGGCCACCTTCTCTGACCTCGACGGTTCCGAAAACCACTTCATCCTGGTGCAGCAGCTGCCTAACTGGGGCAACCCGCAAAACTACGACATCTTTACCGACCCGGATACCGACATTGCTTACTTCAAGGTACCGGTTAGCGCGACTGCCGCCTCTCCCACGGCCACGGTCATTCTGACCGCCCCGGCGGGTGCTTCCGTGGGCGACGCCTCGGTTGAGCTTAAGACCGGCGCTCTGGCGGAGGAAAAAACCAACAACAGCATCAACACCGACGGCCACACCATCAACGGTTTTGTAACCGTGGATATTGAAAACGCGGCCGTGCTCACCGTCACGCCCACACAGGGCGGCTTAAGCCCCATTGAAGGCGACGCCTTCAGCTTCACCCTGCAGTTGCGCAACGCCACCGTGGCCACTGCGGCCATCACGGCCGGCGAAGCCATTGCCGTAACCTTCATGGTGGGGGCGGCGGATATCGCCCTGTTCCTGGGCGACGCCCTCGCGGCTGAGGTCAAAGGCGGCGAAGCCTATACGGCCGGCGGACTAACCTGGACCTACGACGCGGCGCACGACGGCTACCTGGTAACCGCCGAGCTGCCGGCCGGCTCCGGCAGCGCGACCATCAACATCCCGACCGTTGACCATTCCGACGGCATCATCGGCGCCGATCACCACCCGGTGAATCTGCACGTGGTGGCCCTGGACAACGAAGGACAAGATGTGAGCCTGCTGCACAACGGCCAGCCTGTGAGCCATGACAACTCCATTGACTTCGCGGGCACCGTGCATGACGCCGACACCGCGACCGCCCTCGGCCATGCCGACTACGACATGAGCGACGTGAGCGGCATGGAGCTGGTGGACCTGAGCGCCCTGGTGGCCGGCGGCGAGCATGATTACTCCGGCGCCGCGCAGGGCCAGTTCATCATCGGTAGCGGCCACAACGACACCATCATCGGCAGCGGCCACGACGACATCATCTTCGGCGGCGGCGGCAACGACACCCTGACCGGCGGCCTGGGCGACGACATCTTCGGCTGGAAGGCCCATGATGCGGGCGCCCCCGGCAGCCCGGCCGTGGACACCATTAAGGACTTCTCCATGAATGACCTGGCCGGCGGAGGAAACGACCAACTCGATCTGCGTGATCTCATCAGCGACGCCAGAGCCAACACTCTGGACGACTACCTGAGCATCACCAAGAACGGGGATAACGCCGAACTGCACATCCATACGGACGGCTCCGCCCACGACGGCGGCCAGGCCAGCCAGGTGATTGTGCTGGAAAACGTGTACTCCAACCACTCCGATGCCGGCGACACCGCCGCTGTGGACGAGCTCATCAAGCAGCACATCATTCTGAACTCCTAAGCCGTGCGGCTTAGCGCTCTAAACCTCTAAGCAAGGGGGGCGGGATTTGGTCCCGCCCCCCTTTTTCTTTGCCGCATGCCTCTCCCGAACGGCCAAACTTGCCCAGGCGTTCTTCAAAGCGGCCATGCGAGATTCGCATAATACCCCCCATGAAACAGGCGGCCGGCTTTTTCGGCGCTCTTCACCGACAATGCGCGAAAAGCGCTTGCCTTTTGCAACCGGGCGGTATATGAAATTTTCTTTACGGGGACGTAGCTCAACTGGGAGAGCGCAGCGTTCGCAATGCTGAGGTCGTGAGTTCAATCCTCATCGTCTCCACCAGAACTCAATACAAGGCCGAAATACTCAATAACAAGTATTTCGGCCTTCTATTTCAGCACAATCACGCGCGCAAAGGTTTCGCTTTAAGAGCATTTTAACATTTAAATTATATATTAAGGAAAAATGCGCTGGCGGATGCGCCGGCAGACGCCCGCAAGCGAACAGCGCAGCGTGTCTTTGGTTCAGGCCGCTTCGGCCTGAACGTGTATGATAAAAGGCTGTATTTTTTGTCTTTTAAAGGCTGCATATGGTCTAACATTTCAAAGTTAAAATGCTCTATGCGGGCTCCAGGTGTCTTGAAAACATGGAGCGATCTTGAAAAACAATTTTTCTTTCGGTTCACCCGGCAGGCTGCCGCTCGCCCGCATTACCTGAACGCGGCGCGCGCCTCCGCGCGCAAATGATAAAGCACAAACCAGGCGAGGTTCGTCCAGCGCGGGGCGGCTTGGCCGGCGGCGCGCAAGGCGCGGGCGGCCCAGGTGTTGCAGGTGTTGAATATGGAAAAGAGGCCGCCCGCTTCATAAAAGGCGTCGTCAGGGCCGTAGCCGGGCGCGGCGATGCGCAGGGCCAGGCCGTCCGGCCCGCGTTGTGTGTGCTTGAGGATAAACCGCGCCAGATCCGCGTATTCCGCCGGGGTCAGGCGCAGGATGGCGTAATCGGGCTCCAGGCCCGCCAGATCGGGGGCCGGGCCGTACTCCACATGCAGGGCGGCCCGGCCGCCCACGGCCGCGCGCAGCAGCAAAGACAGGCGCACATCCCGCCAGGTGGGCGTATGCAGGTAAAAATCGCGCTCGCCCCAGCCGATGTATACATACAGGTTTGAACCGTAACTCTCCAATTGCGGCGGCACAGGAAACACGGCGGGCCAGGAGGCCGCGCCCGGCCTGGCCCCGGCGGCCCCGTGCCCCTCAACCGGAAAAGGAACCAGGGCCGGCAGCAAAAAGTCGGTGTGCGCCCCATTGCTGAGCACGGCAATGGTCACCAGCGGGCAGGGCGATTCCGGGCCGCCGGGCAACTCCGGCGCCGGCATTTGCGTGGAAGGCGCGGGCAACGCCGGGCCCGCACCCAGGCAGGCCCGGGGCAAAGGCCGCGCGGCATAACCCCAGAAGCCGAAGGCCAGGGTGGCCACGCCATAAAGCAGCACGGCCAGGGTCAAAAATGCGGCCAGGATGCGCAGGGATTTTTTAAGCATTGCAGCCATACCCTGGCTATAACCACGCCAAGGCAAGCTCGCAAGTGAAAAAGGCCGGGCGCGGCATGGCCGCCCCGCCCGTTCAAACAAAGCAGGCGAAGCGCCTTAAATTAAAGGAACAGACCCGGGCAACGGCAGCCGGGAGAGGCGCCGCCGCCGTCCACCCGCGTGCCCGCCGCCCTGGCTCATCGGCATGCGGACCAACTCCTTGTGGCTCCCGCTCCGCCGGCATTCTAGTCCAGAAGCCCCAACAAACGGGCCACGCGGTCCGGGTCCAGAGGCTTATGGGCGTTTTGCAGGTCCGAGGAGTTCATCTGGGCCGGGTTAAAGGCGATGCTCTGGCTGTCAGCCGCCGTCAAAGGCGCGGCCTGAGCCGCCGGGGCCGCGTCGCGCGCGATTTCCCGCGCCGGAAGCTGTCCGCTGATGCCGGAAATATGTTCCTGCCCCGCTTTAATCTGCTCCATAATCCCTTGAATCGTGTTCATAAATTGCTCCTATGAAAAATTGCCGGCCCCGCGACGCCGGCGCAAATTCCGCCGCCAAAGCGGCTTTGCGCGCACAACGCAAGAACGGGACCATCCAAATGTCCGATATCTTCACGATTTAATGCAAGAATTGAACCAGATAAACAGGGAAAATCAGGCCAAGATCGCGGCCCCAGCGCACCCCGAAGCAAACGCCGTTGCCGTTGCGCGAGCACCCACTGCGCTTCGTTTTGTGTCCGCCAGAGCAAATCAACTTTTTTAAAGTTAATTTGCTCTAACCGGCCGCATTGGTCTCGCGCACAATTTTGGCCCATTTGTCGAGAATGGCTTCCAAATCGCCCACCTGCACGGGCTTGGAAATGTAATCATCCATGCCCGAGGCAAAGCACTTGTTGCGGTCGCCGCTCATGGCGTGGGCGGTCATGGCGATGATGGGGATGCTGTGGTCGCGCATGGCCGAATCTGGGGAGCGAATGGTCCGGGTGGCGGTGTAGCCGTCCATTTCCGGCATCTGGCAGTCCATGAGCACCAGGTCGTAATCCCGCTCGGTCAGGGCCTCCACGGCTATGCGGCCGTTGTCGGCCACATCCACGCTGTGCCCCATGCCGCCAAGCAGCTCCACGGCCACCATCTGGTTGATTTCCACATCTTCAACCAGCAGGATATTCAATTTGTGCGCCGGCGCGCCAAACGCAACCCGCGAAACTTCGGCCCGTTCCATGCGCGCGCCGCTGAACGCGGCCTGCATGACCTGCAGCAGGGATTCCTCTTTAACCGGCTTGGCCAAAATGCCCAGCACCTTTTGCTGTTCCAGGACATCCTCCTGGGCGATGGCCGTGGCCATGCCGGAAAGCAGCGCCACCTTGCCTTTGAAACGCAAGGCCTCGGACAGAACGTCGGCCAGGCGCGCGGCGCTCAGGTCCGAGGCTTCATGGTTGGCCAACACTAAAACGCGGGCGGGGTCCTCGGCCTCGGACGCGGCGGTCCTGGCTTCTTGCAGGGACGCGGCCTCAAGCACAAAAGCCCCCCATTTTTCGAGGCTCAGGCGCAAACCCTGGCGCGTGGCCGCGTGAGGGTCAAAAACAATTATGCGGGTGCCGGAAAAATCAGGTTCCGGGGAATCGGCGGCGCTGTCGCCCGGCGCCAGGCGAATGACAAAGCTGAAGATGGAGCCCCTGCCTGGTTCGCTGCTGGCCTCAACATAGCCGTTCATGAGTTCCACCAACTTTTTGCTGATGGACAGCCCCAGGCCCGTGCCGCCATATTTGCGGGTGGTGGAGGAGTCGGCCTGGCTGAAAGGATGGAACAATTCGGGCAAGCGCTCGGGGTCAATGCCGATGCCGGTGTCGCTCACTTCCACGCGCAGGCCCGGGCGCTCGTCGCGCTCGTCCGGTGGCAGGTAGCGGCAACGGATGATCACTTCGCCCTCAAAGGTGAATTTGATGGCATTGGACAGGAGATTGACCAGCACCTGGCGGATGCGGCCGGGGTCGCCCTTGAGCCAGTCAGGCACATCCTGGTCCACCAGCAGGGAAACCTCAAGCCCTTTTTCATGGGCGCGCAACACCACCATTTCCGCCGATTCCTCCAGAATTTTACGCGGCGAAAAATCAATGGCTTCCAGGGTGATTTTGTCAGCATCGATTTTGGAAAAATCCAGGATGTCGTCAATGACCTGGAGCAGCGCATCGGCGCTGTGCTTGATGGTTTCCGCATATTTGCGCTGCACCGGAGTCAGGGGCGTGTTCAATATCAGGGAGGTCAGACCGATGACCCCGTTCATGGGCGTACGGATTTCATGGCTCATGTTGGCCAGAAACTCGCTCTTGGCCTTGCTGGATGATTCGGCATCCTGCAGGCGGCGGCGGTCGGTGATATCGGAAAAGAACCCCTCCACAATGCTGAAGGCCGGGTTCTCGGGATCCGTTTCCACCACCCGGCTGCGCTCCCATATCCAGCGCACCTCGCCCGATTAGTGAAAAATGCGGAACACCGTGTCCAGGGGCTTGTCCAGCAGCAGGGTTTCCAGATTGTCTTCCTTGAGCGCGGCCAGGTCCTCCGGATGCACGATATCGAAGAAGCAAATTTTTTTGTTGTGAATGAGGTCTTCCGGCGGATAACCGGTCATCTCCAGGCAGCCCTCGGACAGGTACTCCATTTCAAACATGGGAAAATCGTTGCGGCAGCGGAAAGCCGTGCCCGGCAGATTGGAGATCAACGTATACAGCCGGCGCTCGGATTCGTATACCCGGTGGGATTCCAGAGCGATGACCACAAAGTCGGCGATGGACGCGCCAAAGGCCTGTTCTTCCAGGCTCCAGTGGCGGGGGGAGCCGGCGTGCTCGATGCAGACCACGCCCATAAGCCTGCCGCCCAGCCGCACGGGGCAGTCGAGCAAAGCGCGGATGCCGTCGTTGTCAAAATTGGCGGCCAGATCGGGCAAAATGGTGTCCGTGGCCGTATCGGAGATGATGATGTTGCGTTCGGTGTGCAACTTGGCCACGTAGTTGGGATAAATATCCAGGCCAAAGGGTTCGGCCTCATAAAAAGAATGGTCGCGCCGGTCATAAACCACCAGGTTGCGCAGGCGGTCCGCCTCCAGCTTCCAGATGCCCACGCGCACCGCGTTTAAAGTCTCGGCCGCCACCTTGCTGATCAGCTTGCCGGCTTCGTCAAAATTGCCGCTGGTAATGCCCTCGGAAGAAGACAGCAGGCGCAGGGCGTCACGACGGCGGGATTCCTGCTCCAGGGCGCGAAAAGTGCTCTCGCCCCGGAAAACCACGGCCAAAGCGGGCCTGGCTTCCCAATACACGGCGGAAATGTGCAGCGCGCCCTTCCAGCTTAAAATATCCGCTGGCACGACCAGGGGGTCAAGATCAACAGCCGTGCCGGTAATGGCCTTGCGCATCAGCGCGCCCGTTTCGTCGTTGGCGCGCAGAAAACGCGTAAGCTCGGGGCAGTTTGAGGTAAAAGACGAATCAAAAATCTGGCTGTTAAAAAGCAGGGAACCCCACAGCAATTCGCCGTTGCGCGCGTCGACAATGGCCACAGGATCTCCCAGGCTTTTAAAAAAAGAAAGCAAGTGTTCCGCGCTCATCAATTCGTCCTTTTTATCACTTTCACGGCCGGCGGCGCCCCCTCGCCGCGCCAGGCGTACCGCGCCGCCGCGCGTCGTGGCGCTCAAAAAGCAGCCGCCCGCTTATTAAGTATATACCGCATTGTCCTTTTTTAGTAAATCCCCCGGCTTCCAACCGTCACCCTTCCCCTTTGCCGCTGCTTGCCCGCTTGCTTTTCACGCGCCTTCAGCCGTTGCAACCGCGCCCTCCGCAGCCGGCGCAAAAGAGCTGGACAAGACATTGCCTTTCTAATATAAAAAATCATTATTGTTCATTGCGCCTGAAATTCGGCGCGATTTCCCTATATCGCACCATCCGGCGTCGGTTCAAAACTTATAACGAGAATGGATATATGATCCCCCAAGATATTTATCAGCCTTTATTTACCATTACCCCGGAAATCCTCAACCTCACCGCCGACATAGCCGAAAGCGCCGGACGCCTGTCCGCCCGCCTGAGCGGCCGGGTCCCGCGCCAGATGCAATTCAGGAGTCTGGCCCAAACCATTTACGGGTCCCTGGCCCTTGCGGGCAGCCCCCTGTCCCTGGCCGACGTGGCCCTGATCATGGACGACGGTGAAGGCGGGCTTGACCCCCGCGAAATCCAAAAAACGCGCAATGCCATCGCGGTTTATGGGCTCCTGGACCGCCTGACCCCCCATGTGGAGGCCGATGTGCTCACCGCGCACCGCACGCTCATGGCCGAGCTGTCGGACAAATCCGGCCAATACCGCCAGGAAGGCGACGGCGCCCTGGCCGGAGAGCGCCCCCTGTCCATGGCCCCTCCGGCCGCGCGCGTGCCCGCGCTCATGCGCAACATCCTGAACAGGCTGCAATACACCCGCTTTCACCCCATCATCACGGCCTGCGTTTTCCACCACGAATTTCAGTTCATCCACCCTTTCCCCGACGGCAACGGCCGCCTGGGGCGGTTGTGGCAAACCCTGATCCTGGCCGCCTGGAACCCGGCTCTGGCGCACGTGCCTGTGGATTTTAAACTCATGGAGCATCAGGAAGACTACTCTCATGCCCTGCAATATTCCACGGAACTGGCCGATGCTTCGCCTTTTGTCTATTTCATGCTGCATATGATTAAAGATGCGATGCGCTCTCTCGACCAGACCCTGTCCCCTCAGGATGAAACGCAGCAGCAGCAGCAGCCGGATGCCGGGACCTGGGATGAAAGCCCGGCGCCCGGCCTGGCCGCCGATGCGGATGCCCGCCCCCCGCAAGAAGAACTTAAGGAGCGCCCGTTCAAAACCGCCGCGCCAGAACCCGCCCGGAGCAAAACGCGCAAGAATGCCGCCCCGGAAGCCGAAGCGGCGCCCCCCGGCGCAAGCATAGCGGAACAAAAGGACATTGCACCCAAGACCCCGGCAAAAGAAGCCCCACTTACGGCCCCTCCTGCCCCGGCCGAGCCAGGGCAAACTAAAATACGCAAAAAGGCCGCCCCAAAACCCAAAGCGGCAAAGCCGGTCCCGGCGAAAACAAAGCCCGCCCCGGCGGCGAAACAAAGCGCCGCCGCACCGGATGTCCCGGCAAAGAAAACCGCGCCCGCCGCCCCTCCTGTTGCGCCTGAGCCCGAGCGTCCCCTCACGCTGCTGGACAAAATCAGGGCCCATGCCCAAAAACCGTCCCAGCGCCGGGCCATTGAAGAGGACCTGGCCCGCGCCCAGGCCGAAGAACAGGCCCGCGCGGAAGAACAGGCCCGCGCGGCCGCCGAAGCGGACCGCGCCGCGCAGAGCGTCGCGGACCAGGAAGACTACCAGCCCCAAGTCACGGAGCATCAATTCCAGGCCATGGGCACGGCCCTGGGCCGCGAGGCGCACGAACGCGAATATACCAGCCGGGAAATCATGAGCATCATGGGATTAAGCGACCGCAAGTGGTTCAGGACCCACTACCTCAACGCCTGCCTGGAAGACGGCTTCCTGGAAACCGCCCTGCCCCGGGGCACCACCAGCCGCAACCAGCGCTACCGGGTAAGCGAACAAGGCAAAAAATATCTGCCCCGGCCGAAAAGACGCGTCAAGGCCGAATGAGGATGGATGAAGATGGCCGGGGATGGGCGCGACCGCCGGGGAGGGGGAACCAAAAAGGTTGCGGGAAATTGTCAAATGAAGCGCGACATTCAGGAGTCGAAGCCGAGAAAAGCGGTTTTCGGCTTCTCGCGTTGCGCGGTTTCCGCCCCCCTGGCGGATGAGGACTGCCCCCCCCGAGCTCTGAAGCCGGCAAGACCGGCTTCAGCCCCTTGGCCCTCAGGGCTAGAGCATTTTAACATTTAAATTATATATTAAGGAAAAATGCTCTGGCGGATGCGCCGGCGGACGCCCGCAAGCGAGCAGCGCAGCGTGTCTTTAGTTCAGGCCGCTTCGGCCTGAACGCGTATGATAAAAGGCTGTGTTTTTTGTCTTTTAAATGCTGCATCTGGTGTAACATTTCAAAGTTAAAATGCTCTAAGGAAGGCGAGAAAGACCGCCACCCCGGCCCGCTGGCTCACTTCCCCTTAAAGCCGAGAGCCACGTAAAAGATCTCCTTGCTCTCGCTGCGGGAGCTTTTGGGCTTGAACACATGCACCTTGGCAAAGCGGGCGCGCAAATGAAGCTGGAAGTCCTGGGCGTCCGGACCCATAAAAATTTTGACCACAAAGGCGCCGCCCGGCTTTAAGTACAGCTCGGCCACGGCCAGAGCTTCTTGGCACAATTCCAGGGAACGGCACTGGTCCGTAAACTTGATCCCGGTGGTGTTGGGGGCCATGTCGCTCATGACCAGGTCAAAGGGGGCCAACTCGGCCAAGGCGGCCTCAAAAGCCGGAGAACGGTTGAAGACATCCTCCTGCATAAAGGTGACCTGGGGCGGAAAGGTGATGCGCACGGGCAAAAGGTCCGCGCCCAAAATACGGCCTTTAAGGCCGATTTTCTCCGCCGCGCCCAGGGTCCAGGAACCGGGCGAAGCGCCGAGATCAAGCACGGTCATGCCGGGCTTGAACAGCTTGTATTTGGCGTCCATTTCCTTGAGCTTGTACACGGAACGCGCCGGGTAATGCTCCTGCTTGGCTTTGTGAAAATAATGGTCCTGATATTCTTTCATGAATTATCCGTATGCCTGGTCGGCCTGAACAACGGCGCGTTGCGCGCCTGATCACGACATGCTATAACCCAAAGCCAAACAAAGGCCAAGAAACAAATGCACGCCGCTCCGCCCCGCCCCTCCGCCCACCGCCGTCCCGCCCTGCTCAATGAACTGGGCCAGAGGCAAACCCCGCCCCTGGGGCCGGAAACCTTCCGGACCATCGGGCAGGGCCCGCAAATCATCGTGCTCGGCCTGGGGCCGGACCCGGCCGTGGTTCTGGATCTGGTGAACGCTCTCGCCGCAAAGCGCCCCGCGCCGCCGGCCGTGGCCTATGCGGAATGCCCGGATTTCGCGGCCCAAATGGGCGAAAGCGGCCGGAGGCGGGACCTGCCGCCGCACTGGCAAAGCCTGGACAGCCGCACGGCTGAAACTCTCCTCCGCGAACTGCCCGGGCCGCAAGCCGCCACCTTTATTCTCTACTGGCCGGGGTTGCGTCTGTTTCCTTCTTTTTTCGGCCCATTGTTCGGCGCTGTCCGGGCAATAGCGGCTCATGCCCCGTCTCGTTCCCAAGCCGGTCCCCTTGCCCGGCCACACGGGCGCGGCCCCATCCGCAGCGTAACCCTGGCCGGCTCGGAGCGGGATCTTTTGCAGCGGGAACTGCGCCTGGCCTTTGCCGCCGAGGGGCTTGAGGTCAAGACCTGGAACCCGGCCGAAAATCAAACCGCCGCAGGCGCCGGACACGCCGCTCCGGACACGCCGCCGGAAGACGCGTTGGCCGATTTGTTCCTAAGCGTCAATTTCAAGGGGCTGGATCCTTTTGGCGCAACTTATCATTACCTGCGGGCCAGGGATATCGCAGTGGCGGCCTGGTGCGTGGACAACCCCTGGCACCTGCTTTCCGGCCTGCGCGCGCCCTATTGGCGGGAAATGCCCCTGTTCGTCACCGACGCCTCATTCCTGCCGGGCCTTGCGGCGCATGGGGCCAAGCGGGCAAGCCACCTGCCCCTGGCCGCCTGCCCGGAATTGTTCGCCGCGCCACTTTGCGGCGCGGCCCCGCCTCCGGCCGCGTATTTACGCGATCTCGCGCCCCTCATATTTGTGGGACGCACGGCCTTTCCCGAGCGGGACAAATTTTTCGCGGCCCAGCATGTGCCGGACGCGCTTTTGGAAGCCGCCCAGGACAGCCTTATAACCGGAGAGCGCCCGGACTTTTTGCGTTGGGCGGAGATTTTGGGTCTGTCCCGCCTGTGGCCCGGCCAGGACGCGCGACACGCCGGCCTGGCGGCTGAAGAATGCTCCCGCCGCCGCCGCGCCTTGTGCGTACGGGCCGCCCTGCCTCAAACCGGAAATCCCGATGCGCCGGGCATCACTATTTTCGGCGACGAAGCCTGGCGCGATGAACTGGCGGACATCCCGGCCGCGGCCCTGGACCTGCGCGGTCCTGTGGATTACTACGCCGAATTGCCCGCTTTGTACCGGGCGGCCGGTTTGGTGCTCAATGTCACCAGCCTGCTGTTGCCGTCCGGGCTCAATCAGCGTCACTTTGACGTCTGGGCGGCCGGCGCGGCCCAAATTTGCGACCCCTGCCCGGGGCTGGCCATTTTTCCCCAAGAATTGACGCAACCCCTGCTGTTTGAGAAACCCGCCGACATTCCCGGCCTGGCCGCCAAACTGGCCGGCAGGCCGGATCTATTGCGCGGCCTCAAGCATGACTGGCAAACCCTGATTGCCGCGCAGCATACCTACGCGCAACGCGCGCGCGCCATTCTGGCCGCATTGGAATAACCACGGCCCAGCCGCGTTTGGCGCGTGAAACGCCACAAGCATGCCTTTGCGGTACAGCCGTCCGGAAATGATCCTGGGGGGCGTTGCCGCCCCCGGCGCCCGGATCAGCGCGGATACATCCCCTCGTAGATCGGGACGAGTGTATCAGTGTCGAAGAGCGAGGAGACCGAAGTTCCGTTCCAGGTGTTCAGGATCGCCTGCGCGAACATCGGTGCGGTCGGCACGATGCGGATGTTGCTGGCCGAACGGA
>JAVBRZ010000147.1:0-8114 GCA_031547425.1 Desulfovibrionaceae bacterium
GAAATGCGGGCCATGGCATAGGTGGTTTCCGACAAAACCTGGGCCACTTCGGACAAATCGACATTGGTGCTGTCTTCAAGCTGCCTGGCCAGCAGGGTGTAGCGGTTCCGGTTGATGATCAGCTCGCCGATGAGATTCATGAGGTGGTCCAATTTTTCGTGATCCACGCGAATGGTGGAGGAAGTCTTGGCCCCTTCGTCTTTTTTGGCTCCGGCCGCAGGAGCGGCTGCGCTTGCCGGAGCAGCGCTTTTGGCGGCCGCCGGGGCGGCACTTTCAGCTTTGGCGGCTTCAGCGGGCGCGGCTTCCGGCGCATTGACTTTGGCTTCCGCCGCCTGCACGGCGGACGGGGGCTCGGCCTCCGGAGCGGTTGCGGGCGCGGAGGCCATCTGGTCTACGGCCTTGTCCACCAGTTCGAAAACAATGGCGGCTTCCTGGCGCAGGAGGTCCACCATCAGGGAAAAATCCATGTCCGTATTTCTGGCTGTGTCCACCAATCCGGCGGTTATGGCCGCATAATTTTTTGCTTCCTCAAACCCCATATAATTGCAGGAGTTTTGCACAGTGCTCAACGCGCGATATAAGGCGTCGATATAATCTTTCTGGCTGGCGTCTTGGCCGAGCTTTTCCAAAGCTTCATCCATAGCTTCGCGTTGTTGGCGGATGGTGTCGTTAAACACCGCCAGGTCCTCAGGATCGGCTTTTTCAGGTTGGGCCTGCGCGGAAGCTTCCGCCGCGCCGGCCGGAGCGGCGCCGGGCAGGGCAAAGGGCATTTCCACGCCCATGCCGTTGGCGGCGTTCTCCAGCTTTTCCACAAGGCCGCCCATATCCAGGGGGTTGACCCTGCCGCCGGCAATGTCCACACCGTTGATCAAAGCGTCCAGGGCATCCACGGTAATGAGCAGAAGATCCACGAGGTCGTTGGAAATGCTCATTTCGCCTTTGCGCACGTTGTTCAGCAAAGTTTCGGCTTCGTGGGTCAGCTTGTTTAATTCATTATAGCCCACAATGCCGCTGTTGCCTTTAAGGTTGTGGAAGTAGCGGAACAGGTCGTTGATCAGTTCGCCGGGGTCGTCGGCCACGCTTTCCAGCTTTAAGAGGCCTGAGTTCAGTTGGCCCAGCAGTTCATAGGCCTCATCCATAAAATCTTTTAAATGGGTTTCGCCGAACGAGGTTAAGGCGTAGCCGGGCAGTGGGGACAGAGAAGCCACCCAGTCTGTGGCGCTTTCAAACACCGGCAGATTGGAGGTCGGGGCATCTGGCGCGGGCGCGGCTTCCTGCTTGGCCGGAACTTCCTTGGCCGGGGCCGCCTTAGGCGCTGCGGCCGGCGCGCCGCCGGCCATAATTTCGTCAATGGTGGCGATGATGGGCGCGGTATCCACATCACCCTCGCCGATGCCCGACTCCAGGTTGTCGATCATGGTGCGCAGGGCGTCGGTGGCTGAAAGGATAACGTCCATGATTTCAGAGGTGACGGTCATGGTGCCCTTGCGCAGCTCATCCAGGATGTTTTCCGCGCGGTGGGCCAGGACGTTGATCTTGTTCAGGCCCAAAAAGCCGGACGCCCCTTTGAGCGAGTGCATGGGGCGGAAAATTTCATTGAGCAACGACAGGTTTTCCGGAGTCTTCTCCAGTTCGAGCAGGTTGGGCTCTATGGACTCCAGATGCTCCTTGGCTTCAATTATAAAGTCCCCAAAAATTTCCGGATCAAAGTCCTGATTCATATCTACCTCGTGAATTCGCGACGTGACAATATATTATATAGCGGCGGGGCTGTATGCCCTAAGTCATTATCCCAGTAACATCTTTATGTTTCTGACCATCTGCTGCGGTTGGGCCGGCTTGACCATATACAGGTTGGCTCCCAGGCTGATCCCCAGTTTGATGTCCTTTTCCTGCCCTTCCGTGGACAACACCACTATGGGCAAATTTCTGTATGCTTCCTGCTCGCGCACGGTCCTGATAAAAGTGAAGCCGTCCATATTGGGCATGTTGATATCTGAAATCACCAGATCAATATCATCAGCGGCGTAGAGTTTTTCCAGTCCGTCCAGCCCGTCTTCGGCCATGGTCACTTTATAGCCTTCTTTTTTCAAAATGAATGATACCAGGTTTCTGATGGTCTTGGAATCATCCACGATTAAAATATGCTTGCTCATCTTAACCCCTTAAGCTTTTAAGCCCCCTCTTCGGCGTCCGGCCCGGGACGCTGGGCGGCCCCGCCTTTTTACTGGCGCAAAATATGTTCAACAATCCGGTCAACGGAGATGATGCCCATCAGCCGCGAACCGTCTTCAGATTTCATGATCCCGGAAATAAAATCCACTTCCGCGTTAATGCCGAGTTGCGACTCCACAGCCCAGTCCATGTCTTTTTGGGGCACGCGGTACATGGTGTGCACGCGTTCAATCAAAAAGCCCAGTTGCAGCCCCCGGCGGCGGCAGATAATGAAGAAGCCGTCTCCTTCCAGGGGTTTGTTGCGCACGTCCAGAAGTTTACGCAAAATGACCACCGGCGTGACCTTGCCGCGTAAATTGATCACCCCGGCCACATTGGGCGGCGCCATGGGCAAACGCACCGGCGGAGTATAGCGTATCACCTCCTGCATAGCCATGGTGGGCACCACAAATTCCTGTTCGCCAATGAAAAATCCCACCATTTGCGCCTCGGGCAGGCCTTTGAGCACGGTTTCCAGAGGCGGCTCCTCTTCCTTCACCGCCGCATAGGCGGCTTCCGCTTCCTCGCGGCTCACCGGCGCGGGAGCGTCTTCCGCCTTCAGGCCCAGGTCTTTGGCCACATCGGCCTTGTCTTCCCCCACCCCCAGGTATTTCTGCATAAACAGGCGTTCCGCCGGGGTGTATTCCTCCTGGGAAGCGGAGGGCGTAAAATCCTGGGCGTTAAAGTACTCTTCGGGAGATCTGATCATAACTTTAAAATTTCCTCTGCAAGCTGATTATAAGCCTGGGCGCCGCGGCTGTCCTGGTCAAGCGCATGGATGACCGTGCCCTGGGCGCTGGCTTCGCGGAATTTTGTATCCAGACTGATTACCGACTTGAAAACCCGCTCATTCATTTTACTGTGCAAAAGCTGCAAAACCCGTTCGCAGGCATTGGCTCTGGCGTCATACATAGTGGGCAGGGCCATGTAGTCAAGGGGCCGGGGTAAAGCCTTGTTCAAAAGGCGCACCGTGTCCACCAGCAGTTTTAAGCCGTGCAGGGCCAGAAAGTCCGTCTGAATAGGCACGATGAGCAGGTCGGAGGCCACCAGCGCGTTGACCAGCAAGATGCCGAGGTGCGGCGGGCAATCCAGCACCACGTAATCATACTCGGGTAAAATGAGGGCCAGGGCTTCTTTTAAAATCGCGCCCTTGCCCGGCCGGTCTTTCAGGTCCATTTCCAGGTCCGACAGCCGGATGCCGGCCGGCGCGACGTTGAAGCTGATGCCGTCCTGCTGCGGAGTCTGGATGATCGCTTTCCACAGGTCAGGCCAATCTTCTTTGGGGCGCGTGAATATCTCGCATACGGACAGGCGCTGCTCATCGGGGTAATAACGCAAGTGCACCGAAGCGCAGCAGTGCGGGTCAAGATCCATGACCAGCACGCGTTTGCCCAGGCGCGAGAGCGCCGAGGACAGGGAAATCGCTGTTGTGGTTTTGCCCACTCCGCCTTTTTGGTTGGCTATTGCTAAAACCTTGGGCGCCATCGTAACTCCGCGTAAGCTGCTAACCGCAATCCAGGGTTTAAAAGTTACCCGCGCCGATACATAATGGCGCTGGGATGGTGTTCGGGCTGAAAGGCCCGGCTGATGTTGTGCAGGGATTCTGAATGCCCGATAATCAGGTAGCCGCCGGGTAAAAGGTTGTCGTAAAAAGCGGAAATGACATTCTTTTTCATGGCATCGTCAAAGTAAATAATTACATTGCGGCAGAAAATAATGTGCGAGGGATCAATGCGTCTGATCTGGATGCGGTCGTTAAGGTTCAAGGCCCCGAACTGGATCATGGCCTTGAGCTTGTCATCCACCCGATAGTTGACGCCTTCTTTGTGGAAGTATTTGTCGATGAGCGCTTTGGGCGTGGTACGCAGGGTATACTCGTTATATATCCCGCGCCGCCCGGCCGCGAGCACGGCCTCAGACAGGTCGCTGGCCGTGATTTTTATATCCCAGCCCGCAATTTCGGTTTTAAGCACCTCATGCAAAATGATGGCGATGGTGTAAGGCTCGTCTCCCGTGGAACAGCCGGCCGACCAGATGCGCAGCTTTTTCTGCCCCTTGGCCTTGATGTCCGCGATAACCTTGGGTAGCACCGTGTTCTGGAAGACCTCCAATTGGGGGGGGTTGCGGAAGAAGCTGGTTTCGTTGGTGGTCACCACTTCAAACAGGCGCGTAAGTTCCGCGCGCCGGTTGGTGTCATAACGCAGATAGTGATAATATTCGCTGAAGTTTTTGAGATTCAGTTCCTTGAGTCGGTTGACCAGGCGATTTTCAATGAGGTACTTGCGGTTGTCGGCAATATAGATGCCGCAATTTTCATAAATAAAATCACGCAGTTGCCTGAACTCTTCGTCTGTCGCTTTAATGCCCGCCAGGGTGGACGCCACGGAAGGCGATACGGGAGACAACACCGGAGGACGTTCTATTTTTGCGGCGGTCAAATTCGCCAGTGGCGTGGCGGCGGGTTTGCCCGCAAATGTGGAGACCGGGGGCGGCCCCGCCGGGGCCGTAAACAGACTGCGCCCCGCGGTTGGAGCGGTGGCCGCCCGATCCAGCAGGGATCCGGCCGTGCCGGGCGCGGTTGCGCCGGGTGTGGCGGCTCCGGGCGTGGCGTGGCCAAAGGCCTGGCCCGCGGGGCGGCTGAAAGGGGATGCCGCTGTTCGTTGCGCTGTGGAGGAAAGCGGCGTCTTATCCGCCAGACCTGTGCCTGCCCGCGCTAATGGGGGAGTAGGCGGCTTGGGCGTGAAAGGTGTGCTCATTCATCCCCCCCTTCTCTTTGCTCGTGAAGTTTGGCCATGGCTTCCTCCACCGCGTTTTGCAAGTCGGGACCTCCGGTTTCCAGGGCTTCCAGCAAAGCGTTAAAGGCCTGGTCCCCGCCGATTTCCGCCAGGGCTTCCACAGCCTTGATGGCCAGAAGAATGTTGTCGCCTTTGATGATTTCCAAAATTTCCGGGATAACGGCTGATACCTTGAGGCGCCCCAGGGCTTCCAGCCCGCGCACCCGCACCCAGTCATCCTCATCTTTCAGGGCTTCCAGAAAGGCGGGTATAAATTCTTCCTGGCCGCTGTCGCCCAGAAGCTGCACCAGCGTATGGCGCACATCGCTGCTGGGGTCATAGAGCCGGCTGAGCATGGCCGCGGAATAAGCTTCCGGAATGGGGAATTGTGAGCCCAGGGCTTCCATGGCCACGCGGCGCACATCGGGGTCTTCGTCTTCCAGGGCTGTGGCGAGGAGGTCGAAATTGGCGGCCACGTCAATACGCCCCAAGGCATAGATGGCCATCATGCGCTGCATGGAATCGACATGCCTGACGCGTTCTCTGAAATAACCCGCCAGATCGGGAGTGCCGGCCGCGATGCAGCTTTCCAGGGCGGCTTCTTTGACGTCATTATAGGGGTGGTCAAGGAATTCCTTGATTTTGGCCACAGCTTCGTCGGTCTTGGCCACGCCGCCCAGGAAATAAAGTGCGGATTTAAGAATATCGCCGTCGCTGACTTCGGCAAGGATGCGCAGGAAAAAGTCCTCATCCGCCGGGGTTGCGATATTTATGAGGTGGCCCGCAATATTGCGCTGCACATCCCGGCTTTTTACCCAGAATTCTTCCATAAAGAGGGCCGCGACTTCAGGGCCGCCTATGCGCGCCAGCACTTCCGCGGCCACAGTGGCCGGGTACTCGTCTTTTTCGCGCAAAAGCTTTTCCAGGGCCGGCGAATAGCCGATTTGAACCAGGATATCAAAGCACAGGCCCAGGCGGTTGGAATCCCGTTCCGGATCCAGGGTCAAAGCCAGCGCCAGCACAGCCGCCGAGGCCTCGGCGCCGCCTATGGATCCCAGCCCCAGCATGGCCGCATCCTGTACTTGAGGATCTTCATCTTCCAGGGCGATAAGAAAATATTCCCTGAACCTGTCTTTATCCTTGGCGTAAAATAAAGGCAGGGATTTGGCCCCCAGAATTCTGGTAATGGCCTGCAAAATTTTGTTGCGCAGAGGGATGGACGAGTCCTCCAGACGCTTGGCGAGCATGGGCACGGCCTTGATGTTGCCGAATTCTCCCAGAGCCTCGATAATCATGGACGCCACCAGATCCGTGGAGCTGTTCAGGGCATTGACCAACGCGGCAACGGAAGATTCCGCGCGCAGCTTGGTCAAGGCTTCAATGACCGCGAACTGCACCCATTCTTCATCCTGCATGGCCTGGTTGAGCGCGGTCACGGCTTCGGGCAGGCCCAGGTTCCCCAGGCTCATGGCCGCCTGGTAGCGGACGTTGACTTCCAAATCCTTGAGCAGGGCTTCGCACAGAGGCTGCACCGCCAGGGCGCTGCCTGTGGAGCCCAGAATATCGGCGATGAAGATACGGATGTCCGCATCCTCGTCGTGTAGCAAACCGGACAGGGTGGTCATATCGTCAGCGCCGATCTGGCGGAGAACATCCATGGATATATTGCGGATGGGCGCGTCATCCGAGCGTAGCAGGGGCGTAAGCGCCTGGACGGTCTCCGCGCCGCGTATTTCGCGCAGAGCGGCTTCGGCGGCTTCCTGGATGCCAAGGCTGCTGGACTCCACCAGCTTGACCAGGCGAGGCACAGTTTCCACAATTTTATTGCGCCCGGCATTAAAAGCGGCTTCACGAATCAGAGTTTCGTTATCACTGTCCAGGTCGGCTATTATTTTTTGTCGTTCCAGCATAATATCTCCAGGGGCGCGAGGCGGCGCCCGGCCCTCGGCGGTTTTTTCCAGGCAATCCGTTGGGCTTGAAAAACAAACGGCGGCCAGGGAGGCGGAGGGGGATAGTTTTTACAGTCTTTATGACCATGTATTTGTCTAATATACAATTTTTGCAGTATTACCAATAAAAAATTGCTTTCAGACGGTTAAAAGCCGCGACCTTCGCGGCCGGTTCATCCTTAAGCCTCCCCTGGAGGCAATCCGGGGCGCCGGGCGGCTTTTCCAAGCCTTTGCCCCGCCGTAATTTCCGGACAGAGCCCGCATCCGGCAACGCCTATTTAAATAATCCCTCAATCATGGCTTGGGGAATATCCTCCAAGTCCACAACTTCGTCTGTGAGGCCGGCATCAACCACAGCCTTGGGCATGCCGTAAACCACGCAGGTCTGCTCGCTCTGGGCAATGAGCCTGCCGCCCTGCTGCTTGAAAACTTTGGCGCCTTCAAGTCCGTCGCTGCCCATGCCGGTGAGCATCACCCCCAAAGCCCGGCGCCCGAAGGCCCGGCCCACGGAATCCATGAGCAGGGTGGCCGAGGGCTTGTACAGCTCTGAAGTCGGCTCAGGGGAAATGACGAGGTCCAGGTTGGGCTTCACCGTAAGATGCTGCCCGCCGGGAGAAATATATACGGTGCCGATGCGTATTTTCTCTCCGTTCTGGGCTTCCTTGACGGTCAGGGCGCTGCCGTTGTTCAAGCGCGCGGCAAAGGGGCCGGTAAACGCGGCCGGCATATGCTGGGCAATAAGAATGGCGGCCGGAAAATCCGCTGGCAGAGCCGCAAGGATTCTTTGCACAGCCGGCGGCCCGCCGGTGGAAACCCCTATGGCCACAATATCGCGCTTAGCCCTGCCTGCGGGCAGGGATAGCTTGGCTGGCGTTTGCCCGGCCGCTTGGGCCGCAGGCCTGGCGGCGGCAAAGGCCGCGGCGGCTGGCGAGACCGGCGGGGCGGACGTTTGCATCGCGGCAGCGCCGCGCGAGGCAAGGCTGCGCTGCTGCGCCAGCCTGCGCATGCGCAGGATGGCCCCGCCTTTGGCCACCGCATGAACCCGCTTCAAGATATCTTCCTGGTATTCGTTATCGATGATTGGTTTTTTAGCGATGAAATCCGCAGCGCCCAGTTCCAGCGCTTTCAAAGTGGCTTCCGCGCCTTCCGAGGTCAGAGAACTGACCATAAGCACGGG
>JAVBRZ010000164.1:0-5053 GCA_031547425.1 Desulfovibrionaceae bacterium
AGGGCAGGCTTTCCCAATACACCAGCCCCATGCCCAGCAGGCGGTGGGAGCGGCCGGTGGAATCGCTGCCCAGGGATGCCCGCAAAGGGTTGGTGGCGTAAAAACTTTGCAGACGCGGAATGTCCTTTAAAATCCGCGTAAACTTGGCGCAGCGCGCCTCGTCCGGCGCGGCCGCCGTGCGCATGGCCCCCAAACTGGCGCGAATCATGCGTTTCAAGGCAATGACGCTGCCCTCGTTAATGGCCTGGCGCAAAACACAGGTTTCCTTGAGATAGGGCGAGCTGCCCCGCGTGTATTCTTTAAGGTTGAACATCTCCAGGTGGGTGATCCGGCCTTCGCAGTCGTAAAGCAGCTCCAGAATATCATCCACGGTAAGGTCGGACAGGGTGAGGATGCACTCGTAGCTGGAGCGCAGGCCGGCCACCAAATCCATGAGCGTGTGCGCGCTGTGCTTGAGCAGGGCGGGGGCGTTGTCGTCCAGCACGGGGCGGTCCGGATCGGGGATGCCCGGGTTGGCGGAGGGCACCAGCCAGCGCTCCAGAATGGTTTCCGGGTCCAGCTTGTTCATTTCCTCCACCAGGCGGGTGATGTACGTGCAGGCCGAAGCGTCGGCCGAGGCGAACTCGCCGCGCAGCTCCTCCATGCGCCGCTCAAAGGCGCGCGCCAGTTCACGGTGGATGAATTCCGCCAAATGCAGGCGCGAAGCCTGGCCCGGCCCCACAAACACGTCGAATTCCACCCGCTGGAGCAAGGGCAGCTCAATTTTGAAGTAATCGTTGATGCCCGGGCGATGGCGCGTGTTAAAATTTTCCAGCAGGCTGTGCACAATGCTTTCCCGATAATGAGACACGGCATGGCCGTCGCGCATGAGCCGGGCCACTTCGCCGGAGCGCAAAAATTCCAGAAAAGGCTCCACGCCGGCAAAGGCGGTGGGCACCCAGATGAACTGCACCAGCTTGTCGCGGAAGCCGGCCGTGAACTCAACTCCGATGCGCACGTCCATGCCCATGATGCTCGCCGCCTGCAAAAGCTCGCGGGCGGCGGCCTCTTCCACGTGGTTGTAATAAATGACCGTGAGCGAACGGATGCCCTTGATCCAGGCGTCCATGATCAGGTGGGTGGAGGTTTTGCGGCCTTTGGTGTGCGCGTCGTGCACATGGTCGTCAAACGACAGCTGGCTCCAGTCCTCGGGCATTTCCAGCAAATGGTAGCGCCGCAAAAAGCCCCGGATGATGCGCGGGTTGCCTGTGGAGGCGCGCAAAAAGTCGTGGGCCAGCATAAGCTGGCGCCGGGTGTTGCCATAAGCGCGCACCAGGTCTTTCATGATCTGGATGAGCACGCGGCCGGTGTTGTTGCGAAAAGAGTCCGCCCCGGTGTACAGCACTTCATCGCGCAACGACTGCAGGGCGCGCAAACGGTCGCTGAGCTGCCCGTCCTCCAGGGAGGTGAGCAGGTTGACCACGGCGTAAGCCACGCGCAATTCGCGGGAAATGGACATCTGCTTGATGCCGTTGGGGTGCAGGCTGGGGTCGAACAGCGGCTTCATCACCGACATGCCCGGCTCCTGCTCCAGAATCTTGTTGACCATAAACAGCAGTTCATGATCCTGCCGGTCAAAATAAAGAAAATTAGCCGTCATGCCCACACCTTTAAGGACGCCAAAGCGCGCCCCACGGCCCTGCGCTTTCCCGCGCAAAATGGCGGTCCCCATGGGCTGGAGTCCCGCGCACGCGCTGAAAGGCATCGCGAAGCCGACCGCGAACACAATGCTTTGCCTGAAACTCCATCCACTATCTATTGTTTAGAATAGCACGGCAGTTACGTCAATGCGGCAAAGCCGAAAACAGCGTTGAAATTCCCTAAAAAACCCGATGTCCCCTTGCTGAGCGTGAAAATCTTCACAAAGCCAAGGAATATTTTGCACTTTTCGCCAGGGATGCTAGTTTATAAACATGCATCCGGCATTCCGGACAAGGGATATACTTGCATGAACAATTTCAAGGTTGATCTTTCCCGTTGCAGCCAATGCGGGGCCTGCGTCAAGTCCTGCCAGGCCGAACTCCTGCTCCTGGACCCTTACCCGACCATGCTGGAGGCCGATCTGTGCATCCTGTGCGGCCACTGCCTGGCGGTCTGCCCCACCGGCGCCATTTCCCTGGGCGATGACAACCCCGCCGCCGGCCTGCCCGTCACCCGCCCGCGCCACCCCGAGGAACTCAAGGGCCTGATCCTTTCCCGCCGTTCCATGCGCCGCTTTAAAAACAAAGAAGTGCCCCAGGAAATCATCGACGACCTCCTGGACACGGCCTGGAACGCGCCCACCGGAGCCAACCGCGGAGCCCTGCAATTTTCCGTGCTGGCCGATCGCGCCTCCATGCAAAAGTTCCGCGCCCTCACTTACCAAAAAGTGGCCGAAAGCATCAAAAAACCCGACCTGCAGCAACACCCGGCCATGCCTTACATGCGCCACGCCATCATGAGCTGGGCCGATTCCAAGCAGGACATCATTTTCCGGGGCGCCCCCCATGCCCTGATTGTCTCCAGCCTGCCTGAAGCCGGCACCGGCAAGGAAGACGCCATCATCGCCTTAAGCTACTTCGAACTTTACGCCCAAAGCCTGTCCCTGGGCACGCTCTGGAACGGCCTCTTAACCTGGGCTGTCAAAGACTTCGCCCCCTGCCTGCAAACCCGCCTGGGCTTGCCCGAGGGCGCCGCCGTACGCTACGCCATGGTCTTCGGCTACCCGGGCCTCACCTACCGCCGCACCGTGGATCGCGGCCCGGCCAGGGTGATCAAAGTGGAAATGTGACCGTGCGGGAAGGAGCGAGGCCAGCAAGACAGCCCGTGCGGGTCCATACTTGTCCGGATGAGGGGGCTTGAAAGCGGCCCGAAAATAGTGTTAGACAATTGGGAAAAGCACCCTTTTAAGCAAGGAGCGCGCCATGCCCAATCCCATTATTGAAACCTGCCGGGCCGAGTTCGAAATCATGTTCGCCCGGGTCAAAAAGCTCATTGAGACTTGCCCGGATGATTTGTGGACCGCCAAAGCCGGCGGCTTTTACTTCTGGCAGCAGGTCTGCCACACCCTGGCCCACTTTGAATTCTTTTCCCGCCGCGAGGGCGATACCCCGCGCCGCCAGCCCTGGCCCATGGATGTGATCATGTTTGCGCGCGAAAATGTTCCCGCACCGAGCAAGGCCCGGATGCTCGCCTTTGCCGACGAGATGGCCGCCCTGGCCCGCGCCTACATGGACAACCTCAGCCCTTACGAAATCACCACGCCCAATAAAGTTTTCTCAGCCATTGTGGAGCGCCCGGTCAACCACCTGGTGGGCCTGATGAAATTCACGGCCCACACCGCCTACCACCTGGGCTGCTGCGACACGCTGCTGCGCCAGCGCGGCCTGCCCGGCGTGTATTGACGTGGTTTTTAGTCCGGTCCCCCGGGCTAGAGCCGCGTCGTCCTCCTTGAGTCATATATTTAGCCTAGGAGGGAATTCATTCGGTGTCCACCTTCAGGGGGGCATATCACTTGATCGGGGGATCCATGCCTTTTCGCCTTTCCGCCTTTACCCTTAAGCGCCGCTTGATTAGAGCATTTTAACATTTAAATTATATATTAAGGAAAAATGCTCTGGCGGATGCGCCGGCAGACGCCCGCAAGCGAGCAGCGCAGCGTGTCTTTGGTTCAGGCCGCTTCGGCCTGAACGTGTATGATAAATGGCTGTGTTTTTTGTCTTTTAAATGCTGCATATGGTGTAACATTTCAAAGTTAAAATGCTCTAGTGGGGGGCATCACATCCATGCCTTTTGCCTTTCGCCTGTTTGCCTTTCCCCATGCCGAACAAAGATAACGCCGGCACACCAGACGGCAAAAAGCAAAAAAGCCGGTCAAGGAGACGAACCAGGAAGAGCCGGGATGAACAGCCTGTTGGGCATTGCGCTTAGCCCCCTGGGGCTTCCCGCCCTCGACTTTGGCCTCCCGCCGTCTATCCCCAGACCAGGGCGACCCAGTTGTCCTGGACAATCCACTCGGCCCTGGGCAGGCCCTGGCCCATAAAGGCCTCTTCCACGGCCGTGGCCTGTTCGACCAGGATGCCGGAAAGGGCGAGGCAGCCGCCGCTTGCCACGCGCGAAACGATGGCCGGGGCCATTTCTTTGAGGGGGTCGGCCAGAATGTTGGCCAAAACGCAGTCAAAAGTCCGGCCTTGGCCCAACTCCACACTGCCGGTTTCAACTTCAAACCGGCCATCCAGATGGTTGATGGCCCGGTTCTCCAGGGCATTGTCCACGGCCACGGGGTCAATGTCGCAGGCGAGGCCGCCAAGCCCCAGGCGGGCGCAGGCAATGGCCAGAATGCCCGAGCCGGTGCCCAGGTCGAAAAAGGTCTGGCCGGGCTTGATTTTGCCGGCTTTGAACCAGCGGGCCAGGGCGGTGAGGCACAGGGCCGTGCTGTGGTGATGGCCAGTGCCGAAGGCGGTCTTGGGATTAATGACCACCGGCAGGGGGCTGGGGCAAAATTCGTCGCAAGCGGCGGTGATGGCCGCGTTATCCGCTTCGGGCATCCAGGGGGCCACCACCAGGAAGGTGTCTTCAATGGGCACAGGCGTGAAAAATTCACGCCAGGCCTCGGTCCAGTCTTTGTCCTCAACGCTGGTGAGCTCCAGGCGGGCCTTGGGCGCCAGGGCCTTAAGCTCATCTTCCAAGGCCCGGCACAGTCCCGGGGTTTGCCCGTGCACGCGGAGGCAGACATTGCCGCCGGGCAAATCCAGCTCTTCCCAGCCATGCACGGCCCGCAGGGCGAGCACCCCGGACACGATGTCCACCCCATCTTCCGGCACAATAATATCGAGTCTTTCCAATTCAGCCATGTTTTTCTCCTTGCGGCGCGCAACGGCCGCGCGGCCGTCGCCTGCAAATAGCATAAAGACTATTGCGCCGGGAGACAAGCCGTCCGTGCCGGCCGCGCCGTGTTCCGCGTCTTGCGCTCCGGGCGCCGGGAGAGAGGATATCTGACTTTTTGCCGCCCCGCGACGTTGCCGCCCGCCGCAAT
>JAVBRZ010000153.1:0-18144 GCA_031547425.1 Desulfovibrionaceae bacterium
GCAAGACGGCTATGAAGTCACCGTGGACCTCGACAGCGGCGGCTCCACAGTCATTACCCAGGGCGCGGACATACAATTTTCACGCGGCCAGCGAGTTAAAGTCATCTCCGGAGGAGGCGCTCCGGCCCGAGTTGTGCCTTACTAATTGACAGAAATCCACGAATCCCGGCGGGAAACCGCCGGGATTCGCTTTTGGACCGTCGGCGGTGGAAAAAGGCGCCCGGCATTTTCAATATCCGCCCGCATGAGGGTAAATCTGATGCCGTTCATAACTTTTTCAGGCCCAACCTCCCGGAAACCCAACTTTTTATAAACTTCCACGGCGTACGGCGAAGAATTTACAGTAAGCGCACGGCCGCCCAAAGCGCGATAGTGATCTCGCAAAACACCCAGCAGCATCCGCGCCGCCCCTTGGCGGTGGCGGGTTTTTTCAACAAACAAATACTTAATGTGCCCTGGGGCCTGGCCGGCGATGACTCCAGCCAAACCGCCGTCGCCGTCGTAAGCTCCCCAAAATACAATCTCGGACCGGTTCACTTATCCGACAAACTTTTTAACTCTATGAAAGACGCAAACATTTCAACCCCGCCCGGGGAACAATCCGGGGCCACAAATTCGGCAAAAATACGTTGCACCAGGCGCCCCGCCTCCGCCAAACCTGTCGCATCGATTGGTTTAGCCGTATAAGCACACAGAATCATTGACTTTAACTTGTTTGCGCACAACGCCGGGTTTACGGTTTGCCCACGCGTTCAAAAGACGCAATGATTCGGCTGGGGAACTGAAAAATATTGTCAAACGCCACACAAGGAATTAACATAGTCATGTAAGATGACCGCCGGCACCTTAAACATTGTCCGCGCCGCGAAGCTCATCCCGTTAGTATATCTCCGGCGGAGCCCGCTGTACAGGCTTGTTGGCCGGTATTTTATTAAAATACTCTTCAAAGGGAGTTTATTTTGAACCCATTAATACGGAGCATGATGCTGTGGGGCGGAATCGTAATTCTCATGATCGCCCTGTTTTCCATGTCCAGACAGAACGTCAGCGCCCCCGAGCAGGAAATTTCTTACAGCGATTTTCTGCATCGCGTGACCCAGGGGGAAATCACCAAAGTGACCATCCAGGGCCAGCATGTTGTGGCTGTGTCCGGCGCCGCCGGGGCGAGGAATGAGTATAAAACCTACATGCCCCAGGAAGACCCCGCGCTGATGACCAAGCTTATGGACAACAATGTTGACGTCAAGGTCATGCCTCCGGAGGAATCCTCCTGGTTTGTGAGCGCTCTGGTCATGTGGCTGCCGCTTCTCCTCATTCTCGGCTTCTGGATATACACCATGCGCCAGGCCCAGGGCGGCGGCAAAGGCGGCCCCATGGCTTTTGGCCGGGCGCGTACGCGCATGCTCAATCAGGAAGGCCCCAAAGTCACTTTTGACGACGTGGCCGGCGTGGATGAAGCCAAAGAAGAATTAACCGAGATTGTTGATTTTCTATCCGATCCCCGCCGCTTCACCCGCCTGGGCGGGCGTATTCCCAAAGGCGTGCTCCTGGTCGGCCCTCCAGGCACGGGTAAAACTTTGCTGGCCCGCGCCGTGGCCGGAGAAGCCGGAGTGCCGTTCTTTTCCATCTCCGGTTCCGACTTTGTGGAAATGTTCGTGGGCGTGGGCGCCTCCCGCGTGCGCGACCTCTTTGTGCAGGGCAAGCGCAATGCCCCCTGCCTGATATTTATTGATGAAATTGACGCGGTGGGCCGGCAGCGCGGCGCCGGTCTGGGCGGCGGACACGACGAACGCGAACAGACCCTCAACCAGTTGCTGGTGGAAATGGACGGTTTTGAATCCAACGAAGGCGTTATTCTCATTGCCGCCACCAACCGGCCCGACGTGCTCGATCCCGCGCTTCTGCGGCCCGGCCGGTTTGACCGCCAGGTAGTGGTGCCCACCCCGGACGTGCGCGGCCGCGAACGCATCCTGGAAGTGCACAGCAGCAGGACCCCACTGGGCAATGACGTTAACCTGGAAGTAATCGCCAAGGGCACCCCCGGATTTTCCGGGGCCGATCTGGAAAACCTGGTCAATGAAGCGGCCCTGCAAGCGGCTAAAAACAACAAGAACCAACTCTCCATGGCCGATTTTGAATTTGCCAAGGACAAAGTGCTTATGGGCCGCGAACGGCGCAGCCTGATTCTGTCTGATGAAGAAAAGCGCATCACGGCGTATCATGAAGCCGGGCACGCTCTGGTGGCCAAACTCCTGCCCGGCACTGACCCGGTGCACAAAGTGTCCATCATCCCGCGCGGCCGGGCTCTGGGCGTAACCATGCAACTGCCCGAAGGCGACCGCCATGGCTATTCCAGAAGTTACCTGCTCAACAATCTGGCCGTGCTCCTGTCCGGCCGGGTGGCCGAGGCGCTGATTTTCGGCGATATCACCACGGGCGCGGGCAATGACATTGAACGCGCCAGCAAACTGGCCCGCAAAATGGTCTGTGAATGGGGCATGAGCGACAGCATCGGTCCCCAGGCCATCGGCGACCAGCATGATGAAGTCTTCCTGGGCCGCGAACTCATGCACGCCCGCAATTACAGCGAAGAAACCGCCCGCCTGGTGGACAATGAGGTCAAGCGGCTCATCCATGAAGCCAGAGAAAAGGTTGAGGGCATTCTCAGCCAGCATATGGAACTTTTGAATAAAATCGCGGAAGTGCTGCTGGACAGGGAAACCATTACCGGCGATGATATGGACGTGATTATGCGCGAGATGGGCATTGAGCCTGTGACCACCTCGCCCAAAACCATGCAGGCCCAGGCCAAGGATGCCCGCAAAGCCTCCGCCGGCAGGCGCGACCACACTTCCGGTCCTGAACAAGAGGCTGACCACGGCGATGATGAACCCACGCCGCAAAGCGCTAACAAGGCCTACCGCGCCGTGCGGGACGCTCCCGATGTTCCGCCCGGAAATGAGCACAACGATGAGGTCAGTTTCTCGCAAAAGAACGACCGCCGCTCCTCACCGCATAATGATGATTATAACGACGATGCCCGCGCGGATGATGACACGGAGCGCAGAAACAACAGAAACGGCCGTCGAGATGACGAATAGGCAATGGATTATCAGCGGGGGCAGGGCCTTGGGGCCTGCCCCCTTTTTGTTGATGGGGATTTTAAATCTGTCCCCGGAATCTTTTTCCGACGGCGCACGCGGGGTTAAACGCCATACCGCCTCAACCGCATTGGCAAATACGGATAGCCTGGCCGGGTTAAAGGCCGAAGCGCAAAATATGGTTTTAAACGGAGCTCAGGTGTTGGACCTGGGCGGCGAGTCCACCAGGCCCGGAGCGCGGCCGATATCCGAAGTTGAGGAATGTGCAAGGCTTTTGCCGGCCCTGGCCGCCCTGCGTGAAGAGTTTTTATCAGGCAAGCGGGCGGCGGACGCAACTACGGCTTTTTCCGTGGATACTTATAAGGCCGGCGCCGCTCGCTCCGCCCTGCAGGCCGGAGCGGACATCATTAATGATATTTCGGCCTGGTCTTTTGAGCCTGAACTCAAAGAAGCGCTTCTGGAGCATCAACCCGGCTATGTGCTCATGCACTGCCAGGGCCGGCCGGCGGACATGCAAAAAAAACCGCGTTACGGCAATGTGGTGGACGAGGTATACGCCTTTCTGGAGCACAAGCTGGATGAGCTTGTGCGCGGCGGCTTTCCGGAAGAACGCGTCCTTGTTGATCCGGGCATCGGCTTTGGCAAAAAACTGGAGCATAATTTGGCCCTGCTCAAGCATATTGAGCTTTTTCACACCCTGGGGCGCCCCATACTCGTCGGCGTTTCCTATAAATCGTTTCTGGGCGACCTCACCGGCGCGCCCCTTGCCGAGCGCGGCGGACCTACCCTGGCCGCCTCCGCCCTGCTGGCCGCGCGCGGCGTTTGGGCGCATCGCGTTCACGACGTCAGCGCCGTCAGGCAAGCCCTGCAACTGACGCACAACCTTGTTTGAGAAAGTCTGGCGCCCGACCGCTTCCAAAACCGCCGCATTTTTCTTGACCTAAAAAGCCCCTAAGACTATGCCAAATTCTTATCCATCCGGTAAAGTAATAAGGATGCACCCATGTTAGCAAACTTGAGCATAAGCTGGCGCGATCTGGTGGATATCGCCCTGGTGACCCTGCTTCTGTACCGCCTGATTGTGCTTATGCGCGATACCAGAGCCGTGGCCGCGCTCTACGGGCTCATGCTGCTCATAGTTGTCTATTTCCTGTCCTTGGAAATGGGTTTTTATACCCTGAACTGGCTTCTGGAAAATTTTCTGGGTTCATTGTTTCTGGTCATCATTGTGCTCTTTCAGCGCGATATTCGCCGGGCGCTCACGGAAATGGGCACACACCGCTGGTTTCCCTGGCAACGGCGCGAAACCGTGGATGATCAGGTTCTGGAAGAAATCATCAGCGCCTGCGTGCAGATGGCCAAATCCAAGGTGGGCGCGCTTATCGTCATGGAACGCAAAGTTTCCCTGGGAGATCTGCTTGATTGGGGAACCATCGTTAACGCCGACGTCACCCGCTCCATGCTCATGACTATTTTTTATCCCAAAACCCCGCTGCATGACGGCGCGGTGCTGATCAACCACAATAAAATCAATGCGGCCGGCTGCATTCTGCCCCTGTCCACCAAAACGGACCTGGCCGACGAATACGGCACAAGACACCGCGCCGCCATAGGCATTACCGAAGAAAGCGACGCCCTGGCCATTGTGGTTTCCGAAGAGCGCGGCAGCATGAGCGTGGCCATAAACGGACAGCTCCACCCTTGTTCCGATGCCGCGCATCTGCGCCGCTTGCTGTCTTTTAACTGATTGCATAAGGGAAACAGATGTTAAACCTTAAGCTTAACTTTAAATTCAACTGGCAAACCGCCCTGGTGGCGGTTCTGTTGGCCACGATCCTTTGGTATGGCGTGGTGGGGCGGGAAAAAGTTGAATCCTGGGTGGAAATTCCCCTGGAAATCAAAGGCCTGCCCGCAAAATATATTCTCAACGACGCCCCGCCGGACTCTCTCCGGGTGCGGGTGCGCGGCCCGGAAGGCCTCATGCGCGCGCTGGACAGACGCAAACTGCAGTATACCCTGGACCTGACCGACGTCAGCCGGGGCAGCAATACGGTTACCCTGCTGCCCGAAGATATGCCCTTTTCCGGAGCCTTTGACGTTTTGGAGATCAATCCGCCCGCCCTGGACTTCTTTGTGGATGTCTTAAGCACACGCAAGGCTGTGATTACCCCCCTCCTGCGTGACGCCCTGCCCAAGGGCCTGCGCCTGGCGGAAATGGACTCCTCGCCGCACAGCGTGACCTTGCGCGGCCCGGAAAGCGTCATCTCGCAATTGCCCTCGGTCAACGCCACCGTAACCATGCCCCAGGACATCACCCAAAACTCCATTCAGGCCCAGGGCCGGGTGCTCACGCCCCCCGGCGTGCAGGCGCAGCCCGGCGAAGTCAATATTCGACTGGATATCAAAGGGTCCCGGAAAGTGCTTGTGGTGCAGGTGCCGGTGCTTGTGCACGGTTCCCTGCCGGAAAACTCGTCCCTTGACCCGGAAGTTGTGCAGGTGCAACTCGATGTGCCCCTGGCCTGGACCGGCGGCGGGCCGGAGTTGCGCGGTCTTTCCGCCACTGTGGAGGCCAATGAGAACATGAAGAACTCCGTTAATCTGACCGTGCACGTGAACGCGCCTGAAAACAGCAAGGTCATCAAGGTTACGCCAGCTAAAGTGACTCTGACCATTTTATAACCCGACTCCAGGAAGAAACGCGCCCGGTCCCGACCGAGCGGTTTGAACTTACAGGCTTTACAGCATAAAAAGAACAGCAAGACCTAAATCCAGATGCACGCCAAGGAGCGACTATCATGGCATTATTCGGTACAGACGGCATTCGCGGCGAAGTAAACACCTACCCCATGCTGCCGGACATGGCCCTGCGCTTGGGACTCGCGGCCGGCACCTATTTCCGGACCCATTCTAAGCGCCGCCACCGTGTGGTCATCGGCAAGGACACGCGCCTGTCCGGCTACATTTTTGAAAACGCCCTGACCGCCGGGCTGTGCGCCTCGGGCATGGATGTGCTCCTGGTCGGCCCCCTGCCCTCTCCGGCCATAGCCTTCCTGACCACCAACATGCGCGCCGATGCCGGCATAGTCATTTCCGCCTCGCACAATGCCTACCAGGACAACGGCATAAAATTCTTCGACCACAACGGTTTCAAGCTGCCCGACGCCGCCGAGGAAGCCATTGAAAATATGGTTCTCAATCCTGATTTTCAATGGGAATATCCGGTTTCGGACGCGGTGGGCCGCGCTTTTCGCGTGGATGACGCGCCGGGCCGCTATATTGTGCACCTGAAAAACAGCTTTCCGGAAAAGCTGGATCTCACCGGCCTGCGCATTGTCATCGACTGCGCCAACGGCGCCAACTATCGCGTGGCGCCCCTGGCCCTGGAAGAATTGGGCGCCGAAGTCATCAAACTCGGCACCGAGCCCAATGGCCTGAACATCAACGACAAATGCGGCTCGCTTTTCCCGGAAGTGGTGGCGGCCAAAGTGCGTGAGGTGCGCGCCGACATCGGTCTCGCCCTGGACGGCGACGCCGACCGCCTCATCGTGGTGGACGAACACGGCAAAGCCATTGACGGCGACCAGATCATGGCCATTTGCGCCAAAGATCTCATGGACAAGAACAGCCTGCCTAAAAACATGCTGGTGGCCACGGTCATGAGCAATATGGCGTTGGAGGTGTTCATGAAAGAGCGGGGGGGCACGCTGTTGCGCGCTCCGGTGGGCGACCGCCACGTGGTGGAAGCCATGCGCCGCGAAGGAGCCACCCTAGGCGGCGAGCAGTCCGGGCACCTGGTGTTCATGGAATACAGCACCACGGGCGACGGCCTCCTGGCCGCTCTGCAGCTGCTTAAAGTCATGCGCGAGCAGAATAAGCCCCTTTCAGAGCTGGGGCATCTTCTGGAACCTTACCCGCAGGAACTGATCAATGTGCCTGTGCAGCGCAAAACTCCATTCAGCGACTGTCCAGGCATCGTCAATGCCGTGACTGCGGCCGAAGCCGAGCTGGCTGGCCGGGGGCGCGTGCTGTTGCGCTATTCGGGAACGGAAAACAAGGCCAGAGTCATGGTGGAGGGCGAAAACGGCGAACAGGTGCGCCGCATTGTCGAAGAGCTTGCTGCGCTGGTCAAACGCGCCCTGGGCTGAACCCATATTCGCATGCGTTCCTAAAAAGGCCCGCCAAGCCGCTCCGGCTCTGGCGGGCCTTTTGGGGTTCGCTTTATTTTTCTTTCATCCCCGGGCCCGGAATCCGCAAGACCCTGCGCCCGAAATCACATCCAGCAGCCATTTTTGGTGCATGTTCCATGTACATTCTTTTGTGGTTGTAATTTAAGAAAAAAAACACTCAAGTAATATATCTATTTTTATCATTCATCAGCGCTGTTTGGTAGAAACCCTTAGCCGGCCGCTCTGGAGGCGATCTGCATTTTTATTCCGCAAGCGGCTGTTGTAGCAGGAGAATGCTATGTTCATCAGTAAAAAGCGTATTTTTATTTTCTCAATCATCTTTTCAATCCTGGCCTCGTTGGCCCTGGGCGGCTTCAGCCCTGCCCAGGCCAAAGATTTCAAGGCCGCCATCGTGTTGCCCGGCGTGATTACCGATAAAAGCGCCAATCAATCCGGCTATGAAGGCATGCTGCTGGCCAAGGAGCGCCTGGGCATAGCTGTGGCTTACAGCGAAAAAGTGGCCCAGCCCGACCAGGCGGAAGCCCTGGCCGACTATGCCCGGCGCGGCTATAACGTGGTTCTGGGCATGGGCGGAGAATTTCAGGACGCGGCCGACAGGGTGGCCAAACGTTACCCCAACACCATGTTTGTGGTCATTAACGGCATTACCCCCAGCCCCAATGTGGCCTGTTTGCGTTTTAAAGACGTGGATTCCGGCTATGTGCTGGGCTACCTGGCCGGCAAAATGAGCAAAACCGGCATCGGAGCCTACATCGGAGCGCAGCAGATCGCATTCACCCTGGACCAGCAAAAAGGCTTCTCCAATGGCTTTATGGCTGCCAATCCCAAAGGCAAGGTACTCACGGCCTGGACCAGCGACTGGGACGACATCGCCAAGGGCAAGGAAGCCGCGCTGACCTGCATCAGCCAGGGCGCGGACATGATCTACCCGACCATGGACAATGCCATTGTGGGCAGTTTTCAGGCCGCCAAACAGGAAGGCAAATGGGCTTTCGGCATTTATTACGACCATTACCCGGAATGGCCGGACACCATTTTGCAATCAGCGGTCATGCACTGGTCGCAAGCTATTTTCCGGGTGCTCAGCATTGCTTATGACGGCAAGCTTGAAGGCAAGGAATATCTTATCGGCTTTGAGGAGCCGGGGGCCATGGGCCTGGGCGCCTTCAACCCGGAGGTGCCGGAAGGCTTGCGCCAGGAAATCCTGCAACTGGTTGAAGATATTAAATCTGGCAAAGTGCTTGCCTCAAAATAAAAATGCATAAGGGCGGTTACGGCGATTTTTAACGCCGCCGGGATAACCGCGAAAGCAAGCGCCGGGCTCCCCCTTTGCCCGGCGCTTCTGATTTTGCAATTTCCTTTGCCGATGCCTCTCCGGCAGCCAGGCCTGCAGATTGACCAGGCCTCCCATCTTCTTATATATTGAAAAAAAGCAGCGGCCCAAAGCCGCTGTAAAAAACTGGAGTATGAATCATGTGTTTAGCCGTGCCCGGATATGTGGAAGAAATTTTGCCCGAGCAGAAAGCTCTTATCCGGATTGAAGACATCAATATCGGTCAGGCCCCGCCGGCCGCCTCAAGCGGCCCTGGCGCGGCTCCTTCCAGAGAAGCCGCTTTCACGCGCCTGCAAATTTCCACCGCGCTCCTGCCCGAAGCCCCGGCCGTAGGCGACTATGTCATCACCCACGCGGGTTTCGCCATCAGACGGATGGAACAGGCGGAGGCCGAGGAAACTTTGGCCCTGTTGCGGGAAATGGCCGCGGCTGTGCAAGGCTGAGTTCGCTTGGCCGCTATGCCTCCCAACCAGTAGTTGGATATTTCGCGCTTTTTGAATCTTCTCCCCGCATCATCTTGCTGAAAAACTTGACTTCCCCGCCCGCTTGCGCAAAAATCGCACACTTTTGCACTCCGCGCCGGCGGCCTTAATCCAAGGCCGCCGGCAGCAGACTTTTATATTTTCCCAGCAGGGCCTGTTTACAAGGAAAGATCACCATATGAAAGAGTATAAAGATACCCTGAATTTACCGGATACCAGCTTTCCCATGAAAGCCAACCTCACGCAAAGCGAGCCCAAAACCCTGGGCTTCTGGAAAGAAGTTAACGCATACCTAGCCATGACCGCGGCCAACAACGAAAACAAGCGTTTTGTGCTGCATGACGGTCCTCCCTACGCCAACGGGAATATTCACCTGGGCACGGCCCTGAATAAAATCCTCAAGGACTTCATCGTCAAATGCCGCAACATGCAGGGTGAAAAAGCCGAGTACGTGCCCGGCTGGGACTGCCACGGCCTGCCTGTGGAGCACAAGGTGGCCCACAAACTGGGCGAAAAAGCCAAAGAGCTGCCCACCCACGTGATCCGCAAAGAATGCCGCGCCTGGGCGGACAAGTATCTGAACATTCAGCGCGAAGAATTCAAACGCCTGGGCGTGCTTGGGGTCTGGGAAGATCCTTATGTGACCATGAAGCCGGAATATGAGGCCATCACGGCCAAAGAGCTGGCCAAATTTATGGAAAACGGCTCCCTCTTGCGTCACAAAAAACCCATTTACTGGTGCGCCTCCTGCGTCACGGCCCTGGCCGAAGCGGAAGTCGAATATCACGACCACACTTCGGATTCCATCTTTGTGCGCTTTCCCCTAGCCGACCCCGGCCTGAAAAAGCTTTTCCCCCAAGCGGATCTCTCCCGCGCTTACGCCATGATCTGGACCACCACGCCCTGGACCATTCCCAGCAACATGGCCATCATGGTCCACCCGGAATTTGACTATGTGCTGGCGCGCGTTGGTGAGGATTATTACCTGCTGGCCGAAGGCCTGCTGGAAACCTGCCGCGAGCTGTTCGGCTGGAGCGACGCGGCCGGCTTCGCTGTGCTGGGCACGGTCAACGGCGCGCAACTGGAGCTGCTCAAAGCCCGCCACCCTATTTATGAACGCGCAGCCCCCATCCTGCTCAGCGAATGCGTGACCCTGGAAACCGGCACGGGCCTCGTGCACTGCGCGCCCGGGCACGGACCCGATGACTACGAAACCGGCCAAAAATACGGCATTGAAACTTACTCCCCGCTGGACGATCACGGCCGTTTCCTGGACGTGGTCGAATATTTCGCCGGGCTCAATGTTTTTGAGGCCAACCCCAAAGTCATCGCCAAGCTTGAGGAAGTAGGCAACCTGGTGCACAGGGGCCGGATCACCCACTCATATCCGCACTGCTGGCGTTGCAAGGAACCGGTGATTTTCCGGGCCACCACCCAGTGGTTCATTTCCATGGCCAAAAACGATTTGCGTAAAAAAGCCCTGGAAGCCATCGACCAGAAAGTGCGTTGGATTCCGACCTGGGGCAGGGACCGCATTTATAATATGGTGGAAACCCGGCCCGACTGGTGTATTTCCCGGCAGCGCCTCTGGGGCGTGCCCATTCTGGCCTTGATCTGCAAAAACTGCGACGCGGCCTGGTACGAGGCGGATTGGGCCAGAAGCGTGGCCGATAAATTCGCCGCTCACCCCACGGGTTGTGACTATTGGTTTGAAAACGACGTGGACGCGCTGGCCCCCGAAGGTCTGCACTGCCCCGCCTGCGGCAAGCGGGATTGGCGCAAGGAAACCGATATCCTGGATGTCTGGTTTGACTCCGGCACTTCTTTCGCCGCTGTGGTCGAACAGCGCAAAGAATGCGTTTTTCCGGCCGATCTCTATCTGGAGGGCTCGGACCAGCACCGCGGCTGGTTCCACTCCTCACTTCTGGTCAGCATCGGCAACCGGGGCTGCGCGCCGTATAAATCAGTGCTCACCCACGGCTATGTGGTGGACAAGGACGGCAAAAAAATGTCCAAGTCCCTGGGCAACGTCATTGCGCCCCAGGCCGTGATTGAAAAGCACGGCGCGGAAATTTTGCGTCTCTGGGTCTCGGCTGTGGATTACCGTGAAGACATCCGCATCTCCGATGAAATCCTGTCCCGGCTGATCGACGCCTATCGCCGCCTGCGCAATACCTGCCGTTATATTTTGGGCAACATTTCCGACCTTACCCCGGACAAGCTGGTGGCCCCGGAAGACATGGACGGCCTGGACCGTTTCGCCTGGCACCTGGCCAGCGAAGCGCACGCCAAGGCCCTAGAAGCCTACCGGGAATATGAGTTCCACAAGGTTTACCACGGCCTGCACAACTTGTGCGCCACAGAGCTGTCCTCTTTTTATCTGGATATCCTGAAAGACCGCTTGTACGCTTCGGCTCCGGACAGCCTGGAGCGGCGCAGCGCCCAAACAGCCATGTACCATATCCTGATGATGCTCATGGCCGATATGGCGCCTATTCTGTCCTTCATGGCCGAAGAGGTTTTCCGGCACCTGCCGGAAAGCTTGCGCCCCAAAGCGGACACGGTGTTTGCCCTGCGCGCGGATAAAATGCGCACACTGACCCTGCCCGCGGCCGAGCTGGCCGGTTGGGAAGCGCTTCAGATTGTGCGCGCCACGGTAACCCGGGCCATTGAGCCCCTGCGTAAATCCGGCGAAATCGGGCACTCTCTGGATACTCACGTGACTGTTTACGCCGGGCCGGAACTTTTGAAGATGTTGCAGGACCTGAACACGGATCTGCGCGCGGTGTTTATTGTCTCCGCCGTGACCCTGGCCCCCATGGCCGAGGCTCCGGACGAAGCCGTCCGCGCGGAAGACGCCGGCTACGTGGCTGTGGGGGTGAGCAAAGCCCAAGGCGCCAAGTGCGCGCGCTGCTGGATCTACAGCGCGGACCTCGGCAACGACCCGGCCTGGCCCGAAGCCTGTCCGCGCTGCACAACAGTGCTTAAGTCATTATAGGTCGGGCTTATGAACGATGCGGGCGGGGTTAAACCGGGAGAAAAGGCAAAAGCGGCAAAAACGGCCAGGCCCTATTGGCGCTTGTTGGCCTTTATGGCCCTGCTCTGGCTGTTTATGGATCAGGCGACCAAATTGCTGGCCATTAAGCACTTGGCAAACGTGCCTCCCAAGGTGGTCATTCCGGATTTTTTCAATCTGGTCCTGGTTCACAATCGAGGCGCGGCTTTTGGCTTTTTGAACGACCCGTCCATTGACTGGCAATTCTGGCTGTTTTTGGGCGCAACCATCATTGTCTGCGCTCTGATTGTTTATCTGATGCGCAGCGCGCCTCCCAGCCGCGTCCTTACCCTGGGCCTGGCCGGTATTTTAGGCGGCGCCCTGGGCAATCTTATTGACCGGGTGCGCTTCAGAGCGGTAGTGGATTTTCTGGATTTTCACTATGGAGAATGGCACTGGCCGGCGTTCAATGTGGCCGATATCGGCATTTGCGTCGGGGCTGGGCTGGTGCTTGTCATTATGTGGAAAGGACAAAGCCAGGCGGCGCTATCTCATGAAAATTCCGCCAACACAAAGGGCAACAAGAAAAAATAAGGCTGGCGCGCGGCTATAAGATTTGTTATGGCGGAATTGATTGAAATTTTACGCAACCTGCCCCTGTTCGCGCAGATCGGGCTTGTTGCTTTGCCGTTGCTGAATTTATGGGCCATCTGCCACGCGGCATTGCGCGTCTTTCCCGGCGGAGCGCAGGAGCGGATCTTGTGGATAATGCCGGCGGTGTTTATACCTGTTTTAGGCGGCCTGATATATTTGTTGTTCGGGATGAAGCGATCCCGCAAACCTCAACCCTATTAATGTCTAAGAGCAAAACCATGAGCAAAAAACTTTATGCGGCTTTGTTTCTGGTCTTCAGCACGGCGATTGTGTCCGGCTGCGGCGGGATGACTACCTCCTCCGGCGGCGGTTCGGGCAATGACCTCAATTTTCGCGTGTCTCAACTGGAACAGCGCCTCAACAATATAGACACCAGCGGTTCGGCCGCTTCCTGGAGCGACCAGGAAGCCATGCGTAATGATATTACTGTGCTGCGCAACCAGATGAATGACCTGAACAACCGCCTGGACGGCGGCGGCCGGGGCGGCGATTTGTCGGCGGAAGTAGCTGTGCTCAAACAGCGCGTGGACCGCCTGGAAGGCGCCATGGCTCAGTTGCAATCCCAATTGGGCCTGGATCTGGAAGCCATGAAAACCCCCATTACGCCTCCGGCGGCCTTGGGCTCCGGCGCGGGTCTGACCACCCAGCCCCCGATGACCACGCCGCAGCCTCCGGTGGTCACGCCGCAGCCTCCGGTGCCCGGCGTCACCTCCACGCCCCAGACTGGCGCTTATGGCTCGGTTCCGCCGGCAACCAGCGGCGTCTCCGGCGGCGCCACGGAAACTGTAATCATCAACGGCGTGCCGCAGCAATTGGCGGTAAACCCCAATGCCGGCGCAGCGCCTCAATTGGACAGCAACGCCGCTGCGGCCGCGGCCGCCGGCACCCCGGTGCAATACGGCACAGCCGAAGGCTCGGCCGATCCGGCCACAGCCCTGTACAACTCCGGCACAGCCGCGTTTAATGCCCGCCGCTACAGCGACGCCCTGAAAATTTTTACTGATTTCACCACCAACTATCCCAAGCATGATCTGGCTTCCAACGCCTGGTTCTGGCAGGGCGAAACTAACTACCAAATGCAAAATTACGGCAACGCCGCCCTGGCCTACCAGGAAGTGATCACCAAATTCCCCAAGAGCAGCAAAATGCCCGCCTCCATGCTCAAGCAGGGCATGAGCTTTGAAAAACTCAACAAACGCGATGCGGCCAACGCCCGCTATAAGGAATTGGTCAGCAAATATCCCAACAGCCCGGAAGCCAAACGGGCCAAATCCCTTATCAGGTAATAAGTTTATGGTTGACAAGAATAATAACGACAATGCCTACCACAGAAATTTACATCTGAGCTTTCCCAGTGATGTCTCAGGCACGCCGGTAATCAGCAACCTCACACGGCTCTACGATGTGACCTTCAATATTATGCAGGCCAACATCACGCCGCGCAAAGAAGGGTTCATGACCCTGGAGATTTCGGGAAATCAGGAAAACTGCATGCAGGCCATTGAATATCTGCGCGGGCAATCTATTACGGTTACCGATCCGGCACAGCGCATTTCCCGCAATGAAGACAGTTGCATGCACTGCGGCATGTGCCTGGCGGTCTGCCCACGCGGCAGCCTGTATATAAATCGCGAGGAGCATACCGTGGGCTTCAACGTGGAATTGTGCTCGGCTTGCGGTCTGTGCACCAAGGTTTGCCCGGTCAACGCCATGAGTGTTGAGCTTGAAAACGGCGCCCTGTAAGCAAAATGCGTAAACACGCTCCTCTTGCCACCTCGCCGCGCAAAACGCCAACCCCGTAATCACCGTAAATCACCGGGAGGATAAGCATGTCGGACGCCAGACCGCAATTCAACGCTGTTGACGCCAGAGTGCGCGGCAAATTCCGCATTCTGCCCTCGCCTGACGACCTGCCCAAAATTTCCCTGGGCGGAGAGCAGAAGCCTGTGGGCTACGATGAGCTGGCGAGCAGCAAATTGCCTGAGGCCGTGGTCAACTTTCTCATCGGCATGTCCGACCAGCTTAACTATATCGCCGCGCTCCTAGAAAAAAACAGCCTGGATGAAGAGTTCCCCCATGCCCTGGACGGCTGCCGCATCAGCGGCTCGGGACTGGCCTTTTATGCCGAGCAGCCCCTGGAGCCCGAAGCTTATCTGGAAGTGCTGCTCACCTTGAACGCCCTGCCTTTGAAAATGGCCGGGGCCATAGGCAAGATAGTCAAGAAAGACAAAACCCCGCAGGGAAATAAGTACTTCCTCCAGTTCACGCGCATTTCCGAACCCGCTCTTGACGCCATTGTGCATTTTGTCTTTCAAGAGCAGCGCAAAAGCATTCGGGAGCACCATTGGGCTTAAGCGCGCCTTTGTTGTTTGCAATTAAACCGCGTCCATTTAGAGCCTTTCATACTTGAAATGCTCTAAATGGACGTGGTTTAATTTTTCAGAGCATTGACAAGTTCTTTACAATTAAATAGTGCATTGCTTTGTAAACAGGGTTATCATCCTCTTTACCATGCCGGCTTTCTGTTTGACAAAAACATGCGCGGGCACCCGCGAAGATATGGTGCGCAAGGAGAGATAATGCCTTCCAATGATCCTGTTATGGAACAATTGATCGATAGTATTACTGAAGATCTGGTAAAAAATGTCCGTGATACGGTTTCGCGCACCATCCGCAAAAAACTGAAAAACAGCCTCAGCCAGGCCTGGGGCGACGGGGAATTTTATAAACGCCTTAACGAGGATATGCTCAGCGGCCTGCAAAATATCTTCCGTGAGATTAACAGCGCCAAGAAAGGCGCGCCTGGCGCTTCCTCCAAAAATAAAGACGCGGGCGAACTTTTATCCGAAGCCACCCAGCAGTTGGATGAGGTTTTGGCCGCCACGGAAGAAGCCACAGCCGCCATTATGGACACAGTGGAAAAACACCAGGATATGCTGGAGGATTTAAGGGGGCTGGCCGACAAGGCGGAAAAAGAAAAACTGTCCGCCGCCGACCTCAAAGGGCTGCGGAAATTCATTTCTTCCCAGGAAGAAGACCTCTGCCGCGTGCTCACGGCCTTAAGCTTCCAGGATCTTACCGGGCAACGGGTCAAAAAAGTGCTGTCCGCGTTGCAGACCATTGAATCCACGGTTTTTGAGCTGTATATGAGCACCGGCATAGCTCTCAAAGAACATGCCAAAGAGCCGGAAAAGGATATGGACCTTATCCAGAACCACGCCAAACAGGTTGTTTCTGAATTAAAAGGCCCCACGCGCGACGCCAGCCAGGAATCCGTGGACGATCTCCTGGCCCAGCTTGGTTTGTAATTAAAAGCTTTATAGGCTTGTGCGTCAAGTGGCGCTAAAAAAACACGCCCGAAGGCCGAGCAGGCTTGCGGGCGTGTTTGGTTATGGCCAATCCGGCTCACCCGCCCAGGCCGAGCATAGCGGAAACCAGCACCGGCACAAGTAAAGTCAGCACCGTGCCGTTGAAAATGGCGATAAGCCCATATGCTTCATTAGTATTTTTCAAAATCATGGGCAAACAGGTATCCATGGCCGTGGCTCCGGCCGTGCTGATGGGCGCCAGCGGCCCCAAAAAACGCACCAGTATGGGCGTGAGCAATAACGTGCCCACTTCGCGCATGATATTGGATAAAAGAGCTATAGAGCCCAGCACCGGAAATCCCGAGCCGGTAATGATAAAGCTGGACAGGCTGTAATAGCCGAACCCCGAGGCCGCGGCCAGCACCTGCGGCACGCTGTATTCCGGCAAAAGCGGCGCAACCGCCAGAACGCCCAGGTAGGTGCCGATCAGGCAGGCCACGGGCACCAGCAAAATGCGCAAATGCATACGCCGCAAAATATCCCAGCAGTCTGTGGAGAACCCCAGCCCCACGCCCACAAACAAAACCATGACAAAGAGCACGTAGAGGGGGATGTTCGGATGCAAAAACAGCGCAGGCACAAGGCCGGCCTTGCCGCAAATAAGCCCGGCCACGAAAATGGTCAGGGCAATGAGGCTGCCTTTCATGACCGCTCCTTATCGCCGGCAAGGTGGATCGTCTTTGGCCCGAAAAACAGCCGTGCGGCCAAAGCGGCGGCTAAAGCGCTGCCGCTGAAAGCCCCCACGGTAATGACCACTGCGGCGAAGCTCATGCGTTCCAACTGGGCCATGAGATGTTCATTGGCGCCCAGGCCCGCGCCCAGGAGAAACAACAGCACGTAAACACTCAAGCTTACGATTTTGTCGGAAAATTTAAGCACGCTTTTTTTGCGGCGCAAAACAAAACCCACAGGCGCGCCAAGGGCCAGCAAGCTCAAAATAGTGATCATGACAAAGCTTATGTCTTCCATAGGTTATCCTTCGCCGCACAAAATGCCTGGGCGGGCGGGGAATGTCAAATAATTAGAAGTCATTTCATCATTAACGCTGAAGCGTAAAAACAAGGTTTGCGCCCATGGCAAGACAGGGGGCAAAAGCCGGCCAAGACGTAAAATCGGGCCGCGGTGAGGAGGCTTTTTCCCCGTTAACGCGACAAGCGCGTAAAGACCGCTTTTGCGGCCAAAGTTAATTACGAGATAAGTTCCAGGCGGATCACACGATCCGCTCTCTTCCCTTCAAGTTCCTTTAAATATTTACTCTTTCCGTTTCTTGAGTTATTTTAAAGAGTCCAGCGTGAAAAAATACATTCTTGCACACAAACCGCGCAATAAGGCAACTCACTTGGTAAACAGGTTTTTAAGCGCTCTGGGCGCGCCCCTTGTGGATTTCATCACTGAAGCCGGAGCCATGCTCCTGCTATTCTTTTCCGCCCTGCGCCACATTTTCAACCGGCGCATGCTCAGCCGCACCTGCAAACAGATATATGTCATCGGCGCCAAGTCTTTATTCCTTATTGCGCTTATCGGCGTATTCACGGGCATGGTGCTGGGGCTGCAGGGCTATTACGCCTTGTCCAAATTCGGCTCGGAAGGGCTGCTCGGCGCTTTGGTCGCGCTTTCGCTCATCCGTGAACTGGGGCCGGTGTTGGCGGCCATTATGATCGCCGGCAGGGCCGGCTCGTCCATGGCTGCTGAAATTGGAGTCATGCGCATCAGCGATCAGATCGACGCATTGGACGTCATGGACATTAATTCCACCAGCTACCTGATCAGCCCGCGCCTGTTGGCCTCCATAATTGTCTTCCCCATGCTCACCGCCGTGTTCGACGTCATCGGCATCATCGGCGGCTACCTCTCCGGCGTGGTCATGCTGGGCATCAACTCCGGCATCTTCTTCTACCGCATGGAACTCAACGTGGAGATGATCGACGTCAGCGGCGGCTTTATCAAATCTCTAGTCTTCGCGGCCCTGGTGTCCATTGTCTGCTGCCATATGGGCTATTACGCCCACCTGCGCCGCGACGGCG
>JAVBRZ010000204.1:0-10416 GCA_031547425.1 Desulfovibrionaceae bacterium
GCTTAAACGTTCCTCCAGCTTGGCGACTTTCCATTGCAGGTATTCTTCCTGCTCGCGCACTTTGCCGCGCAGGCCCGCCAGCTTTATCAAAATGGCAATGGGCACGAGCACCAGCCAGAGCAGGGCCACAATGCCCAGTAACACCAATTCATCCATGCGGTTCTCCTTAAGGGTGCGGGCGCCCGCCGCGCTTCGCTTCGTGTCCGCCAGAGCAAAACAACTTTTGCAAAATTAATTTGCTTTAAAGCGCTGAAAGCAGCAAGCGCGCAAAGCGCAACATCATCATTTAGCACGCCCGTTCGGCCTGGGCAAGAAATTGTCCTTCATGGCATTGTGGCGGCGGGGGGTTGTGTGCTATATTTTAAGGCGACGAAGTTGTTCTTCAGGCTGGAAGCCGGGCAGGCTGTCGCCGCGATGCGCAAGCATCGGGGAGGAAAGTCCGGGCTCCGCAGGGCGCAATGCTGGGTAACGCCCAGGGGGAGTGATCCCCGGAAAGTGCCACAGAAAACAAACCGCCTGCGTTCTTCGCGGGTAAGGGTGAAACGGTGGAGTAAGAGCCCACCAGCTGTTGCGGTGACGCGCAGGCTAGGTAAACCCCATTGGGAGCAAGACCAAATAGGAAAGTGTTACGGCCGGCCCGGCCAAGGCTTTCGGGTAGGTTGCTTGAGGCAGGCGGCAACGCTTGCCCTAGAGGAATGACGGCCGCCCCGGCAAACGCCGGGGAACAGAACCCGGCTTATCGCCCGGCTTCCAGCCTGGAGAGCAACAAAGCCGTGTTCCGGGCCACTTAGTTTTAAGATATTCCGGCGGGCAAATGTTTTGGGGGTGTGTTTTTTCGCCGGCCGGTAGAAAGTGAAAATTTTAGAGCATTTCACACTTGAAATGCTCTGGTGACGTGAAGCGCAACAAAACGGCGCCCGCAAGCGAACAGCGCGGCGTGCTTTTAGTACAAGTCGTTTCGGCTTGTACGTGTACGATAAAAGACCGTCTTTCTCTTGAATGGAAAAAACAGGGAACTATTTTAAATGAAAATTATTATAGACTATTTCAAATGTAAAATGCCCTAGTAATCCATCTTCCAGCCCGCGCCTATTTTGCTGGAATCAGGCGAAGTGCTGCCCTGCACGCTGACGTTGGGGAAGAGTTCAATTTCCACGCGTATTGCCGTGTCTTCCTGGGCGGCGCCCTGTTCCACGCCCACATAGATACTGTCGTTTATATATTTGCCCGCTTCCAGAGTGGGCGCGTTTTCTTCGTTGGAGGCCTGGGGCGCGCCGTTTTGGCCGGGAATGTCGCCCACATTGCCCGCCTCGTCGGAACGCCTGGTGTCCTTGGCGTCATTTTCCGAGCTGCCCAGGCGCAGCACATCAAAGCCCGTGGCTTCACGCATGGTGGCCAATACATCCAGCCCTTCACCCTTGCCCATGAGCGTGCGCAGGCCATTGGCCAGTTGCAGGGCTTCAAAACGGCTCAGCTCCGAGGTGTTTTTGGCGAACAGCACCTGGGCGAGCACTTCATCCTGCGGCAGCGGCGGCTTGCTTTCCAGCTTGATTTCGGGTTTTTCCGCGGTGCCTTCCGCCCGAATAATCGCGGTGAGGTTCGGCGTGTCGGAAGTCATTTCCAGGTTGAGTCCGGGGTTGATTTTTGTGCCGCCGGCAAATTCGATATCCCCGCCGCTGAAAGTGAATGAGCGGGACAACAGGTCAAAAGTGCCGCGCACCGGGTTCAGCTTCCCTTTGATTTCCGGCCCGGCCAGGGTGCCGGTTACCCGCAGCCTGCCTTGCCATTCGCTGTCCAGTCCTCGGCCCCTGATAAACAAATGGCGGGGAATTTCCACCTGGATATCGCAGGTAGGACTTGCCCGGACTGCGGTGGTTGTCTCGTGCGCTTCGGAAATTTCCAGGGTAATGGCCTTGCCTTTGCCCAAAGGCGACAGAATATTGATCTCGCCGCGCTCCACCAGCAGGCGGGAAGTGATGGCCGGGGAGAGCAGGCCGCCCTGGACATGGAACAGGCCGGTGATGGTCAGGTCCAGGTCGTCGCGGTGCAGGGGCGCCAGGCGCTTGAGCTGGCCGCGTAAGTTTAGAGGAGATTCGGCCGCTGGATTAAAGCGGCCCTCCAATCCGGCCGTGCCGCCTTTAGCGTCAGCCATGGCTAAAACCACATGCACCTGGCCGTTTTTTTCCGCTCCGGCTTCCAGGGAAATATCCGTGAGCACAATGCCCATATCGCGGTCTTCATAGCGCCCGCCCGCAAGGTAAGCTCCGCCGCTGAACAATGGCGCATTGAGACTGCCGCCCACAGAGACGTCCAGAGAGGCCAGGCCGCTCAAATCCTGGTCGGGCATGGGCAGCAAGCTCCACAAAGGGGCTATTTTTCCGGTCCAATCAAGGTCGGCGCGCAAAGGACCCGAGGCATCGGGCAGGGGCAGCCCATCAGGGTTAAGCCGCAGGGGAATTTGAAAACTCAAGGGTGGAGTTTCATCTCCAGGCTGGGCGGTTTGCGTCCGCGCGACATCAAGAAGCGCGAAAGCGCCGTTGCCCTGCAACCAGAGCCGCCCCTGGGACCGGACCAGAGAGGCTTGCAAGCTGAGATCCGGCGCGCCGGGCGAAGCTTGTGCCCCGGAACCTCCGGGCGGGTTATCCAGGCGCAGGGCAAGGGACAAATCCCCTTGCGGTCTGCCTCGCTCACTTGAACAGGCAAGCCGCGCCTCCAGTCTGCCGGGGGGCAGGCTCGCGCCGGCAATCTGGTTAATGGCCGCCAGCGGTAAATCCGTGAGCTCCGCTTGCGCCTTCAGAGCGCCGGGACGAATGACGGCGTCGGCCTTAAGGCTACCTCCGGGTTGCAGGCTTAAATCCAGGCCGCGCACTTCAATGCCGTCGGCAAAGGCCAGGGTGGCCGGTTGCCGCAGGCGGGTCGCGAGGTCGCCGCCCGGATAGCGGCCGGAAAAGGCGTTCAGGGTAACTTGTTTTTGCGCGAGATCATATTGTCCTTGTGCGGCAAGGAGGTCGGTTTTGCCTCCGTTTTCGTCTTGGGCGGGCGATTTTACGTTCAGGGAGAAAGTTCCTTGCCGCGCCTTGCCGTCCACCTTGAGGTCCGCTCCGGACCAGGTCAGGGAACCGGCGCTGCCCGGTCCGCTGTTAAGCCGCGCGGCCAGGTTATGGTCATTGGCGCTGAATGCGGCTTTGAGGTCCGCCGCCAGATTTTTGAGATTGAGGTTTCCGGTCTCAGGCAGGCTTAAGGCCGGCAAATCAAGGCGCAAGGCGGCGGTCTGCGTGCCGCCGGCATGCTTGAAATGCGCCTCGGCCGAAGCGGGAGCGCCGCTGGCCGGCATGCCCAGCAGGGCGGAGATATGCGTCCAATCGCGCACAACGGCCTTAAGATCCCCATCCAGGCGCAGGCCTTGCGGCCATAAGGGGCTACCTTCCGGGGCGGCGGCGGCGGGGCTTTGTTCCTGTTCCAGGGCCAGGTCGGCGTCGAGGTTCGCGCCGAAAGCGAACAAGGTTAGGTTGCGCACTTCGGCCCGGAAAGGCGCGACAACCCCTTTGCCGGGCAGGTCCACCCGCCAGGCGGTGTTGATGTCGGCCGCGCCGCCGGGGCCTGAAGCGGCGCCGGCCTTGAGGTTGCCGGAAGCGTTCACTCCGTTGTGCTCATCCATCTTAAAAGCGCCGGACAATTGGGCGGCGAGTTGCTCCAGGCGGCCGGCCGGCGTTTCCAGCCCCGCGCTGTTTGTTTTCAGGGAAATCTGGGCGGCGCGCATGTTGCCGTCGGCCTCAAGATTAACGGCGAGAGGTCCGGAAACGCCCAGACCCAGCGGGGTCAGGTCATCAGCCATCAGGGCCAGGTCGGCCTTAAGGGTTCCGGCCTTGTCCGGGTTGGCGCCGGCCAGCCAATTATTGATGTCCGCCGTAAGCTTGCCTTTGCCTCTGATGATGCCCGCCTCAAGCCGGACAAAATCCAGGGTCAGTTCCCCCCGGGTTTGTCCGTTCAGGGCCATTTCCACAGCCAGGGGATCGGCCAGGGCGGTCAACTGCTGTTTGTCCGCGCCTGCCAATTCCACGGCCAGTTCCTGCCAAGGAGCCCGCGCCGTGCTGTTCAAGGTCAAACGGGCATTGAGCGTGGTGGTGCCCCGCTGCCAGGCGCCGTTGCCGTTCAGGGTCAGGCCCATGCCTTGCGCCGCGCAGTTGGAAACCTCCAGACGGGAGCCGTTATCCCGCGCCTGCAAGGACAGGGTCAATTCATCCGTGCGCGTGCCGCGCCTGACCGTGAGCAGTGTTTTAACCGCGACAGAATCGTCGCCCGTTCCGGGCAGATTCAAGCGCAGATCCGGCAAAGTCAGGCGCGTTTCCAAATCAGGTCCGGCCCGGGCTGCCAAGTCAGCTTGAACTTGAGCCAGGCCGTTGTCTAGTCCGGCTTTTGCGCTGAGGTTCAGCCGCAGGGGTTGGTCCAGTTCCACCCCAGGCGGAGGCGGATTGTCAGCAGAAAATCCTAAAACGGCCCAAGCCAGGGAGGCGTTTTCCACTCTTAGCTCACTCAGTTCTACGCGCACAGGCAAAAGCAGGCTTGGGCGACCGTCACCCGCATCAGGCGGAGTTTTTTCATTTTGCGGGGGCGGGTCAGGCAAGCGCAGCAGTTCCGGGGAATCCGCCCGGACAAGTTCAAGGCGGGCAAGGCCTTGCAGCAGGGGCCAAATGGCCACGCGCAGTTCCACTGCTTTGATTTTCAGCCAGACTCCGCCTTGATCGCCGACAGTCACCCCTCGCAGCAGCACGTGTTGCGGCAAGGGGCCTTCAGCGGACTCAATGCCGATGCTCAGCCCGGTTCCTTTTAAAAGCTCAGGGAGCTGGCCAACAGCGTAATCAACCGCGCTTTGCGAACGCAGCCACAGCATCCCGCCGCCCACAGCCAGAGCCAGCAGCAGCGCCAGCACAAGCAGGGAGCGCGTAATCCATTTCAGGATCGGGCGTTTGAGGCGGCGCGCGGCTGGTTCGTTTTCGGCATGCATCAGAAGCTCTGTCCTATGCTGATGTAGAATTGCAGGGAATCGTCGTCCTCGCGCGGGTTGAGCGGGGTGGCCACATCAAAGCGCACCGGACCGATGGCCGTGTAATAGCGGATGCCCAAACCCGCGCCCCAGCGCAGATCTTGTCCATAATCCTTAAAATCGTCATAGATCATGCCACCATCCAGAAAAGCCACCAGGCCCCATTCCTCGTTGATTTTCCAGCGCGGCTCCATGCTGACCTCCAACAGGGCCTTGCCGCCCAGGGGGTTGTTGTCGCTGTTGCGCGGTCCCAGGGATTGATATTGATAGCCGCGCACCGAACCGCCCCCGCCGCTGTAAAAGCGGATGCTGGGCGGCACAGCCTGGGAGTCAACGCCCCACAGGCTGCCCAAAGAGGCGCGCAAAGCCAGGATCAGAGTGTCGTCCCCCACCAGGGGCTGGAAATGGTGCAAGTCCAGACGGGAGCGCAGGGCGGTGAAATTGCCGTCATAGAACCCGTTGTAGGGCGCCAGGGTGAACAGCATCCTGCTGCCGCGCGTGGCGTCGAGCAGACTGTTGGCGCTGGAATAAGAGGCGCCCAGCGGCAACCCCAGCATCATGTAGCTGCGGCGCGGCTCATCAGGGGTCTTGGTGCGGCCGCCTTCCGCAGTGCCCTGGGCCGTAAGGCTCCAACGCCGCGTCAGACGGTATTCGATGCCGGCTGCGGCGCGGGCGGCTTGCAGTTCATAGGCGTCGGTATTCTGGTTCACGGCCCCGGCCTGGGCGATGAAATCCACATCCCGGCCAAAAGCGAAGGGCAGGCGGTATTTGGCGATAACTTCCTGCAAATCCTGCCAGACAGACGCTTCGGCGCGCAAAAGATCGCCGCGTTTTGTGAAGTTGCGGTTTTCCCAGAAGGCCTGAACGCCAATGCCAAAGCTAGTGTCGTAATTGATGGAGCCGCCCACGGTGCGCGGCGGCGCGGGCTTAAGCGCGGCCAACACCGCCTTGCGGCCTTGCACGTCAGCGTCGTCGCCGGGATCAAGGTCAATGGACTGGAATAGGCCGGTGCGGCGCAGAGCTTCGCGGTAGGCCTCCACTTTGTCCTGGTTCCAGGGCTCTCCAGGTTCCCAGGTGCGCAGGCATTTAAGGTAGTTTTCCGTTATCCAGCCATTTTCACCCCGCACAACGATGTCGCCCATGAACGCGAATTCCCCGGCATTCACCGTCACATCTGCTTCCAGGACTTTTTGTGCATGGTTCAGGACATAGCGGGTGGAAGCTATTTCCGCCTGGGGGTAACCGTTGTTGCGGTATATGGCTCGCACGGAGTCCACGGCGGCCAGCACTGCGGTGGATTCGGCCGGGGCGTCGGGCGCGAGTCCGGCATCGGCCAGCGTGCGGGGAAGATTGGCCGTTATGGGCCGGCCGGCTACCTGTTCCGGATTGGTGGGTGTAACGGTTGTGCGGCCTACATGGTACAGCGGGCCGGGCACAAAGGTGAGTTCAGCGGTAATTCGCGGACCTTGTCCGTTGGATTCTGATTTTATTTGCGAAATAAGGGCGTCGTGAGACAGCTCTTTGCCGTCCGGGCTTTTGAGTGATGCACGCACTTCGCCGTCATAATAGCCGTGGGCATGGAGAAGGTCTTTTGCTTCTTGTGAGGCGTTTTTCAAGCGTTGAAAAAGACCGGTAAGCGTGTGCAGCGGCACGTCTTGCAAGCGGGAGAGCGAGTTGTTATCCAAAAAAGCGGCGGCTAATTCCGGCACGGGAGGCGACGCGGCGATCACATTGTAGTTTATGGCGGGTTGCGTGGTTGTGGGCGGCGTCGGATGAGGCGCGCTTTGGGCGGCAGCGGCGGTCAGTTGGGGCGGTAAATTCGGCGCGGGCAAAGGTCCTTGCGGATCACCGGCCAGGAGATCCGCGGCGGCGGTTTCTGTGGTTTGAACTCCGCGCTCATCTTCCTTCAGAGAAGGCAGGAGAGGCTCCTGCCCCGCACAGCCGGTTGAGAGATAAAGCGTTAAAACAATGACAACGGCGATAAATCTCCTGCCCATAGAAATAGTCTAGAGTATTTCATAACAATTAGCAATGTAAATACGCGCTGATTCGTCCATAAAAACGGCGCCGCCGGTAAGCTGGCGGCGCTGCATGGGGTGTTAATAAATATAATATGCGGATTTATGGGAACAGACAGCACACCCGGCTTGGCGTCCGTAGGTTCTTAGCCGCCAGGAAGGCGGGGGCCGCGCAGCGGAGCGTGGCGAAAACCGCGTTTTTCGCCACGCGACCTCGAGCGTCCGCCAGGAGGGCGGACCGAGAGGTATATGCTCTTAAGATAGGTCCGTCAGCACACCCGGCTTGGCGTCCGTAGGTTCTTAGCCGCCAGGAAGGCGGGGGCCGCGCAGCGGAGCGTGGCGAAAACCGCGTTTTTCGCCACGCGACCTCGAGCGCCTCCAGCGGCGCGCAGCAAAGCGAAGCGCGGCCGTTGCCTGAGCACGCAAGTAAGCGAAGGCTACGGCCGAGGTCCGCAGGGCGTTCCGCCAGGAGGGCGGACCGAGAGGTATATGATTAAGACCTGTACGCCGCGTTGCAGTCCACGTAAGCGTGGGTAAGGTCAGAAGCCAGGAAGGTGTAAGCGGCGCTTCCGGCGTTCAGGTTAATGGCGATGCGCACATCGGATTTTTTCAAAATGGGTCCGAGCACGGCGTCATAATCGCATTCCGTGGGCTCTCCCTTTTCAAAGACCAGCACGTTGCCCAGGTGCACACTTACCGCTTCCGGTTCATAGGCCGCGCCGCTACGGCCGATGGCGGCCACGATGCGGCCCCAGTTGGCGTCAGCGCCGTACATGGCGGTTTTGACCAATTGCGAATGCCCGACAGTGCGGGCCACGGTTTCAGCTTCCGCCTGATTTTTAGCGCCGGTAACTTCAATATGCAGCACTTTGGTGGCGCCCTCGCCATCCTGGACCAGCATGTAGGCGAGATCGGCCAGCACTTCGGTTAAGCCGGCTTCAATGAGGGGCAGATCTCCCGCGCTGGCGGGCACGCCGGCAGCGCCATTGGCCAGGGCATAGATGGTGTCGTTGGTGCTGGTGTCGCCGTCCACGGAGACGCGGTTGAAAGTTTTAACCACAACCCGGTCAAGCATGGCCTGCCAGTCTTCGTCATCCACAGCGGCGTCGGTGAGCACGGCGCAGAGCATGGTGGCCATGTTGGGGCAGATCATGCCCGCGCCTTTGCACATGCCCACAATGCGGATGACGCCGCCGGGCAGGTTTATTTCGCGGCCGGACAGCTTGGCAAAGGCGTCGGTGGTCATAATGGCCTTGGCAAAGTCTTCGGCGGTGTATTGCCCAAGGCTGTCGGCCAGGCGCGGCACAGCTTCGGCCCAGGCGTCCATTTTCAGGTGATCGCCGATAACGCCCGTGGATGCGGGCAGAATGTCGGCCGGGCTGATTTTCAGGGCTTCGCCGGCCAGGCGCAGAGTCTGCAGGCAGTTGTCGTGCCCCAGAGTCCCGGTGCAGGCATTGGCCTGGCCGGAGTTGATCATGATCGCTCTGGCTTGCGGGCGGTTTTTGAGCATGTTGCGGCCCACCTGCACAGGCGCGGCGCAAAACCGGTTGAGGGTGAACACGCCGGCGGCTGAAGCCGGGGTGTCGCTGACCAGCAGGGCCAGGTCGTTGCGGCCTTTCTCCTTGCGAAAACCGGCGGAAACAACGGAAAAGGCATAGCCTTGCGGGGTGGGGACGGAACTGGGCTTGGTCTGGGGCATGGTATTTTCTCTTTATGGGTTTAGAACCTATCTTATAACTAACTCTGGCTGCAAAAGCGGTCTTTGCGCCGTTGGCCGCGCTGATGAGGCAAACTCTCCTCGCCGTGGCCAAACCACGCCTTTGCCGATTTTTGCCTCATTGCTTTGGCGCAGCGACAAATCGCATTTTTCGCTGTTAATTACGAGACAGGTTCCAGTTAAGGTTAACGCGAATACAAAATTCGATTTAGAGGATAATGTTACCTTACTACGCTCCGCCAGGCAATAGCCAAAACCAGGTCCGCATTATGGACAACCCGGGCGATTCTCTTGCCAAGTCCGGCTATTGGAGTAAAACAGAAGAGGACGGTTTGGCACGAAAAATTGCCAACAGAACGCATGAATGCCAATCAGGAGTCAGATATGTCGCAAAGTACGCCGGCTACCAAATTTTTGGATAAGCTCAAGGCCCCTTACACTCTGCACAGCTATGCTTATGATCCGGATCCGGGGCGGGTGGGTCTGCAGGCGGCCGAAGAACTGGGGGTCCCGCCCGCGCGGGTGTTTAAAACCCTGATGCTGCTCATGGACGGCAAAGCGGCCTGCGCCCTGGTTCCTTCCGACAAGCAGGTGAACATGAAGAAGCTCGCGGCCCTGGCGGGCGGCAAACGGGCGGCCATGATGCCCGCGGCTGAAGCCGAAAAATTCACCGCCTACAAAGTGGGCGGTATCAGCCCTCTGGGGTGGAAGCGCTCCGCGCCTGTGTTTGTGGATAAAAGCGCTTATGATTTTGAGAGCATATATATCAACGGCGGGCAGCGCGGTCTGCAGATTCTCATTGCGCCGGACGATCTGGTGGCGGCGATATCGGCCAAGGTTAATTCGTTTATTGCGTAAATCGCACTTGTCGCGCATTCCGCCGAGGCGGGACACGCGTATTTTGTGAATGAAAAAAAGCTGTGGCGCGGGATTCATATCCCGCGCCACAGCCCTTTAAATTACTCTGGAAGCAAGCCGCGTTTTAAACGGGCGTATTTGTTTTTTGCTGCTTAACAATACTCATGGCCGTGCCCACCAGGCCGGCCACGTCGGACAGGTTGCCCGGCAGAATCAGGGTGTTGCCTTCCTTGGCCACTTTGGCGAAGGCTTCCACATAGCGTTCGGCCACATTGAGGTTCACGGCCTCGATGCCGCCTTCTTTGCTTACCGCGGCGGCGATGCGGGTAATGGCCTCAGCTGTAGCTTCCGCCACCGTGCGCACGGCGGCGGCTTCGCCCTCGGCCCGGTTGATGGCCGCCTGGCGATCGCCTTCGGACTGGTTGATGGAGGCTTGGCGCTCGCCTTCCGATTGATTGATGGCCGCCTGGCGGTCGCCATTGGCCAGGTTGATCTGCTCCTGCATGCGGCCTTCCGACTCGGCGATGCGGGCGCGTTTTTCACGTTCGGCCGTAATCTGGCGCTGCATGGCCTGCAAAATTTCCTTGGGCGGGGTCAGGTCCTTGATTTCATAGCGCAGTACTTTGACGCCCCAGTTGGTAGCCGCTTCGTCCAGGGCGGAAACCACCTGGGCGTTGATGGAGTCGCGTTCCTCAAAGGTTTTGTCCAGTTCCATACGGCCGATGACTGAACGCAAAGTGGTCTGGGCCAGTTGGGGGATGGCCAGCACATAGTCGCTG
>JAVBRZ010000179.1:0-5717 GCA_031547425.1 Desulfovibrionaceae bacterium
CGGTAAATTCTTTTTCGCCCTTGGCGCCGAGACGGCGAAAAGCCGCCCCTGTGGCCACGATAACAGCTTTGGCCCGAATGTCGCCATCCCGGGTCACCACCGTATGCACACCGTCCTGGGCCACGATTTCTTTGACCACGGTTTTTCGGATTTCCGCACCAAAATGCTCCGCGTGGGCGCGAAATGAGTTAGCCAGGTCCGGCCCGCTGATGTGCGGTTGCCCGAGATAGTTTTCTATTTCGCTGGTTATCAGGATTTGTCCGCCACAGTTGCCTTTTTCAAGCACCAGGACATCAAGGCCCGCCCGCCTGCCGTAAACCGCGGCCGACATCCCGGCCGGACCACCGCCAATAATGACTAGTTCTCGCTCTTCCATAGATGCCTCGCATGGAGCCGGTCAGTCAATCAAACAAAATCGCGGGCCCGCCCGGATCGTCGTGTGCCGCCGGCAAAAAGATATTGCGCGCTGGCGCAACCACGGGCGCAACACCCATTCCGTATGCTCAAGGGGATATCTGTTGCGTTGGCCAATTTTATAATCGCATGTCTGCCGCTTAACAGCAAGTTGCATGCCGGGAACCCGGCTTGCGTTTGTGCCGGGAAAACCCTTGTCCGGCAACGGATATTCGCTGGGGGGCGACAGTTTCATAGTTTATGGCTAGGGTTCTTGCCAGGAAAAACAGCAAATATTTTGACTCTTTTTCAAGCATTTTTTATAAAAATAAAAAACGACAACAAAGCTGGCGTGGCAACCTCACCTCGCCGCTGCTCCGGGAGTTTTATGCTGGGCAATTTACTGAAATACTGCACAGATCTTTCACAGCTTCTCGATGTCTTCCGCATGCTTTTTGATGCGAATCAAGTGGGGGTTACCATTGTCCGGGCTGACGGGGTCATTGTTTATTATAACGACGCGCAGGCCCGCCTTGACGGACTTTCCCCCAAGGACGCGCTCGGGAAAAAAATTTGCGACGTCTATCATTTCACCCCGGAAGACAGCCCCACCATGCGGGCCTTGCGCAGTGGCAAGCCGGTTTTCGACAGCGTGCACTATTACCGCACCCGGCACGGCAAACTGGTGAATTCGGCCAACGCCATTTATCCCTTATGGGCCAACGGCGCCCTGCTCGGGGGCGTCTGTTTCATCCAAAGCTACACGGCCATCGGCAAACAGGCGGGTTATACGCACGGGGCGAGCGATTCCGGAATGCTTGCGCAGGCTCCCGCGCAGGCGCAAAAAACGGAGAAAAGCCACTACACGTTTTCCTCGCTGGTGGGGGAGAGCTCTTTATTGCGCGAGGCGGCGGAACTGGCCAAAAAAGTGGCCCAAAACGCATCTTCGGTCATGCTGGTGGGCGAAACCGGCGTGGGTAAGGAAATTTTCGCGCAAGCCATTCACTATGAAAGCCCCCGGCGTGATCGGCCCTATCTGGCGCTGAACTGCTCGGCCGTGCCAGAAACCCTGATGGAAGGCATTCTGTTCGGCACGGCCAGGGGCGCGTTTACCGGCGCGGTAAATCGGCCCGGTCTTTTTGAAGCCGCCAACAACGGCACCTTGTACCTGGATGAAGTCGATTCCATGCCGCTTTCCTTGCAGAGCAAGTTGCTCCGGGTGCTGCAGGAAAGGAAGGTCCGGCGCATCGGCGAAGGCCATGAGCGCGCCATTGATGTGCGGCTGATCAGTTCCGTGGGCGGGCCGCCCCTGGCTCTTGTGGATACGGGGCAGATGCGGCAGGATTTTTACTACCGCCTGTCCGTGGTCAAGGTGCTGATTCCGCCGCTGCGCTCCCGCATGGAAGATCTGCATCTGCTGGTGCGGCATTTTCTGGAAAAACACAGCAGATCCGACGGGGCTCCGGTTCCCCTGGTCACGCCGGAAGCCATGGCGGTTTTTTATTCCCATGCCTGGCCGGGAAATGTGCGCGAACTGGAGCATACCATTGAGGCTAGCCTGGCCCTGGTTGATCCGGGGGACAACCTGGAGCCTTGGCACCTGTATCGCGCCGCTCCGGACCTGAGCCCTGTGCCGCAGCCGGCCGAGGCGACCACGCCCTGGCTGGCTTTCCAGGAATCTTTTTTGGCAAGGCAGGAGTACGGCATGCCTGTTGGGGCTCGGGTTGGGGGCCTGCAAGCGCGCCGGCCCGAGCAGGGGCCGGAGGAAAACGCGGCGCTTTCCGCAGCGCGTGTCACGCGGCTCAAGCAGGCCCTGGGCCAGGCTGACGCCGGCCGCAGCGGCATACTGAGCCTTTCGGCCAGCACCATGGCGGTGGAGGAGTCGTCCATCGCCAAGGCGTTGCGGGCCTCCGCGGGCAACATCGCCATGGCGGCGCGTTTGTTGGGCATTTCGCCGCAGCTTATGCACTACAAGATGAAAAAGTACGGCCTTAATAAACGGGACTTTTTGCCCGGGCAATTGTAGTCTTGTCGCGCGAGTCCGGATGGGGACGGCGTTTGCCGGTAGAAAAGCCTGGTTGCCGGATCTGGCGGGGAAAACAACTTTTTGCGCATCATACAATATTTTTTGTATTTACAAAAAATATTGTAAGCTTCAACAGCGCTCATTGGCCTGAACCTTTGGGCAATAGCCGCGTAATACCCTGAAAATACAAATAAAAAATAGTATTCCCCCCCTCAGGCGGCGGGGCGGTTCCAATGGCACGTTCATTGCTCTTTACAAGTATCCGCAGCCAAAGGAAGCCTCATGTCCATACCCTCGGTCCACATTCCCATGCCCTCACAGCAGGCCGTTGCGGGGGCATGGGGTGTGGTCCTCCAGGGCGGGGCGCGCGCCCGGCTGCGAATAGCCTGCCGCTTCCCCTGACTTGGGGCTGAAAAAACGCGTCTGGCAGATGCGTTCACCCGTACAAAGCAACCGCGCGGCGCCGCCCGCGGGGGGTTAGGTTAAAAAGGCGTCGCTTGGGGGCTGTTTCCCCAAGCAACGCCCTGTTGCATCTTGCCGGATAGCGGCGGACAAGGAGGAGCATAAGCCGCGAAATTTTTTGCTGATGCGTCGTACCCCAGAATTTAAACGGAGGTGTATACATGAAGTTGGAACTGCACAAGGTTGCTGTCAAAGACGCGCAATGGGGAGACAAGACCCGCGCGGACAACGGCGTGCTCTATGTGAACAAGGAAGAAGCCCTGGCGGTGGTGCTGCAGGACGCCCGCTTCAGCAAAGCGGACCTGGAAATCGCCAGGCCCGGCGAAAGCGTGCGCATCATCCCGGTAAAAGACGTCATTGAGCCGCGCGTCAAAATGGACGGCAGCGGCTATTTTCCCGGCTACTGCGCCCCCATGGGCCGGGCCGGCGAAGGCGCCACCTTTGTGCTGGACGGCGCGGCCGTGGTCACTTGCGGACCCATTGTGGCCTTCCAGGAAGGGCTCATTGACATGAGCGGCCCGGCGGCGGAGTATACGCCGTTTTCCAGGACCGTGAACATTGTCATGGTGGTTGAGCCCGTGGCCGGCATTGACCCCCACGAGTACGAAGCGGCGCTTCGGGAAACCGGTCTGCGCCTCAGCGTGTACCTGGCCAAGGAATGCCTGGGCGCCAAGGCGGATTCCGTCGCAGTGTTTGAAAAAGGCACTGTGGCGGAAGAAGCGGCCAGACTGCCGGGCCTGCCCAAAGTGTTGTATATCTGCATGTCCATCACCCAGGGGCTCCTGCACGATACCTCCATCTACGCCTCGGATTTGCGGCCTTCCCTGCCCACGCTCCTGCACCCCAACGAAGTGCTGGACGGCGCGGTGGTTTCCGGCAACTGCGTGTCCGCCTGCGATAAAAACACCACCTACCATCACGTGCATAACCCTGTGGTCACTGAACTGTATGCCCGCCACGGCAAGGACATTAATTTCCTGGGCATGGTTCCGGCCGTGGAGAGCACCATTCTCGCGGGCAAGCAGCGCGCGGCCATGATGAACCTGACCCTGTCCAAAGAGCTGGGGGCCAATGCGGTAATCATTACCGAAGAAGGCTACGGCAACCCGGATACGGATTTTTGCCTCAACGCCAAATTCCATGAGGACGCCGGCATCATCGCGGTGGTCATTTCCGACGAAGCGGCCGGCATTGACGGCAAGAGTCAGGGCACGGCGGACTCCACGCCCGAGCTGGTATCTTTTGTTTCCACCGGCAATGTGAACGAAATGATTGAAATCCCGGCCATGGGCAAGATTATCGGCGACGCCAAAGCCATTGCCAACCTCTCGGGCGGGGCGGCTGAAAGCCTGCGCCCGGACGGGTCCATGCATATTGAGCTGCAGGCGATTATCGCCTCCACCTGTGAAATCGGCTTCAGCTCCGTAAGCTGCGAGTGGATATAAGGAGGATCGGATGCAATACAAAATAGTGCATTATATCAACCAGTTTTACGCGGGCAAAGGCGGCGAGGACAAAGCCGACTTAAGACCGGAATCCGCAGCCGGCCCCGTTGGCCCGGGCACGGAAATAGCCCGTGTGCTCAAGGAATTGGGCGGTGAGGCCGAAATCGTGGGCACCGTCATCTGCGGCGACTCCTATTACGGCGAGAACATTGAAGAGGCGCGCGCGGCATGCCTTGGCATGATCGAAGCCTTCAAGCCCGACCTGCTCATTGCCGGGCCGGCGTTCAATGCCGGGCGCTACGGCGTGGCCTGCGGCGACATTGCCGCGTCCGTCGGCGAAAAGCTCGGTATTCCCGCAGTCACGGGCATGTACAAGGAAAACCCGGGCCTGGAGCTCTACGGCAAGGCCTGCTACATTGTGCCCAACTCCGACAGCGCCCGTTCCATGAAGCAGGACCTGGCGGTCATGGCCAGGCTCGGCCTCAAACTGGCCAAAAAGGAACCTATGGGTCCGGCCAGGCTGGAAGGCTACTTTTCACGAGGCATCCGCAAGTGTTTTGCCAAGGAAGCATCCGGCGCGGCCCGCGCGGTGAACATGATGTTGGCCCGCCTTAAGGGCGAGGAATTCCAGACCGAATACGAAATGCCGGTGTTCAAGAAAATACCGCCGGCCGCTCCGGTCAGGGACATGAAAAACGCCGTCATCGCCATTATCAGCTCCGGCGGTGTTGTGCCCAAGGGCAACCCTGACCATATCCGGGTGTCTTCAGCGGACAGCTTCGGCGCTTACGATATTACCGGCATTGACGACCTGACCCCGGAAAACTACGAATCCATCCATGGCGGCTATGACCGGGCCATGGCCAACATTGACCCCGACTGCATCGTGCCTGTGGACGAGCTGCGCAAGCTGGAGAAGGAAGGGGCGTTTAAAAAACTCCATCATTTCTTCTACACCACCACCGGCACCGGCACGAGCGTGAACAATGCGGAAAAATTCGGCCAGGAAATAGGGGAGATCCTGCGCAAAGCGGAGGTGGACGCGGCCATCCTAACAGCCACGTGAGGCACCTGTACTCGGTGCGGTGCATCGATGACGCGTGAAATTGAAAGAGTGGCCGACATTCCCGTGGCGCAGATCGCCACTATTGTGCCGATCATGCTTACGGTGGGCACAAACAGAATCGTGCCCGGGGTGGCCATTCCGCACCCGGTGGGCGATCCCCTGAAAGGCCCGGAAGCGGACCGCGCCGTGCGGCGCAAGGTCCTGCTCAAAGCCCTGGACGCTTTGCAGACGGAAATTCAGGAACAAACCATCTTTGACTAAAGAAGCGGCCCGGTGCGGCGAACGCCCGACCGGGCCCGGTGCGGGGGGACAAGTAATGGACGGG
>JAVBRZ010000138.1:0-13777 GCA_031547425.1 Desulfovibrionaceae bacterium
GCACGATGAAGAAGTGTTGACCATCATCCAGAACGCCGCTGAAACGCGACGCGTCAAGGCCATGACCGATAATTGGGATAAAGACGCCAAAGAGCCCAAACAGATAAATCTCAAAGGCCGGGCCATTGAAGGCGACAAGAACGCGCCGGTGACCATTGTGGCCTACTCCGACTTCCTCTGCCCCTACTGCAAGCAGGCCACCGAGGTGGTGGACGCGGCGCTCAAAGCCCACCCCAAAGAGGTGCGTTTTGTGTTTAAAAATTATCCGCTGGCCAAGCTCCATCCCTTTGCGGAAATCTCGGCCAAATATTATATCGCGGCCTGCCTTCAGGACAATGACAAGGCGATCAAGCTCCATAGCCTCCTGTTTGCCGAGCAGGACCGCCTGGCCCAGGGCGGCGAGACTTACCTGCGGGAAACGGCCAAAGGCCTGGGTTTTGATATGGATCGTCTGGTCAGCGATGCCAAAGGCGGCATTGTTGCGGCCATGCTGGCCGAAGACCAGGGCGAAGCCCGAAGCATGGGCATCAAGGGCGCGCCCTTTTTGGTGATCAACAATCTGGTTTTGCCCGGCGCGCCCGATCCGGCGCTGCTGGAGGAAGCCATCCAAAAAGCTCTCAGCCTGCGCTGATTTACAGTCTGTCGGGCTTTTTTTCTCCCGCGGGCTCTGAAGCGGCCGCGCCGCCGGATTCTTTCGCGGCCTCGGGGCTGTGGTTATGACCGTTTTCATTGGCGCCGGAGTGTTCCAATTCCTGCTGCTGCTTGGCGAATTTCACCGCCCGATTGACCACAATGCGCGATCTGGTGAACCAGAGCAGCGTGGCCACGGCCAGCACGCCCACAATCACGTAGAAAATGCCGTGCCCCACCCAGGCCACGACGGCCAGGAAGGTCTGGCCCGCGTAATAGCCGCCATAAGTGAACGACGTGGCCCAAAGCGCTCCGCCGACAATGTTTAAAAAGAAAAATTTCTTGTAGCTGACCCCGCTGATGCCCAGCATGATCGGCGTGATGTTGCGCACGCCATAGATGAAGCGGAAGCTTAAAATCAACAGGGTGTCATACTTTTTGAACAGCCCCGTGGCTTTCTCCATCCTGTGCGCCAGGCCGGGAAAACGATGCAGGACCTTCTCGCCCTTGAATTTGCCGATGAGAAACATGAGCTGGTCGCTTAAGAGCGCGCCGGTAAACGCGCACAGGGCGATGAGCTGTAAATCCATGCCGGTCTTGGGCGCCATCAACCCGGCGATAATGACAATGGTTTCCCCTTCCAGGAAAGTCCAGATCAGGATGCCGTAATAGCCGTATTTGGACAGCAGGGCGATAATGTCCGGATCAGTCCGGTGCACGGCGTAAGTAATCCCGGCCAAGATCAGGACCACTACCAGGGAAAGAATCCAATGTTTTTTTATAAAGCTTTTAACATCGGGGAACATGACATCCAACCGTTGTTCAATGCCGGCAATCCGTTCCAGGCCGTTCGAAGCGTCGCGCCAGGCGTGCAAAATTGCACGACCGCCTGACCTTAGTAGTAGACTCTTTTTATATTATGTAAACACAATTCTGGGAGTGCTGCCCGCTGGCGCGCCGCTGATCTCCCCGGGCCGCGCGCCATAAAAAAAGCCCGCCGGCCCGTCTTGGGGCATGGCGGACTTTTAAAATTTAAAGTGGTGGGTCGTACAAGATTCGAACTTGTGGCCCGCGGCTTAAAAGGCAGCTGCTCTACCGACTGAGCTAACGACCCACTTCAGGGAAGACTTTTTGCGTTAAATCCGGGCTCCTGTCAAGCCATAATCTGAAATTATTTTTCCAACGGCGCAAACACGCCGATCAGTTCGTCCTTTCCGTCTTCCATGAAAAACAACAATTTGCCCGCATCGGCATAGCGCAACAAAATGGGAGCATCCCCATCCATAATCAGGCGAACCTGTCGCGCGCCATTCTTGCGCTCCGCAACATCCGCAGCGCTTTCCGGCGCTACGGATAACGGCGCGGCATTGCTCACGCCTTCGCCGGTCCCGTACCAGGCGATCTCCCGTTTTTGCGCATTGATGCTGAACCCGAGTTGGCCGTAATTTTCAATAAACTTGTCCCGGCCTATGTTTTCAATTTCCTCGCGCGCGGCGGAGTCCACCCGCAGGCTGGCCTCCACGTCTATTTTCCAGCGGCTGGCGGCGATTTCCTTTAGCACGTCCTCCGGCGAGGCCAAGCGCGGCTTGGCCGCGCAGCCCACGGCCAGCGCCAGAATGCACAACACGAACAGGCAAGTGCTGGTTCTGCTGAACGGCCCCATATAAACTAGCGCCTACAGCCACTTCTTGGTTTTGCCGAATTCCACCTTGCCAAGGCCGCCCATATACGGCTGCAAGACCTTGGGAATGCGAATGGAGCCGTCCTCTTCCTGGTAATTTTCAATCACCGCCACCAGGGTGCGGCCCACGGCCAGGCCCGAGCCGTTGAGGGTGTGGGCCAGCTCGGTTTTGCCGCCGCCCTTGGGCTTGAAGCGGATGTCCGCGCGCCGGGCCTGAAAGTCCGTACAGTTGGAACAGGAGGAAATTTCGCGGTAACGGTCCTGCCCGGGCAGCCAGACCTCCACGTCATAGGTTTTGGCCGCGGAAAAGCCCATGTCCCCGGTGCACAGCACCACGGTACGATAAGGCAGCTCCAGGCGTTCCAGCATATTTTGGGCGTGGGTGCGCATTTTTTCCAGATCTTCAAACGAGTGTTCCGGGTGGGCAAAGCGGACCATTTCCACTTTATTGAACTGGTGCTGGCGAATAAGCCCGCGCGTGTCCTTGCCGTAGCTGCCGGCTTCGGAGCGGAAGCAGGGGGTCACGGCCGTATAGGCCAAAGGCAGGGCCTCTTCGGGAATGACTTCCCCGGCGTGCAGGTTGGTCAGGGGCACTTCCGAAGTGGGAATCAGGAAATAGTCCCAGCCTTCCAGCTTGAACAGGTCCGCCTCGAATTTGGGCAAATTGCCCGTGCCGGTCATGGTTTTGCGGTTGACCATCAGCGGGGGCTGAATTTCCGTGTAGCCGTTGTCGCGGGTCTGCACGTCCAGAAAGAAGTTGATGATGGCCCGTTCCAGGCGCGCCGCCCAGTCCCAGTACACCGCGAAACGCGCCCCGGAAAGCTTGCCGGCCCGGTCAAAGTCCAGGCCGTGCAGCTTGGCGCCCAGTTCCCAGTGCTCCAGGGGTTTGAACGAAAATTTGGGAACATCGCCCCAGACGTGGACCTGCTGGTTGTCCTCTTCAGAAGCGCCCACGGGCACGCTTTCGTGCGGCACGTTGGGGGTGTTCAGCATCCAGTCCTGCACCGCGGCTTTAAGCTCCTCGGCCTCCTTGTTCAAATCCTTGACCTGGTCAGACACTTCGGCCAGACGGGCGAGCAGTTCGTCGGCATTGCCCCCTTCGCGCTTGATGCGGGCCACCTCGCCCGAAGCCTTGTTGCGCTCGCTCTGCAACAGCTCCAGCTTGGCCAGGGCCGCGCGGCGGCGCTCGTCCAGGGCGGTGAAGTCGGAAACTTGAATGTCCGAATTGCGATTTTTAAGGGCCTGCGCAACCACTTCAGGCGAATTCTGCACCAGTTTCAAATCAAGCATGGCTTAACTCCTAAAAGGTCAAGTTTTTTTCTTTGATAGCCCGCCAACGCGCCGGGGTCAACTTCTCCGCGCGCACGCTTCCGCGCCCTATGCCGTTTTCGCTTTGGGATTGCCGCTACGGGGCTGTGCAACGCAGAGCATTTCCCCGCTAATTTAAAAATCGAAGGCCCTAGCCGATAAAGGCCTGCATGCCGGTGAACACCACCTGCGCGGCAATGGCGGCCAGGAGCAGGCCCGTAAGCTTGGCCAGCACGGCAATGCCCGTGGGGCTGAGCATTTTTTCGATTTTATCCGCCAGCAGCAAGGTGGCCAGAATGCCGCAGGAAGCGATAAACAAAGACAGCGCGCCCATGATCTTTTCCGTAAAATCCACGGCCGAAGCCCCGATAATCATCACCGTGCCTATGGAGGCCGGGCCCATGCACAAGGGAATGGCCAGGGGCACCACGCTGATGTCCTCTTTTTCCGAAGTAAACGGGCGGTCCGGGGTTTCGTTCATCAGCGAGACCGCGGCCAGAAACAACAGCGCTCCGGCGCCGATGCGAAAAGCGTCCAGGGTGAACCCGAACAGGCTGAAAATCTGCTCGCCCAAAAAATAAAGGACAATGCCGATGGTGAATACGGCATAAGACGTGCGCCGGGCGGTGTAGCGCTTGCGCGCCGCGTCATAGTGCCTGGTGCCGCTCAAAAAAGCGCTGAGCACGGCCGGCGGCGTCATCAAGGCGAAAAGTTTGATGGTGTTGCCGAAAAAAAAGGAAAGATCCAGATCCATTACTGACTCCAAATGTTGGGGGACAAACGCGCCCGTCGGCGCGCGCTTTCCGGCCGCCGGCGCAAGAACCGCTCATTTACTTATAATGATGTATAGACCGCTTTTTATAAAAGGCAAGCCGCCGCACCCGACAGCCTGAAAAAGAGTTCGGCGCCGTATAAAAATTTTGCCGTTTGCCGCCCTGCCTGCAAAATCACGCTCCCCCCTGGCTCCGCAACGGACGAAAAAACGGATTTTTTGCAAAACATATTGAAATAACTAAATATATTCGGTTGAAAAATTTCAACCCCAACCTGGCCCGGACCTGCTTTCAGCAAGAGCAAGTTAAAAATCTTTAACGCTTTCAAGGGGAAACAGGCCTGGGTGATTCATGCATATATTTAATATTATCAATGCATTAAATGAATTAAGCATTTTTGGCACGGCAGTTGCTATAGTCTAAATATCCTTCCCTTTTGCGTTCTCCAAGATAAAAAACGGCTTGCAGCGGTTGCAAGCCGTTTTTTTTATGCCTGAATACGGGTGACGCCCGACAGCGCACCCTGTCTTTTGGTCGTTGCCTCCGCCTTCCTGGCCGCAGGTTACCGAACCGGCGCGCAGCATTTAATGATTGTCAGCATTTAAAGCTTGAGATATGCTATTAGCATGGATTTCCTCAAAGCATCTTTTTCCATTTCCGTGATCATGCCGGTGTACAACGGGCTCCGCTATGTGCAAGAAGCCGTGGACGGCGTTCTTGCCCAATCCTTTACCGGCTGGGAGCTCATTCTTGTGGATGACGGCTCCACGGACGGCTCGGCGGAGCTGCTTGACCGCCTGGCCGCCGGCGATGCGCGCCTGCGCGTCATCCGACAGGAAAACGCCGGGCAATCCGCCGCGCGCAATGCCGGAGCCGCTGCAGCCACCGGAAAGTACCTGGCTTTTCTGGACCAGGACGATTACTGGCGCCCCAGGCACCTGGAACAGCTTGCGGCATATCTGGACGCCCACCCGGAAGTCGGCCTGGCTTACGACGATGTGGACGTCATTGACACGGCCGGGCGCAGCCTCGGATTGCGGGCTCTGTCAGGGGGGCTGTTTCCCTTTGTAAAAAAAACGCACCCCAAGCTGTCCATAGTTGATTGCTTGAAAGAAGACATGAGTATCCTGCCCGGCGCCTGCCTGGTTCGGGCTGAGGCTTTCCACAAGGCCGGCGGCTTTGATCCCGAATTGTGCGGTTATGAGGACGACGATCTTTTCCTGCGTATCTTCTGGCACTGGCCCATGGCCTTTGTTCGTGAGCCGGGCCTGGTATACCGGCTGCACGAGGCCAGCGCCTCCCGCACCGTGCGCTTTACCCACAGCCGGGTACGCTTTTATCAAAAACTTAAGGAATGGTATCCCGATGATCCGGGCATACGGGCTTTTTATCAGCGGGAGCTGCTTGTGCCGCGTTTTTGCCGCAGCACCATCGGCACGGGTGAAATCGCGCGGCGCAAAAAAGACCGCCAGGCCGTGCGGGCCGTTTATGAGGCCTATAAGGAGTTTTCGCCCAAACCTCTTTTCTATCGGCTGTTTACTCCCCTGCTGCATCCGTTGTTTCCCGACACGCTCTATTTCGCGGCCGAAGCTGTGCGAAAATTCTTAAAAGATTGCCTCAGCGCCGTTTTTGCCAAATAATTCAACCATCAATCCGAGAAACCCCCATGTTCACGCCCAATCCTCACACAAGCCCAGAAGACGACCATTTTACAAGCCCTTCCCCCTGCCGCGTCTGCGGCGGCAAAGACACCCGCTTTCATCTTTCCACCTGGCAGTTGGAAACTTATACAGAAATGCGGGTCACTTACGTACGCTGTCCCACTTGCGGCTGCGTTCTGGATGCCGGTCCGTTCACCTCGGTTCAGGACGCCCATCAGGAATTTCCATACCGCTATATCGAGTCCGGCGCCGGGGTCTATTACTTCTGCTCCCTTGTGCAGCTGCTGCGCGAGAAAAAAGGCGCTTCCGGCACGGTCCGTCTGCTTGACCTGGGCGGGGCCTTTGGCATCAACGCGCATATGGCCAAATTGCTGCTCGGCTGGGAAGTCGTCAGCGCGGACGTCTCCCGGCTGAGCGCCCTGGGCGGGGCGGCGCTTGGCATTCCCGCCCACACCGGCCTGGTCACGGAAACCACCTTCGGAGACACCCGCTTTGACGTCATTTTCTGCACAGACGTGCTGGAACACGTGGCCGACCCCGCAGCTTTGCTCTCCACCATCCGCGCCCTGCTCGCCCCAGGAGGCATCCTGGCCCTGGGCACCCCCAATGCCGATGTGCTTGAATCCAGCCGTCTGGAGGAAGAATGGGGCGACATTTACTATGTGGGCCACTACACCCTGTTCAGCACACGCGCCCTGGACGCCACCCTGGACGCGGCCGGCCTGGCTCCCCACAAGCGCTTTCTACACTGGGGCAGTTCCGGCAAAAAACATATCGCGATCCTGGCCGGCCCCCAGCAAGAACTCCGTGGGTTGGGCAAATTTCCGTCCATGCGGGACATAGTCCCGTTGTTTCTGGAATACTGCGCCAAAGCCCTGGACGAAGCCCCCAGAAGTCTGTGGCACGAGCGCTACCAGAATTCCTTGCGCTTTCGCCGCATTGAAACCCTGGTGCACGCCGGCCGCTATGCGGAAGCCCTGCCCCTGATCCGGGATTTCGACGCCTGGCTGGCCGCGCAAGGAGTCCGCCTCGCGGACGACGCCCCCACGCCCTGGAAGGAATTGAACAATTATAAAGCAGCGCTGCCTTCGTTTTTGGGGCGGTATTTTCTGGTACGCGGCCTGTTCGCCATGAACCATGAACAGAACCAGGACAGAGCGCGCCGTTATTTCGCCGCTTCGGCCGAAATCAACCTGCTGTTGCGCCGGGCCGGCACCTACAACCTGGAAGACAATATCGGCCAGGCCCTGTACCACGAGGCCCTGGCCTGCCGGATGCTTAAGCGCGCGGAGGAAGCCGTGACCGTTCTGGAACGGATGGCGGCCATGTATTTCTTGCCGGAGCGCTTGCGCAAGTCCGGCCGCGCGGACCTGGCGGCGCTTAAGGCCGAACTTGAGGCCGCGTCCCGCTCTGCTGAAAAGGAAAGCCCCTTGGCCGCCAGGGCGGCCGTTACGGTGCAAAGCCGTCCCGAACCGCCGCACGCCCATTTTTTTGACTGCCTGTGGTGCGACGTCAACGGCGTATATGTGCGGGGCTGGGCGCACGCCTTTGAACACAAAGTCCTGGGCATGCACTTGGAGAGCGGCGGCGAACGCCGCCCGGTCACGGAGCGCATCCGCCGCCCGGACCTGCTCGCCTTCTACCCGGACTATCCCCAGGTAGAGGAAGCGGGGTTTGCCTGCTTCCTTCCCTGCCGGCCTTTCCAGCCGGTGTTTCTCTGCCTGGAAACCGCAGCCGGCCCGGTCCGCATCCCTTTGGAAGTGCCGGAACACGTCAAAGCCTCCGCCGCGCCGCAGCCTGATTTGGGCGGCTGGGATATGTTTGTGCCCGGGATGAAAGATATAGGCGGCACGGTCCTGCAAATAGGCGGCAGGCTGAACCAGGGAGAGCAGTCTTACAGTCTCCTTTTCTCTCCTCAATGCAGCTACTTATGCGGTGATATCCACCCGGGCAAGCATGTGGATGTGGTCCTGGACGCGCACGCGTTATCCCGGCACTTTGCCCCGGCCTCGCTGGCCGGCGTGTTCAGTGAAGCCGTGCTTGAACATCTGGCCGCGCCCTGGCTGGCGGCGGCGGAGATTAACCGGGTTTTGCGCCTGGGCGGCCTGACCTACCACCGAGTCCCAACCACTGTGCCTGTGCACGAATTACCCAACGACTTCTGGCGCATGACCGAGCAGGGATTGCGCCTGCTGTTCGGCAAACCGCTTGGCTTTGAGGTGCTCTACGCGGGCACTGACAGCTTTTGCCGGGTATTCCCTGAGACGTACAGCGGGCATGCCTGCTGCATCAACGAGCCAAGCCTGGTTACCCCCTACATGGCTTACGTCATAGCGAAAAAAATAGCGGACATTCCGGAAGACGCTGTGCGCTGGCCTTTTTCCGTGAAAGAATTGGAAGCCATCCATAAGGCATATCCGTTACAGTCAGGCGGGGAGGAGGTATGAACGACATAGCGCGCCTTACATTGCCGGAAGAAATTTTCCGCACAGGCGTTTTTTCCGTCACCATTGATGATACGGCCCTCCTGGGCTCGCCGCACCATTTCCTGCGCATTGACGCTTACCCCTTGCGGGATCCGGATGGCGAGAACCGCCATTTCGGCTTTTGGGACCTCCCGCTGACCCTGTTTACAGCCCCGGAAACCAAAGTGGCCATTGATGGAACAGAGTTGTTCATCCCAGCCCACAGCAACGGGTGGCGGCAGCCTTTTTCCTGGCAGGGTCCGCTGCAGGACGAAAGCGGGGACGCTGTCTGGCATTTGCTGATCTACAGGACGGCAGGCGGGGAGCATACGCTGGTTTCGGCAAGCCACACCACCCTGGCCTGGGACAGGAAACGCTCGCCGCGTGACCTGCTGCTCAGCCCGGGGTCCTTGCCGCGCCTCGCTTTGCGTTATGGATTGCAGCACGTTGAAGAGCTTAAAGATTTGGCAGTCGCCGAACTACGCAAGGGAAACACCCTGCCGGCTCTCAATTTATTGTTCAATATCGCCAGATTACAGCCGGGTGTGTTTTCCAAAGGCAAAGAACGTGATGGCCAGCTTTGCTTAAACGTGCTTCATTGCCCGGCCGACGACCGGGAAGAATCCGGCATATTCTTGCGAATATTTCAAGACTTGCTCAGCGACAAACACAGAGAGCGCCTGGCGGGGCATAAAAAGTTCTTGTCCGAGCACCTACATGCTGAAACAGAAATTGTAAAAACCAGCGTTGCGCGCTACCTCTTTAATGAGTGCGCTCTTCTGGAAGGAAATGAAGACGAGATAATTACATTGCTTATGGAAAACAACGAGCGCTGCCTGGAACCATATGGACATATGGCCATAGTGCCGTACAAATATGATGACTTTCCTGAACGCGCCTTTATGCCGTGTTGCTATTATGCCCGTCAGACATTGCTATCTTTAAAATCAGAATTTTATATTGACAAGATTTGGAATGATTATACATTTTGCGCATCACGTATAGATACAAATATCAATAATTCTTCTTTTGAAGAAGAGCATTGTGCATTTTGCATAAAAAACAATACGTATAAGCTTGTTTATAAAACATTAAATACTTTATCAGAAAAATTATCATCAACTAATTTGTCAACCAAATATAAAAATAACATTTTAAAAGCAAGAGAACATATATTGCAGAATGATATTATTGTATCATCATACCCGCTAGCATATTTTATTTCTCTTGATTCTAGGTGCAATATCCGCTGCACAATGTGTTCTGTGAAACATACAAAATATTCTGAAGTATATAGCTTGTCACCACAAAATGTTGACTCTATATTGCCCTATTTTGATTATGCCCAGTGCGTAACTTTCAGCGGTGGTGAACCGTTAATGAGTGAGCATGCACAAAAAATATCCGAATATATTGTAGCAAGTGATTCACTAAATAATCAAATTACAGTATCCATAGGAACTAATGGAACCTTACTTGACAAGGCAGTGAATTGGTTGCTGCCTTTAAATAACTTTTTATTATTGGTGAGCACGGATTCCTTGGGGCAAACGTATGAACAGATACGAGTTGGAGCAAAGTGGACTCAAGTTGAAAAAAATATTTTGCAATATCGCGAAATTACGGAAACCAAAAATGGCTCTTGGTCACTCCATACCTGTAATCTACTTATGAAGAGCACCTTGCCCGCCTTGCCGGATTTTGCCACATGGCATTGCAAACACCATATTGGAGCCAGATTCAATCCGGTATTTTCCCATAGCGAAGATCCGGCCACCCGCGCTGAAGACTTGCTCCGCTTCCCCGAACTGCTGGCTGAAGTGCCGGCCTGGCGCGAACTGCTCGAAGAAAGCATCGCCATATTCGCCGCACACGGCCGTACCGCTGAAGCCACCGAGATCCAGACCTATTTCGACGATCTGCAACGCCGCGTGCGGGGAAAAGACCTGGAGGGCAAGGTGTGAGCAACACCGTTCGCGAGAAAACACCCGCCAGTCCCGCTCGAGAGGACCCCCCCGGCAACGCCGCGCCCGCGTTAAAAACCGCGCTGTTTTGTTGCGCCGTGCGCCTGGCCGCGCCCCTGCTGCCCTGGCTCATGCGCCGGCCTTTGGCCTGGCGACTGCGCGAACGCTGGTTCAACGGCATGGCCGCCTCTCGCTGGCTGTCCTTATACGGTGCGGAATATGATTCGCGCCCGCCGCTGCCCGACCCGCCGGCCTGGCAAGTGCTCCTCGATGCTTCCGGCGCTTCGCCCCAGACGCTTGCGCGCTGCCTGGCCGCGCTGGCCGCGCAGCGCCACTGCAACGGCCCCTTGCCTGTCTTCCTGTTAAATGCTCCCGGCAATTGCCGCGAGGCCGTCATTGCGCCGCCAGGCCTCAGCCTGCGCGAGTTCTCCTCTTTTTCCGAACTGCAAGCCGCCCTGCCCCCGCAGGGTCTGCTGCTGCGCCTGACCGCTTCCTGCCTGCCCACCCCCGCCCTGTGCGCAACCCTGGGCCGCGCCTTTCAGGAGCACCCCGAGGCCGATCTGGCCTATTCCGACGAATTCCACTTGGACGCGCAAGGAAAGATCCGCCGCGTTTTCTGCAAGCCGGCCTGGGACCCCTTATACTTTGCCGCCGCCGGGTATACGGGCGACTGCTTCGCGGCGCGCGCCTCCGCGCTGCGCAACCTCGCGGAGCGCGAACAAAATGGGTACAGCGCCCCGCCGCTTGCAAGCCGCGAATTCTTCGCCGCGCTCCTGTCCGGCGGCGCCAATGCGGTTATGCATTTGCCCGTGCCGTTGTTCGGAGTGGCCAAAAGCGAACTTCCGCAGGGCCATGAGGAAAAAACACATATCCCGCCAGCGCCCCCGGCAGCCTCCACAATTCCCGCGACTCCGCCACCCAGGGCTACGATCATTATCCCCTTCCGGGACAGGCTTGACCTGCTCAGGCCCTGCCTGGCCACCCTCCTGGCCCGAACCGATTACCCGAATTGGAACTGCGTGCTGGTGGACAACAACAGCGCCTGTCCGCAAACCCTGGCCTTTTTGCAAAATTTGCATGATCCGCGCCTGAGCCATGTGCGCGTGGACAGCCCGTTCAATTTTTCAACGCTGGTGAACAAAGGTGCCGCCGGAGCCGATGGGGACGTGTTCGTTTTGCTGAACAATGATACGGAGATTCTCTCTTCAGGCTGGCTTGCGGCGCTTATGGCCTACGCTGTGCAGCCGGAGGTGGGCTGCGTGGGCGGCAAGCTGGTGTTTCCCAACGGCCTGATCCAGCATGGCGGCATCATCCTGGGCATGGACAGCCTGCTGGCCGGGTATCGCGGCGCGCGGCACGCGCATGTGGGCTGGCCCGGACACAGCTCGGGGTATTTCGGGCTTTTGCAAAGCCCGCGCACGGTTTCGGCGGTAAGCGGGGCCTTGCTGGCCGTACGGCGAGAAGTATTTTCAGCTTTGGGCGGTTTTGACGAAAATCTCGCGGTTACTTGCAATGACCTGGACTTTTGCCTAAAAGCCCAAGACGCGGGTCTGCGCAATGTCTGGACGCCGGAGGCGCTGCTGATGCACCACGATTCCGCGTCCAGAGGGCCGGACCTCTCGCCGGAGATGAAAAAACACCGCCAGACCGAGTGGGCTTATCTGCGGGCGAGGTGGGGGACGCGCCTGGATGACGATCCCTGGTACAACCCTAATTTGAGCAGGGCGGGCATGTATTGCCTTGCGGCGCCTCAGGCTGAACGCGGGGCGCTGGTGCTGCCGGCCGGCAGGGACCAAAGGAGGGCGTTGTGAAAGAACAACTCCGCAGGCAGTGGGATCTGCTGCTGGTCACTGTGTCCATGACTCGGCGCAGGGAATATGCGGGCTATCGTTTCAAGCAGGTGTGGTGGGTGCTTGAGCCCCTGGCCTTTTTTATCGCCCTGTATGTGATTTTCGGCGTTTTTCAACGGGTCAAGATTCCCAATTATCCAAGTTTTCTGCTTTGCGGCATCGTGCAGTGGCAATTTTTTTCCAACGCCGTGAGCAACGCGGCCTCAAGCATACAGTTCAATTCGCATATCCACACGCAATATGCGGTTAACGCCGTGTATTTTCCCCTGGCTTCGCTGTTGCAGGATGCCTGCAAATACTGCATTCCCTTTTCCCTGCTGCTCTGCTTTTTTCTGTTTTGGGAAAAAACTCTCGCCCCGGCCTGGCTTGGCATCCCGCTGCTGCTGGCCGGGCAGTTTGCCTTCACCGCGGCCTGCGCCGTAGGCGCGGCGGCCATCGTGCCTTTTTTTCCAGACTTCAAAGTAGCCGTCAATTTGCTTCTATCCGGGCTCTTTTTTGCCACAGGCATATTTTTCGATACCAATGCCGTGGCCGAACCGGTCTATCGGACGCTTCTGAACCTCAATCCCCTGGCCGCATACATCAACGCCTACAGGAATATTTTCCTTTACGGGCAATCCCCGGACTGGGCAATGGTTGGAATCGCCCTGGGCACAAGCCTGATTCTGCTGCTGGGCGCGGTCTTGTTCGCCGCGCGCTGCAGCAAACTATACCCCATGGTGTGCATGCGATGAACGGTTTCCGCCTCGCTCTGGACAATGTCAGCTTTCACTACCAAAATAACCGCAAGCCCCCTGTGCTGCGCGGCATCAATCTGCGCCTGGAAAAAGGCGACCGCCTGGCCGTGGTGGGCGGCAACGGCACGGGCAAAAGCACCCTGCTGCGCATCATAGCCCGTATTTACCACCCCAGCGCCGGAGCCATAACTGTGGAGGGCTCGCCCTCCATTCGCCTGCTGAACGTCATTCCCGGTTTTCACCAGGAAAACAGCGGGCGCGACAACGCCATCCTCAGCTGCCTGTTGCAAGGGAAAAGCCGCAAGGAAGCCGAGGCCGTGTTGCCTGAAATTATTGCTTTTGCTGAGCTTGAAGACTGGATGGACGAGCCGCTGCGCACTTACTCAACGGGCATGATGGCGAGACTCGGCTTTGCCGTTGCCCTGGCCTCCAACCCGGACATTCTGCTCATTGACGAAACCTTGAGTGTGGGCGACGCCCGTTTTCAGCGCAAAGCGATTACTGCCATGGAAAACAGGCTGGCGGGCATACAAACCGCAGTTGTCGTCACCCACGATTTGCGGATTGTGGAAAATTTTTGCTCCCGCGCCGTGTGGCTTGCTGGCGGCCGCATCAAGCTGGAGGGAAGCGTCCCGGAAGTCAATGCGGCTTATCTGGCCTGGGTGGCCGAAGAAACAGCCGCCAGCCAGCCCGAAACTGAGTGACGGC
>JAVBRZ010000060.1:0-7732 GCA_031547425.1 Desulfovibrionaceae bacterium
TTGAACATTGAAATGGTACCCCATAAGCAGCATTCAAAAGACAAAAAACACAGCCTTTTATCATACACGGTCAGGCCGAAGCGGCCTGGACCAAAGACACGCTGCGCTGCTCGCTTGCGGGCGTCTGCCGGCGCATCCGCCAGAGCATTTTTCATTAATATATAATTTAAATGTTAAAATACTCTAGAACTCATTTACCCCGCCAAGCAGGGGGCGGGGAAGGGCTCTCTCCGGCGCGCCTCTGGTTAACGCATTCTCTGCAAAATAATGGCGGCCAGTTTTTGCACTACCCGGGAGTTGGGTGAACGGTGCAGGGGATCGGGCAGCATGGCGGCCAGAGTCGCGGCCTGGCTTTTAGTCAAAGCGGCGGCCGACACGCCGAAATAGCGGCGGGCCGCGGCTTCGGCGCCGTAAACCCCCTTGCCCCACTCCACCACATTGAGGTAAATTTCCAGAATGCGCTCTTTGCTCAGGTTCATTTCCAGACGACAGGTCAGAATGGCTTCCTGCAACTTGCGGACGATATTTTTTTCCGGCGACAGATAAAGATTTTTGGCCAACTGCTGGGTAATGGTGCTGCCTCCGGCCGACAGGCGCCCCCGGTCGAGGTTTTTGTCCAGAGCCACGCGCATGCCCTCCCAGTCAAAACCGTGATGTTCCCAGAAAGTGCTGTCTTCGGCCACCGTAACGGCCCGCCGTAAATTGGAGGATATGCGGGAAAGGTTTTTCCAGGTCCAACTGACTTTCACTTTAGTCCCGGCCTCTTCCCATTGCTCCTGACGGTATTCCATAAACGCGGTGCTGGCGGGGTTTTTCGTCTCCAGATCCCACATGGGCGGCCAGACCAGGTAGCGGGTGATATTGCAGGCGTAAAGCAGAAACAGGCACAACAGACAAAAGACGATGGGCCGTTTTTTGGCGAAAAAAATGATGCGTCGGGTTAAGGCCATGGGGCTGTTCCTGGTGTTTAATTATAAATTAAACACTACAGAATCCGTCAGGGTTTTGCGCCGCATCAGGCGGCGTGAGTCGGCTGAAAATCGCGCTTTTCACCCAACGATCTTTGCAGAATATCCTTTAAACTTTTTGGGGAATTTTGCAATTAACCACACCTGACCGGGGCGCGCAGCCCCTCATGTAAAAAGACCGGGACACGCGCGCGCATCCCGGTCTAATTCATTCAAACGTCCATTGTCCAGGGAAATTATTCCATGGCGCCGCTTTCCGACTCTATTTCAGGGGCGGAGGTGTCAGGAGGCGTGGCGGGCACAACGGGCTCCTTGGGGTTTTCGCTCACAGGGCGAGCGGTCCAGTCATCAATGTTGCCCAAGTCGCCTTGCCCCTGCTTGCTAAAGGAGTCGCGGCCGATTTCCAGGCTGTCGATAAGATGGCCTTCCAGGGCCAGAAGCCGGTACGCGGCGCCCACTTCGTTAGCCTTGGAGGTAACCAGTTGCAGAGAAGAGCTGTACAGCTCGTTTTCCGAGTCCAGGAGGTCCAGGAGGCTGCGTTCGCCCAGGGCGAATTGCTGCTGGTACATATCTCTGGTCTGGATGTCGAAGTCCACGGCGTCGCTGTAGAACTTCACCTGCTCGCGGGAGGCGACAAGCTCGTTCCAGGTACTTTTGACTTCCTGGTCCAGCAAGTTGTACTGATCGTTGATTTCAGAACGGGCCTGGCGTTCCAGGGCCTTGTAGCTCTTCACGTTATAGTAGTCATACAGGCCGTTGAACAGGTTCCAGTTCATGCGCAGCAACACGGTGGCGCCGCGAGCCCAGGATTCGGAGCTGTCTATGTAATCTTTGTATACTGTGCCGGCTTCCAGGAAAATATTGGGATGGAAGGCGGACTTGGCCAGTTCGGTTTCAGCCGTGGCGGCGCGGGAGTCGGACTTGAGGGCGGCCAGTTTGGGGTTGCTGTCAATAACACGCTGCAGGGTTTCCTGATAGTTGATGGGCGTGGCGACCGGGTAGTCCACACCGGCGAGATTTTCCGGGGGCACGCCGGTAAGGGCGATATAGCCGGCCACGGCGGTGTCGAGCTCGCCCTGGTAGGTGGCCACCGAAGATTGCGCGCGGGCGAGGCGGGCCTGGGTCTGGGTCACGTCGGCCATGCTGGAGGCGCCGGAAGACACGCGCTCCCGTTGCCCGGCCAGAATATTTTCGTGAGACAGAACGTTTTGTTCGGACAAAGCCATAATTTTGGTCAAACGCAGCACTTCAATGTGAGCCAGCACCGCATCAAGGGCAATGGCCTCGGCGTTGTCAAACAAGCGGCTGTCAGCCGAGCTGTAACGCTCTTTGGCCATGTCCACCCGACTCTGGGTGGCCCAGCCGTCCCACAGGGTCTGGCTCAACACCAATTCCGCATCAGTGCGCATGTACCAGTTGTCATCGTGATTTCTGGCTCTGGTGGTTTCGTCGCTGTAGATGCGCGGGCCGTAACCGGCCCTGGCGTCCAGACGCGGGAACCAGCCGGAGCGCGCCCGGTCGATATCATAAACCGAGGACTCGCGGTATTCCTGGTAGGTTTTGATTCTGGGATGGTTTTGCATGCTGTACAATACAGTTTCTTTAACATTGCGCTCCTGTGCCGGAGATTGGGCTGGAGATATAAGGCAAAGACACACTCCCACGGCCGCCGCCGCTGAAAGCTTCAAAAACCTATATTTATTGTTGAGCATAGCAGCTCCTTCCTTTTATCCAGGCAATACGCCCGGAGGTCTATCGGTTACAGACTAGGCCAACCAAGAAACAAAATTTAACATTGAAAAACATTTGAAAATACTGACAAATATCTTTCCGCAACCGCTCCAAGTCAAATCTACCAACATAATTTTATTTATTCTTATTAAATTTACGTTTTCCTGTCAAGAATAGACGGTATTTTGAAGCAAATTCTTGTGGGCAACGTCAAGCTTTTACACGCACGAACACGAAATTTAGGCATAAAAATAAAAAATTTATGGAACTTTATGCTTATTTTTTGGAATTTTCAAGCATATTATTGCGCACATGCGAAAAATGATGCGCATAGTTTTTTTACGCCGCCATGTTGATAATCATATTTTTATAAGTTATATTTTGCGAAGTCGTGTGGTGTTTTTTCATTATGCGCCCATAAGCGACACTTGACAAAAGATAAGGTAGTGGTGAACCAGATATGTCGGATACTTCGAAAAACGGCCAGCAGGTCGTCTCTCAACATATTGCTTCAGAAAATGCCCCCAATTCGGCCGGCGCCGCCAATGCTCCTAATGCCGCTTCCGCGGCCGGCCCGGGCCGGGTTCAGCAGACGCCTGTCCAGGCGGGGCCCGTCTGCCCTCCGCCCGACGAAGGCGTGCCCGTAGCCGCAAACGGCTCCACCGGCCTCAAAGTCGAGCTTGAACCTTCAGACGTCAACTACAACCCGCCGCTCATCGAGTGTCTGGTCATTCTGTTTAAACTCCTGGGCAAAGTGGTCTCTCCCAGCTTTCTTTTGTCCGGCCTGCCCATTGCGGAAGGCGTGCTGCGCCCTTCGGCCCTGATCCGCGCGGCCCGGCTCGGCGGCATGAAGGCCAAAACCGTGTATCGCCCCACCCTGGACGATATTTCCCCCCTGACCCTGCCCTGCATTCTGCTGCTTAAAAACAATAAAGCCTGCGTGCTCTCCGGCATTACAAGCGACAAACGCGTGGAGGCCTACTTTCCTGAAAATGACGGCCTGCCCACGCGCCTTTCCGCGGCGGACCTGACCGAAGAGTACACCGGTTATGCTATTTTCGGCCAGATTGAAGGCAAGCTGGACACCAGAGCCAGCAATTTGCGCCTGCTTAAGACCAAACGCTGGTTCTGGGGCACGCTTACTCACTTCATGCCCATTTACAAGCACGTGCTCATGGCCAGCGTCATCGTCAACCTGCTGGCCACGGCCTCACCGCTGTTTTTCATGAACGTGTACGACCGTGTGGTGCCCAACGGCGAACACGCCTACGACACTTTATGGGTGCTGGCCCTGGGCATCGCCATTGCCTATCTGTTCGATTTTCTGCTTAAAAACCTGCGCTCCTATTTTGTGGACGTGGCCGGCAAAAACGCGGACATCATCCTGGCCAGCCGCCTCATGCATCAACTCATGAACCTCAAGCTGGACGCCAAGCCCGACTCCACAGGCTCGCTCGCCAACAACCTGCGCGAGTTTGAATCCCTGCGCGAATTCTTCGGTTCCAGCACCCTGCTGGCCCTGGTGGACATCCCCTTCCTGCTGCTCTTCATCTTCATTATCGCGGCCCTGGGCGGCATGCTGGCTCTGGTGCCCATCGTGGCCGTGCCCATTGTCATCATCACCGGCCTGCTCTCCCAGTATTCCTTCCAGCGGGCCGTGGAGGCCAGCTACAAGGAAAACACCCAGAAAAACGCCCTGCTGGTGGAAATCATCAACGGCCTGGAAACCGTGAAAACCTGCATGGCCGAAGGCCGCATGCAGCGCGCCTGGGAAAAGGTCATCGGCATGAACGCCCTGTCCTCCAGCCGCATCAAATTTTTAAGCAACCTGTCCCTGAACACCTCCATCCTGGCCACCCAGATGGTCAGCGTGATCATCATTGTCTGGGGCGTAATCATGATCGCCAACAAGGAACTGAGCATGGGCGGGCTCATCGCCTGCAACATGATGGCCGGCCGGGCCATGGCCCCCTTGTCCCAGATCGCGTCCATGCTCTCGCGCCTGCAGCAATCGCGCATGGCCCTGAAATCCCTGGACATGCTCATGGAACTGCCTGTAGAGCGCCCCGACGAAAAGCAGTATGTGGACTTCGGCGAGCTGCCCGCCGCGCTCACCCTTGACCACGTTATGTTCAAATACCCCAACTCCGAACGGTTTTCCTTGAATAACGTGACCTTGCATATCAATGCCGGGGAAAAAGTCGGGGTTATCGGGCGCATGGGCTCGGGCAAAAGCACTTTCGGGCGCCTGTGCGTGGGCTTGTACGAACCCTCCGAAGGCGCGGTCAAGCTGGGCGGGGTGGACATCCGCCAGTTGGACGTGGCCGATCTGCGCGCCCGCGTGGGCTATGTATCCCAGGACAACTACCTGTTCTTCGGTTCGGTGCGCGACAACATCGCCCTGGGCATGCCCCATGCCGATGACCGCATGATTTTGCGCGCGGCCACCGTTTCCGGGGTTATCGACTTTATCCGCGCGCACCCGGCCGGTTTCGGCATGCCCGTGGGCGAGCGGGGCATGAACCTGTCCGGCGGGCAGCGCCAGTCCGTGGCCATTGCCCGTTCCCTGCTTCACGACCCGGACATCCTGATCATGGACGAACCCAGCAGCAACATGGACAACGGATCTGAAAACATGTTCAAGCAGCGTCTGGCCACCATCATGGGCGACAAAACCCTGGTGATCATCACCCACCGCCTGAGCATGCTGGATCTGGTGGACAGGCTGGTAGTCATTGACAACGGCCAAATCTTGGCGGACGGCCCCAAGGACGCGGTGCTCAACGCCCTGCGCAATGAACAAATCCAGGCGGCCCGGCAGCGCAAGCCCCAGGCGGCCACCGCATCTGCATAAGGACTTATATCTATGTCTGACAACCAACAGCCGGCGGCTGACAATCAACAGCCCACTCCCGAGCAGCACCGTCCCGGTAAAATCAAAAGGGCGCTGTCTTTTCTGAGCTTGGGCCTTCACAGCCCCGAGGCTGAAGAGCCTGTGCACAAGTTTGGGGACAGCCGCGACCCCCTGGCCATGTTCACGCGGGAATATTACGACACAGACGCCCTCGAGCGGGAAGACCTCTCTTTTATGGATGAAGTGGACGCGGCCATGCACCGGCGCGGGCACCCGCTGGCTTATATGCTTAGCGGCGCGGTGCTTCTGTTCTTTGTGGTCTTCCTGATTTGGGCCTACTTCGCGCAATTGGACGTGGTCACCAGAGGCCAGGGCCAGGTGGTGCCTTCTCAGCGCGTGCAGGTGGTGCAAAACCTGGAAGGCGGCATCCTGCAGGATATTTACGTGCGCGAGGGCCAGGTCGTGGAGCCGGGCCAGTTGCTGGTGCTTTTGGATAACCAGTCGGCCCAGAGCTTCTACCGCGACGCTTACGCCAAAGCTATGGAAAACGAGGCGGCCATCATTCGGCTGGAGGCCGAGGTCAAAGGGGAAACCCCCATATACAACGACGAGTTCAGAGCCAAATCCGAACTCATGCCCCAGATCATCAATGACCAGATGTTCATCCACGCGGCCTGGCTGGCCAAAATGCAATCTGAAATGCAGGTGCTGGAAGCGCAATACCAGCAGAAGGTCCAGGAAGCCGAAGGCATGGAAGCCCGCAAGGAGCAGCTTGAAGTCAGCCTCAAGCTGGTGCGCGACAACGTGGCCATGATCCGCCCCATGGTGGGCCGCTCTTACTCCAAGCTGCAGTTCAACAATGAACTGCAAAAAGAGCAGGACCTGGTCACCCAGGTGGACAGCTTGACTTACAGCATTCCCGGCGCGCAGCAGGCCGCCGGGGAAGCCCAGGGCCGCATCGCCCAGCGCAAAGCCGAATATGAAACGGAAATCAGAAACGAGGTCAGCAAGCGGCGCGTGGAACTGAACTCCCTCCTGGAAACCATTGCCGCCGGCAAGGACCGGGTGACCAGAACCGAAGTGCGCTCCCTGGTGCGCGGCACCATTCAGCGCATCATCATCAACACCCTGGGCGGCGTGGTCAAGCCGGGCGAACCCATTCTGGAAATCGTGCCCCTGGATACCACCCTGGTGGTGGAGGCCAAAATCAGGCCTTCGGACCGCGGGCTGCTGCGCCAGGACCAGGACGCGGTGATCAAAATTTCCACTTATGACTTTTCCATCTACGGCGGCATGAACGCCAAAGTGGAGCAGATCAGCGCGGACACCATTGAGGAGAAAAACGGCGAATATTTTTATCTGGTCAGGCTGCGCACTGACAAGAACTATATTGAGTATCGCGGCAAAAACCTGGAAATTATGCCCGGCATGACCGCCACTGTGGATATTTTAACCGGCAAACGTTCAGTGCTGGACTATTTGCTTAAACCCATCATGAAAGCCCAACAGGATGCTTTTACTGAAAAATAATGGGATGCGGCGGACAATCAGGCAAAAGTGCCGGCCTGCGGTTATTGCCGGTACTGCTGTTCATAGCGGCGCTTTTGTGGGCGTCGTCCGCCCGGGCGGAAGGCGAACCTCTACGCTTGTTCAATACCGTGGAGTTTCGGGGGGCCCTGAAAAACCTGCCCAAGTGGGACCGGGTGCTCAAAGAGGAAGCCAAAAACCCCACGTTTAAAAGCGATGCGGCCACCAAGATCAAGTGGGAGGCGCTCAAGGAAAAAGCGGCCGGTCTTGGTTTGAAGGAAAAACTGAAGCTGGTGAACGATTTTTTTAACCGGAGGCCCTATCGTACGGATATGGAAGTGTGGGGGGTCGCGGATTATTGGGAATCCCCCCGGGAATTCATCCAGAAATCGGGAGACTGCGAAGACTACAGCATTGCCAAATATTATGCCCTGCGCGAGTTAGGCCTGCCCGCCGGCGATCTGCGCATCGTCATTCTGCAGGACACCATCCGCAACCTGGCCCACGCCGTGCTGGTGGTTTTCGGCGACGGCACGGCTTATGTGCTGGACAACGTGTCCAACGTGATCATGACTCACAATCGTTTGGGGCACTATAAACCGCAATATTCCGTAAACGAAGAATACAGATGGGCGCATGTGCCTATCAAGAA
>JAVBRZ010000102.1:0-8985 GCA_031547425.1 Desulfovibrionaceae bacterium
GCCGGGCGCGGACTCGCCAAAAGTGGACATGCCCACCACGCGACCGTCCAGGCCCACATATTTGCGCCACCAATCCACATGGGCGGCCTCCACGGCCACGCGCGCCCGCACGGCGGCGGGCAGCACGCTTTCCTGGTAAGCCTTATCCTGGGCCGCGAACACTTCCGCGCAGGGCATGGACACCACGCGCGCGCGGCGGCCTTCTTGGGCCAGCATTGCGGCAGCCTCAAGGGCCAGGTGCGTTTCCGAGCCCGTGCCCAGAAGGATGACTTCGGGCGTGCCGGGGCAGTCTTTAAGAATATAAGCCCCGCGTTGGATCAAGGCTAGGGGGGCGTCACCGTGCGGCAGGGGCGGCAGATTCTGGCGGCTTAAAACCAGGGCCGAGGGCGCGCCCCGCTCTTCCACGGCCGCGATCCAGGCCGCCGCGGTTTCCACAGCATCGGCCGGGCGCCAGACTTTGAGACCGGGAATAAGGCGCAGGGAGGGCACGTGTTCCACAGGCTGGTGGGTGGGGCCGTCTTCGCCCACGCCGATGGAGTCGTGGGACAGCAGCCAGATGACCCGCTGTTTCATAAGCGCGGACAGGCGGATGGCGTTGCGGGCATAATCGGAAAAAACCAGGAAAGTCCCCGCGCTGGGAAGAACGCCGCCGTGCAGGGCCAGGCCGTTCATAATCGCGCCCATGGCGAACTCGCGCACGCCGTAATAAATATAGTTGCCGGAAAACTCGCCGGGCAGGATATCCTTGAAAGACTTGGCCTTGGTGCCCACGGACCCGGTCAGGTCCGCGCAGCCGCCGCATAATTCCGGCAGGCCTAGCGCCAGGGCGGAAAGGGCCTCGCGCGAGGAAATGCGCGTGGCTTCAGCGCCCTGGGCCGCCCGCTCAGCGGCCTGGGCCATCAGGGCCTCGGCCTGGGCGCTCCAGTCGGCGGGCAGGTCCCCGCTCTGGCGGCGGCTGAATTCCCTGGCCAGTTCAGGATAAATATTGCTGTACACCGCGAACATGTCCTGCCATTTTTTCTCGGCCCGCTTGCCCTTGACTTTGGCATTCCAGGCTTTGCGAATGGCGTCGGGTATTTCAAACGGCCCGGAGGACCAGCCATAAGCAGCCCGCGCCCCGGCGATCTCCTCGGCGCCCAAGGGGGAACCGTGGCAGGAAGCGGTATCGGCTTTTTTCGGCGCGCCATAGCCGATGGTGGTTTGACAGCAAATCAGGCTGGGCTGGTTCAAATTTTTGCGGGCTTTGGCGATTGCCCGCTTCACGGCCGCGCCATCCTGCCCGTCAATGGGCCCGATGACCTGCCAGCCATAGGCCTTGAACCGGGCCGGGGTGTCGTCGCCAAACCAGGGCGCCACCCGGCAGTCAATGGAAATGCCGTTGTCGTCATAGAGGGCGATGATTTTGCCCAGGCCCAGGGTGCCGGCCAGGGAAGCGGCTTCATGGGAGATGCCTTCCATGAGGCAACCGTCGCCCAGAAACACATAGGTGAAGTGGTCCACCAGGGGAAAGCCGTCGCGGTTAAATTCAGCGGCCAACATGCGTTCGCCCAGGGCCAGGCCCACGGCCATGGCCACGCCCTGCCCCAGGGGTCCGGTGGTGGTTTCCACGCCCGGCGTGTAACCGTGCTCCGGGTGGCCGGGAGTCTTGGAGTGCAGTTGCCGGAAATTCTTGATGTCTTCCAGGCTGAGGTCATAGCCGGACAGGTGCAGGGCCGCGTACAACAACATGGAGGCATGCCCGTTGGAGAGCACCACGCGGTCGCGGTCAGGCCAGCGGGGATTGGCCGGATTGTGTTTCAAAAACCCGTTCCAGAGGGCTTCGGCCATATCGGCCATGCCCATGGGCGCGCCGGGGTGGCCGGACCTGGCCTTTTCCACGGCGTCCATGCTCAACACCCTGATGGCGTCGGCCAATTCCTTGCGGCTGATCGTCTTTTTCTCTTCCATCATATACTCGGCCTTGGATCTGTTTGTCTTTAAACGGTTAAGATTACGCAAAATTCAATGAAGGCTTTACCGCCGCGTTCACGCCCAAGACCGGCTTGCTGTTGCAATCACCCCAATAAGGGCTGAGAAAGAGGTGGGGTCCGGGGCGGGGAAACTTCAAGAAACACTGCCGCCCCTTGTGGTTTCCCCGCCCCGGGCGGCGGCTAAAAACTCCTGATGCCTTTTTGCATAGGGGGGATGGGCGAAAAAGGCCGAACCCGACACCAGAACCGTGGCTCCGGCTTGCACCAGGGCGGCCGTATTTTCCGGGGTCACCCCGCCGTCCACCTGGATATGCATGTTCAAACCGCGCTTGACGATCAGGTCCGCCAGTTCCCCGACTTTACGCAGGGCCGAGGGGATGAAGCTCTGGCCGCCAAAACCGGGGTTGACGCTCATGATCAGGACCATGTCCAGGTCTTCCAGCACATAGTCCAGAACACTCAGGGGCGTGGCCGGGTTAAGGGCTACACCGCAATGCATGCCCAAACGGCGGATTTCGGCCAGAGTGCGCTGCAAATGCAGGCTGGCTTCGGCATGCACGCAAAGCATGTTGGCCCCGGCCTCGGCAAAGTCCGCCAAATAACGCTCCGGTTGCTCAATCATCAGGTGCACATCGAAATATAAAGAGGAGACGCCCCGCAGTTTTTTAATGATCGGGGCGCCCATGGTGATATTGGGCACAAAAGAGCCGTCCATGACGTCCCAGTGTACCCATTCCAGGCCGGCGGCCTCAAGAGCGGTCAACTCCTCGCCTAGGCGGCCGAAATCACAGGAAAGCAAAGAAGGGCATAGAATCATGTTCCACTCTAACATTACGCTCCGCTTCAGGCGGGCGGCGCTTATTCATGAAAACAAGGTTCGCCTTAGCGTATCAGCTTTGAAATGCTTTGTTGCATGTAGCATTTTTAAAACACAAAAAGCACAGCTTTATCGTACACGTTCAGGCCGAAGCGGCCTGAGTGCAAGGCACGCCGCGTTGCCCGCTTGCGGACATCCGCTTGCGCATCCGTCGGAGCGAATTAACTTTTTCAAAGTTAATTGTCTTCAGCGCGGCAACAACATGCGGCGCACTTCCTCCAGGCCGTCAATGACTTCCGCGAGCACGGCCGGATCAATGGCCGCAAATTCGCCATTACGGGCGGAAAGCTCGGCCGCCGGGCCAGACGCCGCCCCGGGGGCGCTTTCAGGCGGGACAGCCGTCTCGGGAGCACTATAGCCCAGTTCCGGCCCGGAGGGAAGTTGAGATTGCGCGGCTGGCGGAGCGGGAAAAGCCGCCCCCTGCGCCTGGATTTGCCCGTTGTCTTTTGTTGCGGAGGCCAGAAGCCGACGCGCGCCCTCAATGGTCAGACCCTGTTCGTGCAAAAGATATTTGATACGGCGCAAAAGGGCGATATTGCCTTCAGAATAAAGGCGCTGCCCCTTATCTGTGCGTACGGGCACAAGTTGCGGAAATTCGGTCTCCCAAAAGCGCAGCACATAGGCTTTAAGGTCCAGGAGAGCGGCCGCTTCGCCGATACGGTAGATCTTTTCCGACATATGCCCGGCCTGTTTGGCTGTACATTTTACGCCGTGGTTATAAACCTAGCGGGCTGCGCGGTTTGACCCGCACCAACCGGCCGTCGGCTTTTTGGGGGAGGCGGCTCCCTAAGAAACGGCCCCCGGCTTCTTAGTCCCCCATCGCGCCGCTCTGATAAAGGTTCAGGAGGGGAAGAGGTCTGGGGGGAGGGGTTCCCCCTCCCCGACGGCCGCTTCTAAACCCGCACCGGCAGCGCGGCCACCAGGGCCTGCGCCACCTTTTCCCTTTCTTTGTCCACTTCGGCGTCTTTAAGGGTGCGCTCGGCGTGGCGGAAAGTCAAGCGGAAGGTAAGGTTGCGTTCCGCTTTGCCTTCCGGCACAAACACGTCCGCGAGCTGCACCTCTTCCAGCCAGGGCAGGCGCAAGGCCGCAATTTGCCCAACCACCTCTTCCACGCACAGCGCTTCGGGGCACATCACGGTAATGTCGCGGCGCACCGGCGGGTAAAGCGGCAGGGGGCTGAACGCCGGAGCCCGGCCGGCGGCCAGCTCGCGCAGGACGTCCGTGTCCAGCTCGGCCACCCACACCGGCAAACGGGCGTTGTGGGCATCGGCGATCTCAGGCTTGACCTGGCCCAGCACGCCCGCGTCGCGGCCCGCCACAGCCAGGCGCACGCAGGGCGCCAGCCAGGGGTGGCCGGTTTCCAGGGAGAAGCTGCCGGCCGGCAAATTGAGGCGGCGCAAGAGGTGCTCAACCAGGCCCTTGAGGTCCTGATAATCCATGTACTCGTCGCTCTGCGGCCATAGGGAGTCAAAACGGCGGCCATAAAGCAAAAGGCCCAGGCGGCCGTGCTCGCGGGCCAGGGTTTCGGAATCTTTATCCTCAAAAAATACGCGGGCCGTTTCAAACAGGCGCAAGCCCGTGTTGCCCTGCCCGAGGTTGTGACGCAGGCTGTTCAAAAGCCCGGCGGCCACGGCCGTGCGCAGCACATCCTGCTCCGAGCTCAAGGGGTTCATGATGGAAATGCGCCCTGCAGCCGGCAGGTTCAGCAGGTCAAGATCCTTGTGCCCCACAAAGCTGTAATTGATCACTTCGTTTAGGCCCAGGCCCGCGCCCCAATTACGCAAGTTCAGCAGGAAATGATACTCGGTGTTTGCGTGCAGGCTTTCGCTGTTCTGGGCAATGGCCGGCAAGGCGGGCGCAATGCGGTCCAGGCCGTAAACGCGGCCCACTTCCTCAATGAGGTCCGCCTCGTGCGTGAGGTCCGGGCGATGCGCGGGCGGAGTTACCTCCCAGGGCACATTTTCCGGGGCGATCTCCACGCCGCAACCCACTTTTTGCAGGGTTTGCAGGCAAAAATCGCTATCCACGGCCACGCCCAAAATATCGTTGGCCCGCCGCACCCTGAAGCGCAGCCTGTGCTTGGGAGCGGGGCGCGCCTCGCTGCCGCACAGGCCGGGCAATACCCGGCCGCCGGTCAGGGCCTGCAAAAGATGGCAGGCGCGGCGGATCACATATTCGGCATTGCCCTGGTCCACGCCGCGCTCAAAACGGTAAGAAGCCTCGCTGTGCAAGTGCAGGCGCCGCGCGGTGCGGCGGATGGCCACCGGATCAAAAATGGCGGCTTCCAAAAACACGGCGCGGCTTGCGTCGTTGATTTCCGAATTGGCGCCGCCCATGACCCCGGCCAGGGCCACGGCTTTTTCCGCGTCGCAGATCAGAAGATCCGACGCCGTAAGCTCGCGCTCCACGCCGTCCAGGGTGGTGAAGCGCTGCCCGGCTACGGCGCGCCTGACGATGATTCTGTTCCCGGCCAAAAGATCAAGATCAAAGGCGTGCAAGGGGTGCCCCAGCTCCATGAGCACGTAGTTGGTCACATCCACCACGTTGGAGTGGGCGCGCAAGCCCATGGCCTTTAAACGGTAGCGCAGCCAGTCCGGGGAGGGGCCGAGCGCCGCGTTTTCAATAATCCGGCCGTAATACAGAGGGCAGCCCTGCGGGTCCTCAATGTCCACTGCCATGCGGCCGCGCGCGTCCTGTCCGCTTTCCGCAAGTTCCGCGGGGGGCAAAGTCAGGGGCAGATTAAAGGCCAGGGCGGTTTCCCGGGCCAGGCCCAAAATGGACAAACAGTCGCCCCGGTTGGGGGTGATGCCGATTTCCAGGACTTCGTGGTCCAAAGGCAGCGCGTCAATCAGCCGCGCGCCGGGGCTTGCGCCATGCGGCAAAACCATAATGCCGCCGTGGTCGTCCGAGAGCTCAAGCTCCGCTTCGGAGCAGATCATGCCCACGGAAAGCGCGCCGCGCAGTTTGGCCTTTTTAATGGTCAGGCCGCCGGGCAGGGTCACCCCCACCGGCGCCACGGCCACTTTTTGCCCGGCCGCCACATTGGGCGCGCCGCAGACGATGTCCAAAATTTCAGGGCCGCCCACATTCACGCGGCAAACTTTGAGCTTGTCCGCATCCGGGTGCCGCTCGCAAGTGAGCACTTCGCCCACCACCAGGCCGGACAGATGCGCGAAGGGCCGCTCAACGCCCTCCATTTCCATGCCTTGCATGGTCAGCCGGCGGCCCAGTTCCTCGGCCTCGCCCTCAAAGGGCACAAATTCCCGCAGCCAGTTAAGACTCAAACGCATAGCGGCCCCCCGGACCTGTTTGGCTAATTATTTTACACCGTTGTCACAAACCTGGCGAGCTTCGCGGCTTGGTTGGCGCCAACCGGCCATTGGTTTTTCGAGGGAGGACATTTTTCAGGAGTAACTTTACCCAAAGAGGATATATCCTCCAATCCCATGTCTGACCACCCCAAATCGGGCTCAGGCGGGGGTGGCGGCCGGGGCGGCTTGTGCCAAAGGCACGCCGCGCCGCTCGCTTGCGGGCGGCGCTTCGCTGCACCGCGCATCGCCGGAGCATTTCAAGTGTGAAAGGCTCTAAATAAACTGCCCCAAAAAGCGCACGTCGTTTTCAAAGAACATGCGCAGGTCGGTAATGCCGTATTTGAGCATGGCGATGCGCTCAACGCCCATGCCAAAAGCAAAGCCGGACACCTCTTCCCAGTCATAGCCCACAGCCGCGAACACGGCCGGGTCCACCATGCCGCAGCCAAGAACCTCCAACCAACCCGTGCCTTTGCAGATGCGGCAAGGATCGCCGGCTTTGTGGCGGCCCTGGCCTTCGCAGATCACGCAGGAAATATCCACTTCCGCGCTGGGCTCGGTAAAAGGGAAAAAGCTGGGGCGGAAACGCACCGCGGTCGACTCTCCAAACAAGCCCCGCACAAAAGCGGTGAGCGTGCCGCGCAAATCGGCCATGCTCACTTTTTTATCCACCAACAGCCCTTCCACCTGGTGGAACATGGGCGTGTGAGTGATGTCCGAGTCGCGGCGATAGACTTTGCCCGGCGCGATGACGGCCACGGGCGGCCGGCGTTTTTGCATGGTCCGCACCTGCATGGGTGAGGTGTGGGTGCGCAGCACGATGCGCTCGTTGATAAACAGGGTGTCCTGCATATCGCGGGCCGGGTGATCGGCGGGCAGGTTCAGGGCCTCGAAATTGTAATAGTCGTTTTCCACTTCCGGGCCCACGACAATTTCATAGCCGAGATCCGCGAACAACGTGCAGATTTCATTCATAACCCGGTTGATGGGGTGCGCGCTGCCCTGCCAGGGCAGGCGGCCGGGCAGGGAAGGATCGAACCCGGCCAGCGCTTCCGCGCGGGCCGCGCCTTCCAGGGTTGTTTTGCGGGCCTCGAACAACGCGGTCAGCTTGTCCTTGACCTCATTGGCCGCTTTGCCGAAAGCGGGCCGCTCTTCAGGCGCAAGTGAGGGCAGGCGGGACATGATCCCGGCGAGCCTCCCCTTGCGGCCCAAAAAAAACACCCGCAATTCTTCCAGTTCAGGCAACGAACAAGCCTGGGCCAGGCCTTGTTCAAGGTCCGGCGCCAGGCTTTCCAGCTCGTGGAGCAGGTTCATGGGAACCTCACCAGGTTGTTAATTAAGTTTGGATTTGGCAATCTCGACGATTTTGGCGAAGTCTTCCTTCTGCCGCACGGCAAGATCGGCCAAGACCCTGCGGTCCAAGGCAATACCGGCCAATTTCAGGCCGTTGATGAACCGGCTGTAAGACAACCCGTGCTGCCTGGCCCCGGCGTTGACGCGCTGAATCCAGAGCTTGCGGAATTCGCGCTTGCGGACCTTACGGTCGCGGTACGCGTAACAACCGGCTCTTTCCACCGCCTCGCGGGCGGTGCGGTACAACTTATGCCTTCCGGCCCTGAAGCCCGTGGCGGCTTCCAAATACCTCTTATGGCGCCTGTGGGCGGCCATACCTCTCTTCACACGCATGGATTAATCCTCCATTTTAAATTTCCCCCACGAGGCGAGAGATCGGCCAGCGGGGTCGTTCACGCCTCACGTTCTAGACGTAAGGCAACAAGCGGCGCACCGCCTTGATGTTGGCGGAATCCACTTCAGCATCCTGTCCGAGGCGCATCTTCCTCTTGGCGTTCTTCTTGGTCAGAATGTGCCTGAGGTTCTGGCGCCGACGTCTGAACTTGCCGCTGCCGGTCACGCTGAAGCGCTTGGCTGCGGAACGTTTGGTTTTGATCTTGGGCATGATCCACTCCTTAATATATTAACGGCCAAGGGTGCTCACCACCTCTCGCCGTTAAAGACGTCACTTGTCATCCGCCCTTATCCGGGCGGAAGGGGCATATTGCGCTAAATTAAAATAATTGGCAAGCACTTTCTGCCTGGATTTTGCCCCGCCCAAATGATAATCCGCCAACCAAGGCCCCCCGTCCAACCCGAGACGAATTGAGAAACGGATGGGGACCGGGCAGGGGAACTTACTTTTTAGCCAGAGGCGCCAGCAGCATCTGCAGGGTGCGGCCTTCGGGCCTGGGCTCCTGGTCCACGCGGCCCAGGTCCTTGGTCTCTTCAATAACCCGGTCGATAACCGCCACACCACGATCTTTATGCACAATCTCGCGGCCCCGGAAGAAAATGGTCACCTTGACGCGGTCGCCGTCTTCCAGGAAACGCCGGATGTGCTTGAGCTTGGTTTCAAAATCATGCTCGTCGGTTTTGGGGCGCAGCTTGATTTCCTTAATTTGGACCACGCTCTGGCGCTTTTTTGCGTCCTGCTTTTTTTTCTGTTGCTCGTACTTGTACTTGCCGTAATCCATGATCCGGCAAACGGGCGGGTCTGAGGTGGCCGCCACCTCCACCAGGTCATAGCCCTGCTCCCTGGCGATGCTTACGGCCTCAATCCGGGAGAGTACCCCCAATTGTTCGCCGTCCGCGCCGATTACCCGCACTTCGCGGGCCCGGATCTGCTCGTTGCGCCGCACCGTATCCTGCGGCTCGTTGCGTCTCTGTGGTTTTGCGCTCTGCAAACCGCCGGTCTGGCCGGAAGCGCCGGGCGCGACATCAAGATTTTCACCATCACTGTTGGGCTGATTAGGAGAAAGAATAATGCATTCCT
>JAVBRZ010000145.1:0-6365 GCA_031547425.1 Desulfovibrionaceae bacterium
CGCCCCGCACAAGGACATCAGCCGTTTTGTCAGCAGCGACGGGTTTATTATCTGGCGCGGCAAAAATGCGCAGGGCAACCGCGCCCTGCTCAAACTGGCCGCGCCCCACGACTTGTGGCTGCACGCCCAGAACGGGCCCAGCGCCCACACCTTGCTGCGCCGCGCCCATGCCCTGGCGGAGGTGCCCGAAGAGAGCCTGGCGGAAGCGGGCGGGCTCACGGCCTTGAAAAGCGCCTGGAAAAACGACTCCCGCGCGGAAATCATGGTGGCCCTCGCCCGCGACGTGCGCCCGGTCAAAGGCGGCGCGCCCGGCCAGGTGCTGGTGGATAAAATCTGGCGCACCCTGACTGTACGGCCTGACGCGGAACTGGAAACCAGGCTGGCCGGGAAATGAGCCCCGACCCCGCCCAGCGCCCGCCTGAACTTGCACCGGAAAGAGGAGCGGGCGAAGAGACCGCGCGGCGCGAGGCATGCGTTGGCGTTGCCTGGGTAAAAAAACTCTTTCCCTCTTTCCCTTTTTATGATGATATCTAATATGGTTTTTCGACCGCCCCACTAAGGCGGCTTGAAAGGCTCAGGCTACGGAAAACCGTGGCCGTCCGGAACGCGGCCCTTGCGGCGCGGGCGGGACGGAGGGTTTGAAAAAACATGAAGTGTTAAAAAATGCGGATCTTGTGGACAGATCAGCTTTTGGATGACCCGCGATGATACATAAGCCTTCTGATTCATTACTGCCCGGCGCTTTGCCCGAACCGGGCGACAAAGCTCCCGCGCCCGGCAATGCCATGGTCACCCGGGTGCCGGTGTTTGAGGGCGGCGATAAAGTCTGGGGTTACGACCTGCTGCTGGGCGACATCGCCGCAAAGGCCGAGGCCGGTCCGCGGGCCGGCCTGCCCGGCGACGCCGCCGCCTTGTCCGGCGCTTTTGCCCTGGTCATGCCCCTGACCGGCAAAAACGAGCGCTTGAGCCTGCCCCTGGATGAAGGCCTGATTTTAAACAACACGCCATATATGTTTCCGGCGGACATCTGCTGCCTCAGCCTGGGCGGCCGGGTCACGGACGCCGAAGCCCTGGGGCGGGCCCTGGCCGATCTCAAGCAGGCCGGCTACCTGCTCATGCTGCCCTTCCCGCGCGCCGGGCACGAATGGATCGTGTTTCTGCCCCTGGCGGACATCGTGCGCGTCGACATCCGGGAATTTGAACCTGACGAGCTTAAACTCACGGCCGACTGGCTGAAGGCGCACGGCGCGAAATTGCTGGCCTGCAACGTCACGCCGGAGCAAACCGAGCTGTGCCTGGACCTGGACTTCACCTACCTGCAGGGCGATGTGCGCACCCAGGGCACTGTGGTTACGGGCAAAAGCTTTTCCTCGTCCCAGGTGGTCAAGACCAGACTGCTGAAATACCTGGCCGACCCGGACTGGACAATGGAAGAGGTGGCCGCGCTGATCCGGGCCGACGTTTCCCTGGCCTACCGCCTGTTGCGCTACCTCAATTCCGCCTACTTTTCCCTGCCCAACGCCATAACCTCCATTGAGTCCAGCGTGCTGCTCCTCGGCCGCGCGGGCCTTGAGCAGTGGGCGTATGTAACCATCCTCGCCGACCTCGCCCTGGGGCCGCTGGCCAAACACACCATTACCACAGCCGCTTTCCGGGGCAAGTTTCTGGAGCTTCTGGCCCGCGAAAGCACCCTGCCCTGTCCGCCGCCGGAAACCCTGTTCCTCGTCGGGTTGTTTTCCATGCTGGAAACGCTGCTGAACCTGCCCCTGCGGGACATTGCCGCGGAAATAAAAATCGACGAGGCCCTCACCCGCACCCTTCAAGGCGAGGCCACCGAATACCGGGCCTGGTTTTCGCTGCTCCTCGACTACGAACGCGGCCGCTGGGACGAAATCCGCATCCGGACAGCCGGCCTGGGCCTCACCCCGCGCGACGTTTCGGCCTGCTATACCAGGGCCATAACCTGGACGACCGGGCTGTTTAATTAGAGCATTTTAACATTTAAATTATATATTAAGGAAAAATGCTCTGGCGGATGCGCCGGCGGATGCCCGCAAGCGGGCAGCGCAGCGTGTCTTTAGTTCAGGCCGCTTCGGCCTGAACGTGTATGATAAAAGGCTATGTTTTTTGTCTTTTAAATGCTGCATATGGTGTAACATTTCAAAGTTAAAATGCTCTAGCTGTAATGTTTCAATAGGTTGGCATGCTCTGGTGGCGCGCGCGACGCAACCAGGCGGCGCCCGCAAGCGGGCAGCGCGGACACCGCCTGAGCTGGCCGGCAACCGCCAGCGCTTGTCCTTCTGAACAAAACGCCGTGCGGTGAAGAATCCATCCTCAACTCCCTTTGCGGCGGCCCGCCCCCCCCCGCTCGTCATCCCGCGCCCCCTCGTTCGTCATCCTGAACGAAGCGCCGTGCAATGGAGGATCCATCTTGCCGCCTTCCGGCTTTTTGCGTTTCGGCTTTTTGCCTTCCGGTTTTTTGTGTTTTTGCAAGGGCGCTTTCTCCTGAGCCGCCAGGCGACGGAGTCGCGGCCCGCACGCGCCCCCGCGCACCGTCATTCCCTGGCTTGACCAGGGAATCCATGCCTTTTTGCCTTTCATTTTCTTGGGCTGGATCGGGTCGCCGCAAAGGGGATTGAAGATGGATCCTTCACTTCGTTCAGGATGACAAGCGCTGGCGGTTGCGGCCAGGGGCGGCGGTGTCCGCGTTGTGCCGGCGCTATCTTTGCTCGGCATGGGAAAGCAAACAGACGGAAGGCAAAAGGCATGGATCCCCAGATCAAGCCGGAGGATTACAGTGCGCGGGGGCGCGGGAGCGGCAGACGAAGGACATGGGAATGACGGGGCGCGGAAATGACAGGGCGCGGGGGCGCGGGGGGGATGACAAATGAAGGGGTGACGGAACGCGGAGCCGGGGACGGTGGAACGCGGAGCCGGGGACGGTGGAACGCGGAGCCGGGGACGGTGGAACGCGGGGGCATCACGGCATTGCACAGTACCGCCTTGGGGGCCGACAAAAAAATCCCGGCCGGAACTTGAGCTCCGGCCGGGATATCTATTTTCTGCCTAATTCAATGGCATTGGCGCTTGGCGCGCCGAACACATTTTCAGACTACCAGCCGCAGCAGCCGGTGCCTTCGATGTATTCGTAGTTGGCCACGGCGTCGGACAGAGAAGCGACCATGACCGCCTTAATGGTGTGCATGCGGTTTTCGGCTTCGTCCATAACGATGGAGGCGGGGGATTCGAACACTTCTTCAGTGACTTCCATGCCGTCGAGCATGTTGAACTTTTCGCCGATTTCTTTGCCGATCACGGTTTCAATGTTGTGGAAGGCGGGCAGGCAGTGCATGTACTTGGCATCGGGGTTGCCGGTGGCTTCCATGGCGGCGGCGTTAACCTGGTAGGGCTTCAGCAGCTTAATGCGCTCGGCCCACACGCTTTCGGGTTCGCCCATGGACACCCACACGTCGGAGTAAACGTAATCACAGCCCTTGAGGCCTTTCTTCACGTCTTCGGTCATGGTGATCTTGGCGCCGGTGGACTTGGCCACTTCTTTGGCCATCTTGAACACCTTGTCGGAGGTCTGCAGGCTCTTGGGAGCGATGCAGCGGAAGTCCATGCCCATCTTGGCCGCGCCGATCATCAGGGAGTTGCCCATGTTGAAGCGGGCATCGCCCATGAAGCAGAAGGTCATCTTGTTCATGGGGCGGCAGGGCAGGTATTCGTGCATGGTCAGGAAGTCGGCCAGGATCTGGGTGGGGTGGGATTCGTTGGTCAGGCCGTTCCACACGGGCACGTAGGAGAATTTAGCCAGGGTTTCCACGATGGTCTGGGCGTAGCCGCGGTATTCAATGCCGTCGTACATCTTGCTGAGCACGCGGGCGGTGTCGGCCATGGATTCTTTCTTGCCCATCTGGGAGCCGGAGGGGCCGAGGTAGGTGCAGCGGGCGCCCTGGTCGAAGCAGGCGACTTCAAAGGCGCAGCGGGTGCGGGTGGAGTCTTTTTCGAACAGCAGCACGATGTTCTTGTCCTGCATGAACTTCTGTTCCTTGCCCAGGCGCTTGTCGGCCTTCAGTTTGGCGGACAGACGAAGCAGGTACATCAGTTCGTCGGGACGAAGGTCATAGATCTTCAAAAGGTGCTTGTTTCTCAGGCTAACGTTCTCGTACATTATAATTCCTCCATAAAAGGTTATTAACGAAAAAAACCTTGGGGGGCGAACCACTCGCCTACGGCCAATCGCGGCCTCATCCTCTGTGGCGGCACAGTATCCTTTCTTGCCCGCGAAGGCAAGTGATTTCCGGCGGAAAGGCCAAAAAAATCAAAGGCCGCGCCGGAAGTTCCCCGCCCCCTATGCCCATAACCCGTTCCCGCCGCCGGGGTGATCTTTTCGGCCCCGCCCGCCCCCGCGCAAGCGCATTTTTTGTCCAAAATCATCCTTGAGGTGATATTCAAAAAACATCCTCAGGAGCTATTATCCCGCAGTCTAGATGCATTTTAACATTTAAATTATATATTGAGAAAAATGCTCTGGCGGATGCGCCGGCAGACGCCCGCAAGCGAGCAGCGCAGCGTGCCTTTAGTTCAGGCCGCTTCGGCGTGAACGTGTATGATAAAAGGCTGTGTTTTTTGTCTTTTAAATGCTGCAGATGGTGTAACATTTCAAAGTTAAAATGCTCTAAAGTCCCGCTCCCCGCAAACACCCTCAGCCCCCTTGAACCTTATTGAGGCGAGGCGCTACAAGGCATTTTACAACGGGCTCCTTTCAAACAAATCCCCCGGAGACAGGAAGCTGCCTCCGGGGGATTTGTTGTTCATTTTTGCCGGCTTCCTGCCTTTCACTTTGCCGCCGGGCAAAGGGAACGCCCTACCCGTTTTTGAAATAATCCCGCAGCTTGCGCACATTGGTATTGTGCACGCGCTCGTAAGGGGGCCAGTAAGAAAGGAGGCCGCTGTCGAGATATTGGGCCATAAAGCTTTTCACGTCCGGAACCTCGGCGTCGGGGTCCGTGGCCAGCAGTTTGTACAGGCTGTCCAGGTAATGGGCCGAAGCTTCAATGATCTCGCGCGGGTAGCCGCCGTTTTCCAAAGCCCGCAGCCGGCAGTGATTGGGCAGAATGGTTTTGAGGTCCAGCTCGCGCAGGCGGCCGTAGTTCTTGACGTGGGCGGGGATGGCCTTGGGGTCGGTGATGAAGGGGACGGTGTCCTCAACCATGTCGGCGGCGAGCAGGGCCCCATATGCGGGCAAAAAGGCGCACAGGCTGTCTTCGCTGTGAATATTGACCGCCATAAGGCGCACTTCCAGGTCATCCAGGAACACGGACAGCCCGGTATCGAAGACGATGTCCGGCGGCCGCACGGTTTCAATGGACGGCGGCCCCCACGAGGATGTGCCTGTTTCGATGAGCGCTTTTTGCGCGACCAGCTCGGCGCGCGTTTTACGGGTGCCGATAATGTTGCAGTCTTTATACAGCTCGTTGCCGCCGATGTGGTGCAGATGCCAGTGGCTGTTCACCACCGTGAATTTTTCGATGCCCAGGACCGCCTGCAGATGGCTTTTGACCTCGCCGGCCTGCTGCGGGGAGCACAAGGTGTCGAACACGATGCAGGAACGGCCGCTGTAAATCGCATACACGGCAACGCCCAGGCTGTGGCAGGCGCCGTAAACCCAGTCATCCTCGGAACCGGCGCCGGGGCTTGGAGCCGCGCTGTCGGCGCCGTAGTAAAAGGCAAGCATGCCGGGATTGATTTGGATCACCTTCATGAGACCCGCCGCCGGTTTTGAGTTGAAGTCTTTTGCTTCGTTAACGCCGCCCCTGGCCCAAAAACCGTTTTTGCGGCCAAAGCTGATTTAACGGCGTTTTTTTGCCATCAGACTGAAATATGCCTCAAGACGGGTTTCTTCGTCAACTCTGAATTGCTGATCTTGAATTCTTGCAAAAAAATCGCGCTGTTTTTTCTTCCGCCGGAAAAATGCGGGCCTTGCCTTAAAACTCGGATAATGCCGTTGGCGGCCGGGGCCGCGGCAAAGGGAATAGAAGATGGATCCTTCACTGCGTTCAGGATGACAAGTTAATGAGGTGGCCGGCAAGTTCAGGCGGTGTCCGCGTTGTGCCGGCGCTGTCCTTGCCCGGCATGGGGAAAGGCGAAAAGGCGGAAACGGGAAGGCGAAAGCAAAAAGGCGGAAAGGCTGTAATGCCCCCCATCAGCAGCGGCGCGATAAAATGAAGCGGACACGGTTCGGGCTTGCCTGCAACCTTTGTGGCTTGTCATGCTGAGCGCAGTGCAACGGAGCGAAGCATCCATCCTGCTGCCTTTCGTTTTTTTGCGTTCCGGCTTTTCGCGTTTTGCCTTTTTGGTCC
>JAVBRZ010000009.1:0-8175 GCA_031547425.1 Desulfovibrionaceae bacterium
ACCGGCTATCTGCTGGTCATGGACGCTTCGGGCCGGGTGTTGAGCGAGCGCAGCACTGTGGAAAACTCCGAGGGCAGGTCGGAAGACTTCTCCAATCTCTGGGACGATATTGTGCGGCGCCAGGACAATTCATTTTTCGGAACCACGGCTGACGGCACAAAGAAATACATTGTCATGCACACCATGGACCGCCTGGGCTGGAAAGTTTGCGTGGTTTTTGACCAGGAAGAATTATTGGCGGCCTCCTATCACATTTTGCGCATTATGCTGCTCACCAGCCTCGCGGTCATGGCCGGCATCGTGGCCGTGGGCTCGCTCCTGGCCCGTTCCATTGTCCACCCCATGGAACAGCTGGTGGCCGCGTCCACCATCATTTCCAGCGGCGCGCACGAACGCTCGGCCGAAGTGCGCACCCGCCTGGAAACCCTGCTCGCGGTCAGGGGCACAGGCGAAACCCGCGATCTGGCCGAGGCACTGGCCAAGGTGATCAAAACCCTGGAGCAACGCGTTAAGGACGCCACACAGGCCAGCAAGGCCAAAAGCGATTTTCTGGCCAACATCAGCCATGAAATCCGCACGCCCATGAATGCGATCATGGGGTTCACCCATTTTCTGCTTAAAAGCGAGCTCACCCCCAGGCAGCGCGACTATGCGGAAAAAGTGTACAATTCAACCAAAGCGCTGCTGGGCATTATCGCCGATATTCTCGATTTTTCCCGTCTGGAAAACGGCAACATGGTCACCGAACACGCCACCTTTTCCCTTGACGATGTTTTGGGCGAATTAAGCTCCGCTTTCCAGGAACACAGCGCGGAAAAGCAAATCCCCCTGCGCATCGTCATCGCGCCGGAAGTGCCGCGCTACCTGAGCGGCGACGCCAACCGCCTGCAGCAAGCGCTGACCAGCCTGGTGGACAATGCTTTCAAATTCACGGAAACCGGATCTGTTACCGTAAACGCGGGCCTGGCGGAAGACGATGGCGCGGCCGACGCCGAAAGCCAGGCCGGAAGGGCCGACGTCGCCAATGAAATCACGCTGCAATTCAGCGTGGCCGATACCGGCATAGGCATGAGCCAGGAACAAATCAATGCCGCGTTCAGCGCCTTTTCCCAGGCGGACGCTTCCTCAACCCGCAAATACGGCGGCCTCGGCCTCGGCCTGGCCATTACCCGCAGTCTGGTGCACCTTATGGGCGGCAAAATTCACATCAGCAGCGAACCTGGCCGGGGCGCCACCGTGCTGTTCACCTGCAAATTCAAACCGGACCCAAGCAAAGACCAGGCGGGCGGAACTTGCCTTGCCTGCGGCGAGCCCACAACCCCGGTCACGCCCGCCGCCGGCAAAAACGGCCAGGAGCGGACCACCCCGGCCGGCGAAGATGGCGCCGCGCCCGAGGATTATGCTGACCTTAAAGGTTTTCGCGTGCTCATTGTGGAGGATAATGACTTAAACACCATGATCGCGGAAGAATTTCTGCACGAAGTGGGCATAGAAACCACCACGGCCGAAAACGGCCTGGAGGCCATTGCGCGTATTGAGGAAGTCTTCAAAGCCGGGCATCGTCCGCCTTTCGACATGGTGCTCATGGACCTGCAAATGCCGGTCATGGACGGCTATGAAGCTTCCAAGCGCCTGCGCTACAACCCCGATTACGCGGCCATGCCCATCATCGCCATGACCGCCCACGCCATGGAAGATGAACGCAAGCGCTGCCTTGACTGCGGCATGAACGAGCATTTGACCAAGCCCATTGACGTGACGGAATTGTACGCCACTTTGCGGCGTTTTCTGATACAGGGCAAATAATTTGACTGGAGGCGGAGCATGAAGGTTACACAGGCTTATTTCAGCCCCGGCAACACCACGCGGGCCATAACCGAATATTTCAGCTCTTGTCTGGCGAGCAAGCGGATCAACAGCGTGGACCTGCTGCGCGCCAGGGTCAAAATAAGCTTGAGCTTTGCGCCCCAAGACCTCCTGGTCGTGAACATGCCGGTGTTCATCGGCCGGCTGCCCCAAATCTGCCCGGACATGCTCGCGGGATTTACAGGCGCGGATACGCCGGCCGTGGCCATGGTCACTTACGGCAACCGCGAATATGAAGACGCCCTTCTCGAGTTGTGCGACATTTTAAGCTCCGGCGGATTTAAAATCATCGGCGCGGGGGCTTTTGTCGCCAGGCATTCTATTTTTCCCCAATTGGCGGCCGGCCGCCCCGATGACGCGGACAAACAAAAAATCGCGGCCTTTGCCGCCCTTTGCGCCGCCAAACTGGCCCCAGGCCACGAAGTATTGCGCCTGGACGCGCAAATACCGGGCAACCGGCCATATTGCGCTGTTCAAGCTCATCCGCTCAAGCCGGCCGGCAATGACGCCTGCGTTTCCTGCGGTCTGTGCGCGGACATCTGCCCGACCCGGGCCATTGACCCGGCCGCGCCAAAACAAACCATAGCCGAGCGCTGCATTACCTGCACAGCCTGCATTCACAACTGCCCGCAAGGCTCCCGCGCCTTCAGGGGGCCTGTGTATGAAGAACGGGCCGCTATGTTCCTGGCTAAATTCAGCGCCAGAAAGGACCCGGAAATCTTTATCTGAAACCGCTCCTCAATTTGACGCGCGCCGGACCTGTTTTGAATATGGGCTGAAAACTCTTGCCCTTCGTGAGGCTAAAACCTATTCTTAGGTCATATTACCCCTAACAGGCTCAGGTGAACTATGACTGATTCAAGCGCCGCCGACAAACCCGAAGCTCGCAGCAACATTCCCCAATCCGTCGGGCGGACGGACAAAATGCCCCTGCCGCCCGATGAAGAGATGACCTTGGAGGAAAAAGAGTCGGACCGGGCCCGCATTGCCGAAATCGCGACGGGCATCGACTTTGCCGATCCCTCCCTGACCATTTCCTTTGGCGCCAGAACCATGGCCGACATCGCCAAATTCTCCGACGCCCTGCTGGTGCAGGTGCGGGCGCGGGATTCCGGGCCCGTGGGCCAGGTGCTTTCCTCCCTGCTGGCGCGCTTGAAAGACATGAACATCGCTGAAACCGCCGGGCGGGAACCGGGCTGGGCCGCGCGCCTGCCCGTGCTGGGCGGACTGTTTGACCCCATGACCAGGGCTCAGGCGCGCTTCAACACTCTGGCCGACGGGGTGGACAATGTGGTGATCACCCTGCAGGAGGCCATGACCCGCCTTTTGCGCGACATTGAAATCATGGAGCAGCTTTATGAGCTCAACCGCAACTTCCACCACGAACTGACCCTGGATATCGCGGCGGGCAAAAAACGCCTGGAACAGGCCTACGCCGGGGACCTGCCCAAATTGCAGGACAAAGCGCGCCAAGGCGGAGAAGAGGCGCAAGCCGCCCTTGACGCTCAGGCCGCGCGCGATTTCGCCGACAAATTAAACCGCTTTGAACGCCGCTTGTATGATCTGCAGTTGGCCAGGGCCGTGACTCTACAAACAGCGCCCCAAATCAGGCTTATTCAGGGCAATGACCAGACCCTGGCTGAAAAGATCCAGGCCGGCATCCTGACCGCCATACCAATCTGGAAAGCCCAAATGGTCCTGGCCTTGTCCATTCACGGCCAAAAACAGGCCGCCCGCCTGCAGCAGGAAGTCAGCGACACCACCAACGAGTTGCTGCGCAAAAACGCGGAATTGCTCCATGACGCCACGGTAAGCACCGCGCGCGAAGCCGAACGCGGCGTGGTGGACATTGAGTCTTTGCGCCAGGTGCACGCTCAGCTTCTGGGCACGGTGGAGGAAACCCTGCATATCGCCGCTGAGGCCAGAGACAAGCGCCGCGTGGTGGAAAGAGAATTGCAGCGCATGGAAGATGACCTGCGCCACCGGCTGGCGGATTTGACCGGCCCGAAAACCGCGCCCCCGTCCGGCGATGCTGAAAAAAACGCCGCAACGCCCGTTCGCGATGACAGCGGAGCCATTCCCCAGCCCTCGGCCCCGGAAGAGTTGCGCCTGGACAGCCCCGAAATGGAGCGGCCGCACCTGGACAGCCCGACGTTGGACCGCAAACTCCTTAATGGCTCGCAACTAGATACTCCGCGCCTGGAACCGCAGGAGAAACCGGCTTCCGCCCCCATCGCCATGGGCCGGGGCGGCGAGCAAGGCGGCGGACGGGAGTAGCGCGCATTCATGCCTGAATATCCGGATTTCCAACACGGTTCGGGTCCGGCCAAACCGTTTATGCAACGCCACGGCAAGCGCCTGCTCAGCCACGCTTTAAGTTTGCTGGCCGCCTCGGGCACGGTCGCCTCCCTGCCCCCGGAGCTTGCGGCCCCGGCGCGCCAGGCCGCGTTGTTTCTGGGCGCTTACGCCGGTGTTCTGAACCTTTTCCCCCACGACTTCACCCGTTCCGCCGCGTACATTATCCCCATCCTGGCCGGGGTGGGGCCGGCACTCGGCTTTATTCTCTCCGGCGCGCCCTGGCAGCTTACCCCGCTGTGGGCCGGGCTTGCCGCCGTGATCTGCCGGCTTGTTCACAAGCGCGGGCAGTTGGCGGACGTGGCCACGGTCCTGCCCATCACCCTGCTGGGCCTCATCGGCTTCGGGCTGGACCTGGTCGCTTTAAGCCCCATCGCCCTGCCGCTGTGGTTCGCCTTTTTCGGTCTCGCCGCCTGGCTGGGTTGCCGCTCTTTGCGCTCCCTGGACAAATACAACGCCCTGGCCGCCAATCCGGTGCTCAAGGATAATGCCAAGCGCCAACGCATCATGGGCTATTCGGCCGCCATTGGCGACCTGGAAGCCAAAATCGCGGAAACGCCTCTTGAGATGCACCCGTATATCAGCGGCATCAGCGATTCCGCAAAGTCCATCATCAATCTTATGGTCGCCCGGCCACGCAATTTCTCCGACGGCGATCTGTTCCTGGCCCGCTACCTGGCGGCGGCGCTGCGCCTTGTTGAGGAACACACCGCCCTCATGGCCGATTATGCGGGCCAGGATGCCGCGACTTCGACCGCGCCCCTGGCCCGCGGCCTGGATATTTTGAAGCGCCTGGATACAGTGTTCAAAGACCGGCTCATGGCCCTGCGCGGCGATAAAAAACTTGATTTTGAGGCCGATCTGGCGGTGCTGGACAAATTGTTAAAAATGGACGAGCGTTAAACGCTATAGAGCATTTTAGCATTGAAATTATATATTCCGGAAAAATGCTCTGACGTTGCGAGTCCCCGCTTCGCAACACCCGCGAGATTGCCGCAAGGCGGCTTTGCCGGCTGTTAAGCGGCAATCTCGAAGAAAAAATGCTATAAAAGGCAAAAAGCGCAGCCTTTTATCGTACACATCCAGGTCGAAGCGGCCTGAGTTAAAGGCGCGGCAAGGCCGCCTGTTACAAGCGCCCTCGGATCCTGGCCGGATGCGGGAGCGAAAAACGGATTTTAAAGGAATAAGCCATGTCCCGAACCCCAAAAGCCCCTGTTCTGATCATCAACCCCACCCCTCACGAACACAAGGCCACCCGCCGCCATCTGGCCGGCAAAGCATTTCAGCGCATCCAGCCGGTGGTGCACGAGTGCGGACCGGGCAAAATCAACGCCGCTTTTTCCCTGACCCTCAACTGGCATGAGCTCAACCGCCAGGGAACCCCGCCTTGCGTCATCATTGGGGCCGGCACCTCCGGTTCCCTGAATTACGAACTTAAAAACGGGGACATTATTTTCTCGACCGTTTCCATTATTTCCGACTACCAGATGCTCACCGAGCACAGCACCCAATGCTCGGCTTATGGCGGCCTTAATTTCATTGAGCCGCAAAATTTCCGGCCCCAGGACATCGCCATTTCCTGCCAGGACCCACTCATCGGCAAACTGGCCGCGCACATGGCGGACAAACATTGCAAACCCGGCGCCATGCTTACTTCCGACACCTTTGTCACCGGCAAGGACAATCGTTTGAAGCTTGGCGAACGCTTCGACTGCCTGGCCTGCGACATGGAGTCCGGCGCCTTTGCCTATGTGGCCGCAGACAAGTTCAAAACCCCCTGGTTCAACCTGCGCATTGTGGCCGACACGCTTAACGAGGATTTCGAACACTACAAGCTTATGGAAGTGGAAATGACCGAACTTCTGGGCGGCCGCCTCATGCTCGCCTTGCAGGCCCTGGACGAAATGCTGGACTGAACCCGGGCGCTTCCGCCCGGCTCATTTCTTTCCACGTTTTAAGCCTTTTATCTGGAGAGGAGCAACATGGACAAGCATACCGTGGTTACGAGACAGACCTGGTTTTCCAGGCTTGGCGACGCGTTCAAGGGCATTCTTGTCGGCCTTTTGCTGGCGCTCGGGGCGGTTGCGCTGCTCTGGTGGAATGAGGGGCGCGCCGTGCTCACGGCCCAGGGCCTTACGGAAGGCGCGGGACTGGTTGTTTCCGTGCCCTCGGATCAGGTGGACGCGGCCAATGACGGCAAACTGGTGCATGTTTCCGGCCGGGCGCTAACCCAAAGCGCGCTTGCGGACCCGGATTTTCCGTTTATGACGGCCAAGGCCCTGCTGCTGCAACGCAAGGTGGAAATGTACCAATGGCGGGAAGAGCAACAAACCAAAGAAATTAAGGAAACAGGCGGCTCTGTGCGAAAAGAGACCACCTACTCGTACAGCAGGACCTGGTCTTCCACGCTGAACAATTCATCGCGCTTTTACGACCAAAGCGGCCATGCCAACCCCACGAACCTGCCCTATGCTTCTCTGACCCTGAAGGCCTCTGACGCGCGCCTGGGGGGGTTCAGGCTGCCCCCCGGCCTGCTGGCGCTGCCCGCCTCGGAACAGTTGCCCGCGCCCGATGCCGCGCCGCTGAGCGGAAACAGTAAAATCGCGCGCGGGCAGATATATATGGGGAATAATCCCGATGCCCCGGCTGTGGGCGACGTGCGCATTCAATATCTGTACGCCCCGGAGCAGGATGTCAGCGTGGTGGCCCAGCAGCGGGGCGACAGCTTCGCCCCCTTTCCGGTAAGCAACGGCCGGCGCAGCATAGAAATGTTGCGGCCCGGTCTGCTTGACGCGGCGAGCATGTTCAACGCCGCGCAAAGCGAAAACAACATGCTGACCTGGCTGTTGCGCGGCCTCGGCCTGGCGGGGCTGTTCGCCGGGCTCTATCTGGTGTTGCGCCCCTTGAGCGTTTTGGGCGACGTTGTGCCCCTGCTCGGCGGCATCCTTAACGCAGGCGCGGTTTTGACAGCCTTATGCCTGAGCCTGGCAGGCGGCCTCTTAACCATAGCCCTGGCCTGGCTTTATTACCGCCCCGTATTGGGCGTAGCCCTGCTCATCTGCGCGGGAGCCGCGCTGGCGGGGTTGGTCCGGCTGAACAGAAAGTCCGCGCGCCGGGAAAAGACGGAGATCTCCCCGGCGGAGTCCTGATCTTCAGCAATGCCGGAAGGCCGGACGCGGTAGGAGACGAAAACCGTTGCGCTCACGCGCCCCGGCCGCCCTGCGGCACCACGCGCAGGTAAAGATCGCCGCGCCAGGCGCCCAGTTTGCGCCCCAGGCCCTTGAGACGGATGGGGGCGCCGGGCAGGTAGTCTGGCGGGAGAACCACCTCCACGCTCTGCTCACGCCCAAACAGCCCCAGCCCCACCTGCAGGCGAAGACGCGCGCCGGGCACTATGCCCGCGGCCGGCATTTCCAGGACCTGCTCCTGATCAAGCTGCGCCAGCAGCCAGGCTCTTACGGCCCCCGCAAAGCCGTGGGTAATGTCCACGGACATTTTGCGCTTGCCCCACTCCAGGCTGAGCTTCTTTTTCTTCTTGGGCTTGGCCGCCTGGGGCGGAGCAACAGAAGCGCCGGGAGCGCGCTCTTTTTTCAATTCGCTGTAAATATCCTCAAACACGCGACGGGCAAAGGGATCATTGAGAATATCCCCCAAGACCTCTTCCTGGCGGCCGTAGGCGCTGCCCGCGGGCGCGGCGCTGTCGGCGCGGTTGAAAATCTTGCCGTTGGCGCGATTGAAATCAAAACCGGCCGCCGCGTCCGCCCCCGGCGTTGAAGGGCCATATTGCCCGGCACGCGGCCCGGCCTGCCCAAAAGCGCCGGCTGTGGCGCCGGGTTTTGGCCTTTCCGCGGACGGCCCGGCTGAGCCGGTAAAACCGCGTGGACTGGCGGAAGGTCCTGCTTTGCTCGCTTCCGCGCCAGGCCCGGATTCAAAACCGGCGGGCCGGCCCGCGCC
>JAVBRZ010000170.1:0-9810 GCA_031547425.1 Desulfovibrionaceae bacterium
CCCCCGAACCCCCTCACCCCCCTTAACCCTTATTGGCGCGGTTCTTAAGTCGGCCTTTCCGGCTTAAAAGCCGCGTCATCCCCCAACTTGACCGGAGGATCCAGTCCTTGTCCGCCTTTAGTTTTCCCGTTTTTAACTTCCAAAACTCATCTCAAGCCAGGAGTACTCATGATGCTGATCTTCACTCTCGCGACGCCCGACGATGTTGACGCCCTGCTGGCGCGCGGCGTGCGCGCGTCCGACCGGAGGGAATGCGCCAAAGCCGCCTGGCGCGGCCTGGACTCGGCCTTGCGCTTTTCCTTGGCCGCTTCTGTAATGGCCGTGGGCGTGCATTGTCTGGACCCGCGAAAGGCGGCCGCGCTCACCGGAAAACCGCCCAAGACCGCGCTTTTTGACGGCGAGGCCCGAACCTTGCGCCAGGGACGCAACCGGGAACTTGGCGATAATTACGGGCGCATTCTCGCCCTGTTCGGCGTGGCCCAGGACCCGGCCGGGCACGGCCTTATCTGGCTGGCAGCCACAGACGAGTTCGCGCGGCCCGACCTGGCCGTGCCCCTGGCCCGCGCCTCACGCCGTTATGTGAATTGCTGGCTGCGGGAGTTCAAATGCCTGCACAATGTCGTTGACCCGGACAATGCCCCGGCCCTGCGCTGGCTGGAGTGGCTGGGCTTTGACATTGACCGCAAAAGCCCGGTGCGCGGCCCCCTGGGCCATGAGCTGTACCGCTTCCGGCGCTGCCTGGGAACGCGGCACGGCAATTGAATTAGAGCATTTTAACATTTAAATTATATATTAAGGAAAAATGCTCCGGCGGATGCGCCGGCAGACGCCCGCAAGCGAGCAGCGCAGCGTGTCTTTAGTTCAGGCCGCTTCGGCCTGAACGTGTATGATAAAAGGCTGTGTTTTTTATCTTTTAAATGCTGCAGATGGTGTAACATTTCAAAGTTAAAATGCTCTACATCTAGAGCGCTTTAACTTTGAACAAGGCAAAAGACTTCAGGAATTTACCCTTTTAAGACCACCTTTCCTTCAACCAGGCCCGGGTTATGGCGAAAATTCAAGGACTGATTCAATACCCCAGCGTGGGGAGTGTTGTGGAGTTCATGCTCGGCAACAAGCCCCAGTCCGCCTTTGTACTGGAGGAGCAGAAGGATTCCCTGCGGGTGCTTACCGTCACCAAACGTGAGATGCGCATGCCCCGCGGCCGGCTGCTGCCTTGGTCCGGCCCCCACTATAGCGCCATGCCTGACCGCCAGGGCATTCAGCACATCCTGGAAGAGCGCCAGGAACGGCGCCGGGTTATTGTCCAAAGCATAGACGCCATGCAGCTTTGGGAACTGGCCGAGGGCGAGGTGGGCAAAGCCACGGCGCAATGGTTTGCCGAGCTGCTCTGGGCTGAGCCGGGCGTGGACGAAGTGGCCGCCGTGGGCCACGTGCTCTTGGATTGCAAGGTGCATTTTCGGTTCATGCCGCCGGAATTTGAAATTTTTTCCAGCCAGGAAGTGGAGGCGCGCAAAGCCGCCCAGGCCGCCGCGGAACTGCGGGAGCGCCTTATCAGCGGCGGGCGGGAGTTTATGCAGGCTCTCTGGGAGACCCACAACCGCAGGCGCAGGGATGCTTTGCCGGACATTGCCCCGGATACGGCTTCCCGTTTGGAGGCCATGTTGCGCACCCGCCTGGTGGACCCGGAAGACCACGAAACCGTGCAATTGTGGGCGGAACTCAGCAAGGGCCTGCCGGAGCTGGCGCATATGCCTTTGTTTGTGCTGCAAGCCTGGGGCAAGCTGCCGCCGCACTATAATTATTTGCTGGGCAGGTCGGAATATGACCCGTCCGAGACCTGGGGCGACACCCATGCGGCCGAGATCGCCGAGGTTTCCGCCGCGGCGCGAAGTTGCGGCCGGTCCGATGTGCCCGGCGCGCCGGGCGCTCCGGACGCGGACCCGCCCTTGTTTACCATAGATGCGGCCAGCACCCGGGATATAGACGACGCCTGCCATTTCAGGCAACGCCCGGACAAGGGTTGGTCCATACGTCTGGCCTTTGCCTGCCCGGCCCTGGCCTGGCCTTTCGGGTCAGAGCTGGACAAGGCCGTTATGCACCGCGCCAGCAGCATTTATTTGCCCGAAGCCACTTTGCACATGCTTCCCCAGCCTTTGAGCACGGAAATATACAGCCTTAAAGCCGGAGAGGCGCGGCCCGCCCTGCTGCTCCAACTTGAGCTTGACCCGGAATGTGAAGTGGAGAGCGCGGAATTCTCTCTTGCCTGCGTGCGCATAGCGGCCAACCTCGCTTATGAGGAGTGTGAGGCGGCGCTCTGTAATGAAGTTTCGCCTCCGGACTCCGCTGTGGCGGCATATTTGCCTTTTTTGCGGGAAGGCTTGGCTCTGGCGGAAAAACTCAAGCAGTGGCGGCTGAAAAACGGAGCTGTAATCATTGAACGCAATGACCCGGAAATTGTGCTGCACGGCACGGGCGCGGACACGGTGGTGGAAGTGCGGCCGGCTCCGGAGAGCGTGCCGTGCCAGAACATTGTGGGCGAATTGATGCTTCTGGCCAACACCGTGGCCGCGGCCTGGGCCGCGGCCAGAGACGTACCGCTTATTCACCGCACCCAGGACGTGGCCGTGCCCCAGGAATATTACGGCGTCTGGACAGAGCCGCAGGATATCGCCCGCGTGGTCAAGGCTTTGCCGCAGGCGGTCTTGTCCGTATCGCCGCGGCCGCACGTGGGTGTGGGCATTCCCGCTTACGCCACAGTGACTTCACCCCTGCGCCGCTATTGCGATCTGGTCAATGAAGCACAGATTCTGTCCTTTTTAAGAGGCGGGACGCCCCTGTATGATGCCGAGCAGTTGAGCCGCCTGGTCTTGCAACTGTCCGCCCGCCTGGACGCGGTTTCCCAAGTGCAGCGGTTCAGGCCGCGCTATTGGAAGCTTCTGTTCCTGAAGCAGCGAGGGGACAGGGTCTGGCATGAAGCGGTGGTCACCGATGAAACCGATGCCGCCGTGTTTTTATCCTTGCCGCTCACTCAGATTATCCTGCGCGGCAAGCGGGCTCTTTTCGGTGATCGGGTCGGGGTGGGGCAACCCTGGCTGGTGCGCGTGGGCAAAATAAATCCGGTGAGCAATGATATCCAGATCTTGGAAGCGCGCGGCCGGGAAGAGCTGGAATAATCCTTTACCTCCAGACGGTTATGAGACATGATAAGCGCCTGTCGCTTACGGGCGGCGTAATGTTCTGATTCGGGAATTTAGAGCAAGTTAACTTTGCAAAAGTTGATTTGTTCTGGCGGACACAAAGCGAAACGCAGTGGGCGCCCGCGCGCGAGAAGCGCAGCGTGTCTTTAGTTCAGGCCGCTTCGGCCTGAACGTGTACGATAAAAGACTATGCCAATGCCGCGGACGGCACAATATTTCAAAGTTGAAATGCTCTAATTAGGAAAAACAGCCATGTTTCTGCTCTTGAAAGTTTTGTGGCTTGTGTTGATCTATCTTCTGGGCTCTATTCCTTTTGGTTTGGTGCTAGGCCGCCTTTGCGGGGTGGATGTGCGCAAGTTTGGCAGCGGCAATGTGGGCGCCACTAATGTGGCCCGGCTGTGCGGCACGGGCTGGGGCATACTGACTTTGCTGCTGGACGCGGCCAAAGGCGCTGTGCCGGTGGCCGTGGCCCTGTATGTGTTGCCGCGTTATTGGCCCGAAGCGCTGCCCGCCCAAAGCCTGGTCACCTTTGTCAACCTTACGGCGCTGGCGGCCACCCTGGGGCATTTATATTCCGTTTTTCTCAAATTCAGGGGCGGCAAAGCCGTGGCCACCACGGTGGGCGTTTATCTGGTGCTTTTGCCCGTGCACCTGGTTATCGCAGCGGCAATGTGCATTGCGGTCATCAAGCGCTGGGGCTTTGTGTCCCTGGGGTCCATTACCCTGGTGTTCGCCATGCCGGTGCTGCTCATCTTCAGTGGCATGTTCACGCGCAACTTCAACCATATTTTGTTGACCGTGTGCATTTTGGCCCTGGTGCTCCACAGCCATAGAGGCAATATTGTCCGGCTGATCGCCGGTGAAGAAAAACCCTGGCGTAAGAGTTCTCCGACCAGCCCGGCCGCGCCGGAGCAGAGCGGATCAGGGGCGGAAGCAACCGCGTCGTCGGCCGCCGCTCCCGAAAACCCGGACCGGCCCAAGGACGACACACAAGGAGCTTAATATGTTGCACAGCGCCGATATTTTTCCCAGCTACCGGGGGCGCATGGAATATGTTTGCCTGGGCTGCGGCAAGCGCCTGCCCATGGACGAGCTGTATTACACCTGCCCGGCCTGCCGTGGCGTATTTTTGCTGGAAGACCGCAACTCCGCCGCCCTGGCGGAGACTCCGGCCGCCGCGTGGCAAGAGCGCTTTGACGCCCGCGCCGCGAGCAAACGCGCGGCACTGCGCGGCATATTCCGTTTTTACGAGCTCATGGCGCCGGTGCTGGAAGAAGAGGACATCATCTATCTGGGCGAAGGCAACACGCCCATAGTGCCGGCCGCTCCGGCGCTGGCCCGCAGGCTGAACGCCGTTTTTGCCTTTAAGAACGACGGGCAGAACCCCAGCGCTTCGTTCAAGGACCGGGGCATGGCCTGCGCGTTCAGCTATTTGAGGGCCTTGGTCCGCAAGCACGACTGGGACGAAGTGCTCACCGTGTGTGCATCCACGGGCGACACCTCGGCCGCGGCCGCCCTGTATGCCGCTTATGTGGGCGATCCCGTCCGTTCAGTGGTTATCCTGCCGCAGGGTAAAGTCACGCCGCAGCAACTGTCTCAACCCCTGGGCAGCGGGGCGGTGGTTTTGGAAGTGCCCGGCGTGTTTGACGACTGCATGAAGGTGGTTGAGTATCTGGCCGAACACTACCGGGTGGCGTTGCTCAATTCCAAAAATGCCTGGCGTCTCCTGGGCCAGGAATCCTACGCCTTTGAGTGCGCGCAGTGGTGCGACTGGGACTTGGCCGGCAAATCCATATTTGTGCCCATCGGCAATGCCGGCAATATTACCGCGGTTATGGCCGGGCTTTTGAAACTGCACTCTTTGGGCATTATCGCCGAGTTGCCCCGCCTGGTGGGCGTGCAGTCGGAACACGCCGCCCCGGTGTTCCGCTACTACGCGCAACCCGATCCCGCCCTGCGGGAATACCATCCGGTTAAAGTCACACCCAGCGTGGCCCAGGCCGCCATGATCGGCAATCCGGTGTCCTTTCCCAGGGTCAAACTTCTGGCTGAGCGCTACATTAAGGCGGGCGGCGCTTTCGCGGTGGTGGAAGTTACGGAGCAGGCCATTATGGACGCCATGCTGGAAGCCAACCGGCATGGGCACATCGCCTGCACCCAGGGCGGCGAATGCCTGGCCGGCCTCTTGCGCGCCAGGGAGCTGGGACTGCTCGGTCCCAAAGATTTCGCCATTTTGGACGCCACGGCCCACGCCCTCAAGTTCGCTGATTTTCAAACCATGTACTTCAACAATAGTTTTTCGCCCGAATATGAGGTCGCGCCCAGGCGGGAACTGATCAACCGCCCGGAGTTGATTATTTCCGAAGCGCAACGGCAAGCGGCCGGAGAAGACGGCTTTGCCCGGGAGGCGGCCCTCGCCGTGGCCGACCGGCTGAAACTCAGGACCGTGCGCTAAAGGCGCGGAATTTTATGTGATTTACCCGCCTGATGTTGATTTAAGCGCATTTCAGGGGATAAAGCCCCGGAAGACAGCTTGCTTTTCCCGGCGGGGCGGGTAAAACAAAAAACACGCTTTAACTTTGACGGAAGATGGTGCGGGGCGGAAATGGTTTTTCCGTCTCAACAAAAACGGCAATTAATATTTTTTCCGGAGGTTATATGAAACGCATTTTTGCTTTGAGCGCGGCTCTGGTTCTGGGTTTCGCGCTGATGGCCGGCCCCGCGCTGGCCAAGACTCTGGTAGTGGCCCACGACACCAACTTCAAACCTTTTGAGTTCAAAGACGAAAAAGGCGAATACACCGGCTTTGACATTGAGCTGTGGAAAGACATCGCCGAGCGCCTGGGCCTGGAATACAAAATGCAGCCCATGGACTTTAACGGCATTATTCCCGGCCTGCAAACCTCTCAGGTGGATGTGGGCATCGCGGCCATGACCATTACCGACGAACGCGCCAAAGTAGTGGACTTCTCCGATCCCTATTATGATTCCGGCTTAAGCATTCTGGTCAAGGCCGATAATGACAAGATCACCAAGCTGGAAGATCTGGAAGGCAAAGTGGTGGCCACCAAGCTGGGCACCTCCAGCCCCGATTTCCTGAAGGCCAACGTCAAGACCAAGGAACTCAAGCTCTTCCCTAACAATGACGGCATGTTCTTTGAATTGCTGGCCGGCCGCGCCGACGCCTCTTTCTTTGACCTGCCTGTGGTGCAGGAGTATGCCAACACCGCCGGCAAAGGCAAAGTTAAGGTTGTGGGGCCGGTGTATGAAGGCCAGTCTTACGGCATCGCCTTCCCCAAGGGCAGCGAACTGCGTGACAAGGTGAGTGCGGCCCTTAAAGAAATGAAGGACGACGGCACCTACGAAAAATTGTACGTGAAGTGGTTTGGCGAAGCGCCCAAATCCAAGTAACAATCCGGTTTAAACCCGCCCGCCGCGCCGATTTTTTCGGCGCGGCGGGCGTCATATTTTAGCGAGGCGCTTTAGCATGGGATTTACATTTGACGGCATGGCGATGGTGAAGGCTTTCCCTCTGCTCATGGGAGGTTTGTGGCTGACCATTGTGCTGACTGTGGCCGGCCTGGTTTTCGGTTTTATATTAGGCACCATTACGGGCCTGGCCAAAGTGAGCCATAGTCGGTTCCTGCATTTCATCAGCATGTTGTATGTTGAATCCGTGCGCGGCACTCCGCTTATTGTTCAGGCCATGTTTTTGTATTTCGGCCTGCCCCTGGCCTTGGGGCTGAGCATTCCGCCCATCACGGCCGGGGTGATCGTCATTGCCATCAATTCCGGGGCCTATATTTCCGAAATTGTGCGCGGCGCCATCCAGTCCATTGACAAAGGGCAGGTGGAAGCCGGCCGTTCCATCGGTCTGACCCGTTTTCAAACCATGCGCTACATCATCTGGGCCCAGGCCTTCCGCCGCATGATTCCGCCCCTGGGCAACCAGTTCATCATCAGCCTCAAAGACACTTCTCTGCTCATGGTCATCGGCGTGAGCGAACTCGCTCGCCAGGGCCAGGAAATCATTTCCTCCAACTACAAGGCTTTTGAGGTCTGGCTCATGGTGGCGATTATTTACCTCAGCCTCACCCTGCTGCTCACCCGGCTTTTGCGTATGGTGGAAAAGCGCTTGGCGCATTACAGCGGGCATTAAGGCCAATTAGAGCATTTTACACTTGAAATAGCCGATAATAATTTCTAGAATTTATTTCATAATTCCCCTTGGCTGCAAAAGTGAGCTTTGCGCCATTGACCACGGGGCGGCGGTTCAAAGTTAGAGCATTTTAACTTTGAAATGTTACACCATAGGCAGCATTTAAAAGACAAAAAACACAGCCTTTTATCATACACGTTCAGGCCGAAGCGGCCTGAGCTAAAGACACGCTGCGCTGCTCGCTTGCGGACGTCTGCCGGCGCATCCGCCAGAGCATTTTTCCTTAATATATAATTGAAATGTTAAAATGCTCTAAAATTACATAAACATCGGGCTCTTGAACTTCAGATAAACGCGGCTTGAGCCGCGTTTGTCGTTTAGCGCGCAAAAAGCCGGGACAGGGTGGGGGAGGCCCTGTCCCGGCTATATGAAACGCACGGTATTTAGCGGTCTTCACGCCCGGGGAGGGTATCGGACCCGGGCTTGGGTTGGGGGGAGTAGTATTATGACGACCGAGGCCGTGCGCCGGTTGGTCTATTTTTTATTTATTCATCCACAGGACCTTTGTCCAGATCGGGGCCGCCGTCGCGCAGGCCCGGACCGTGGCCGGGACCCATGCCGCCGCCAAAGCGGGGCTGCCATTCCGGGTTGGCCTGTTTATAGGCCAGAGCGGCATCAAGCCAGAATGCGCCGATTTTATCGCGCAGATCCTGGAGGTCTTTTTGCAGGGCCTTGGCCTTGTCGGCATCAACGCTTTTTTGGGCAAACAGGTCCGCCAGCTCGCGGTACTTGTCTCCAATGGCGCGGTGCATTTGCCGCAGTTCCTCGGTTTGGGCCGAATCAAGGGGAATATCCCTAAACCCGCCATGGTTTCGGGCAAAAGAGTCTTGCAGGCCCAGTCCCAGGATCATCGCCAGAGCAAGAGCGGCCAAGCCAACACTGTATATTTTTTTCATAATGTTCTCCTTGGTTGTATTGCCCGGCGCAGGCCGGGGAGTCTTTGTCAAGGCCGGCAAAAGGCGTGCACGTCCGTTTGCCGGCGGTAATTTGTTCAGCGCGGTTTAGCGGCGATTCTGCACCGCACCTTTATTCTGGCCGCCCATTTGCGGCTGCGGGGGCCGGTAGTCGCGCATCAGCGGGGGAGGGCTGAGCAAATCCCGCCTGTGCTGCTGCCGTGGCTGTCCGATTTGGGGGTGTTCTCCCCGCTGCCTTTGCTGCGGCGCATAACGCTGCTGTTGACCGCTTTGCCTGCTATAGGGGGGCCGGGGCTGTTCTATGCGGTGCTGCCCGTCAGTATGCCCGCGCGGCGGCTGATACTGCGGCGGTTGGCCCTGGGGCGGCCGCGGGGGTCTTTGCCCGCCGTGATAATAATCGCCTCCCCGCCCGTGACCGTTCCGATAATGGTCGCCGCCCCGGTGATCGCCGTCATTCCGGTGACGATAATAATCATCCCGGTGATAATAGTATGAGCGACCGTGCGGGCCGTAATAATAGTGGCGCGCGGGCCACCAGGGGCGGTAATGGTCGCGGTAGCGGTAATAATCATTATACCTGTAATAAGTTCCTCCCGCGTAGTAAGACCCGTGCTGGGCATAACAACCGCCGAGAAAAACGACAGCAAAAACGGCTGTTGCTGTAACTATAAGGCGTAGCATGCGGAAAGGTTTATTGCGGTGCATTTTTGCCTCCCGGGTCTGTTGCCCTGGCGCTGTCGAATTTGTTCCTCGGACAGTTCAGCCGTGTACTGATCATTTAAGACATTCCTGTATAAAAAGAATTAATTTGCGGAAAAGTATTGTAAAGAACTGTTAAGCCCTGGTCCATGCCAAAATCGTTGCCGGATATTTGTTTAAAATCGCAACACCCTGATATTGAAAGGAAAAGCACAAGGACGTCAATCTGTTTGTTGGAGCGGGCGCATATTTTAATTCGGGTCTGAATAAAAATTTATTGAAAACTTTGTGGTTGCCCGTGGGCATGGACATAAAATCGGCAAAAGTATATATTGCTTCTCCACGATTTTCATAAAGCTGGGGTTGTTTGCATGTTGGAAAGGAAACCGCGCTCTCTGCGGCTGCTGGTCTTGGGCCTGGTGGGATTCAGCCTGGCGGTGTTCACCGTTGTGTTGCTTGCCATATTTTATACGGCCATGCCCAAGATGCTCCTGCAGTCGGAAAGCAGATATCTGGCCAAACAACTGGATGTGGTGGAGGGCCTTTTGCGGACGGCCATGCACAATACCTATGCCATGGCCGACGATGTGGGCATCAGAGAAGGAACCGTACGTTTCGCCCAGGGCGAAAATCCCGACTATATCCGCAGCAATTGGCCGGATGTATCCATGCTGCAGACCTACCATCTTAATTTTGTGGTTATCAGGGACCTGGATGGTAAAGTGCTGCACCAGGAATTCTTTGATTACGTCAACAACCGCCCCCAGCTTGCGCCGGA
>JAVBRZ010000190.1:0-6687 GCA_031547425.1 Desulfovibrionaceae bacterium
GCGGTGGGTGTAAATATCGACGTCCACCTGGGAGCCCAGGGCCGCGGCCATTAGGTGCTGGCCCACGGCCGGCGGGTTGACGAAGCCCAGAATGCGGTTGGTCATCATCAGCGCCGCTTCCAGGCGCTCGCGGCCGGGCATGTCGGGCGACATGGCCAGGTATCCGATACGTTCGCCGGCGAGTCCCAAACTCTTGGAAAAAGATCCGGCCACCACCGCGTATTCGTATAAAGGCAACAGGGCCGGCACCTTGATGTGGTCAAAGGTCAGAAAACGATAAGGCTCGTCAGACACCAGGAAAATGGGGCGCCCGTATTCGGCGCTCTTGCGGCGGAGCAGGCCTGAAAGCTCCCTGAGGCTGTCCGCGTTGTAGACCTGGCCTGTGGGGTTGTGCGGGGTATTAATGATGACTGCTCTGGTTCTGGAATTGATGGCCGCCTCTATGGCGCCGAGATCCAGTTGAAAAGTCAGGGGCAGCGAAGCCACGGCCTTGAACACACCCTGGTGATTGCCCACGTAAAAGCCGTATTCCACAAAATAAGGGGCCGGGGCGAGCACTTCGTCGCCCGGGGCAAGAATGGCCTTGAACAGGGCGTTGAGGCCGCCGGCCGCGCCGCAGGTCAGGATGACGTTGTGGGCGCTGAGCTTAACGCTTTGCTCCTTGCTCAAATATTCGGCCAGGGCTTCCCTGGCCCAGGGGTAACCGCCATTGGGCATGTAGCCGAAAAACAGAGGTTCGCCGCTGTGCGCGGCCAGGTTGTGCATGGCTTTGACCACGGCGGCCGGGGCCGGCAGGTCGGGGTTGCCCAGGCTGAAGTCGCAGACTTTGTCCGCGCCGTGTTCTTTTTTTAAGGCAATGCCGGCTTCAAACATGCGCCGGATCATGGAGGAGTGTTCCAGTTGGTTGGAGATTTGGGGGGAAATAACAGGCATGGTCAACTAACCTTTAGTTAAAAGCTGTGGCTGGTTTTAAATTTTAACATCCGCCAGGCCGGGCAAAATTTTCTTCCATTTCCAGACGGGCCAGCTTGCGGCGGTGAAATTCAAGCTCCACTTCCAAACGCAGCTTTTCCTGCTGCAGAGCATAAATTTCCGGGGCGTAAAACACTCCTTGGGCCGGGTTTTCCGCTTGGAGAAAGGCGCGCAGGCGCTCAATGCAGACGCGTTGTGCCTCGCCAAGACGCTGGATGCCGCTTTTGAGGCCCGCGGCATCGTCCGGGATGTCCACGGCGGGTGCGGCCTTAATCGGCAATGATTCTGCGGCGACGGGGGGCTTGCTCACTTTTCTCTTCCTTGGGCTGGCGCTGCCAGGTCGGTTTGGGCAGGCCGTTATAAATGTGCCAGAAATTGGGCATAAGCTCCGTGGCCGCGCCGGGGTTGGCCAGCTTGATCTGCGGCCGCAGGTAAGCGCCCAGGGCCAGGCACATGGCCCACACCGGCGAAGGTGCGGTCCAGGCCCCGCTTTGGGGCTTCAGTTTTTCGGCCGTGCGTACGACGCCAGGCGTGCCGCCGGCTCCCGGCGTATAAACCGCGCCGATAAGATCCAGAAACTCCTGGGCATACAGGGGGAGATCCAGGCTTTCACTTTCCTGGGCATCGGCAAAGGCCAAGGGCGGCAGGGGCACGGGTTGTCTCGTTTCCTTGGCTTTGGCCGCGGCCAGAAGGAGGAGCACGGGTGCGTATTCCGCCGGCAGCTCTTTGTGTGGCGGGGGTTCAAGTGCAATGGGGGAGCTGTTTTTTTCAACTTTTTTATCTTTTTCCGGGGCGAACGCGCTGAGGCCGCTGTCTTTTTTCTGCGGCTTAAGTCCCGCCCAGGCCAGCAGCCTGTGCAGAGCCTCAGCTCCGGTGGCGGTGGCGGTTTGCGCGCCGGCCAGTTGGATTTTGCCGGAGTGAAGCGCGGCAACGGCCAGGAACAAAGTGGACAGCAACGGGTCCAGGGACAGTTCCGGGCTGGGCGGCAGGCTGGCGGGTTTTTCGCCGCTGAACTGGATAAGGTCCGCGGCCTGACTGAAAATAATGCCATTTTTCTTAAGTATGGGCAGGGCTTCAGCCAGGGCCGCCCGCCAGGCCGGATTGGCCGCGCCGTTCAGCTTTACAGGCGTTTCCCAGAAGGGTGCGGCCAGGAGCAGGGCAACGAGGCCGTCCGGCGGGGTAAATTCGGGCAGGGTGATTTCTTCGGCAAACAGGGCCGAGCATTCAATATGCACGGGCAGGCCGTTGCTTTTGGGCACGAGGTGGGCCTGGCGCGCGCCAAAGGCGGGCAGGGTGTTGCGCCAGGCGGACAAGTCGGACAGCTTGAGGCAGGAGCCGCCCGTGAACTTGACCTTGCCCGGCGAAGCCAGGGCCAGGGCCGATAAAAGATAGAAGTGCAGCGGCTCTTCGCCCGCGTAAATGACTTTTTCGCCAAAGCGCAGGCCTTCGCCTTCCCGTCCGGAGATCAGGCCCTGGGCATCCCAGGCCAGACGTCCCCCGGCCTGGTTCAGGGCCTTAATCATATCAATGAGCCCGTCGCTCAAAATTTGGCCGGGCAGGTGCAGGGCGCTGCCGGCGGCGGCGGCCAGGAAAATGTGGAACGCGGCCTCGCGCAGGGAAGGCAGAAGAGGCAGGTCGATGTCCACCGGTTCCGGCGAAGGCGCCAGGTTAAAGGCCTCCCGTCCAGCCTGGGCTTGCTGCTCGTGTTCGCTCAAGGGTCTGATTTCCTGCAGCAGAGTAAACATCTGGCGGGCCAGCTTGGGGTCCGAGCTCACGCTTTGGGCCGCTTCTTCCCAGGCCAGGCGCAGGGCGCGCTCGGTATTGGTTTCAGCCACGGAATCGCGCTGGCCGCGATGGCGGCGCAGCCTGGCGATATAATGGCAGCGCCGGTCGATGAGCTTGATGATGGCCCGGTCAATGTCCTGGACATTATTGAGCACGGTCAGGTTGGAGGCTCTCTCCTGTGACTCGTCTCTTTCAGCAAAAGGCTGCTGCTGGTAATCGTCTGAGTTGTCGTGCATTTTGGTAAAAACCTGCTTGAAAGCGATAATTTAAACAAAAAGTATAGCTTGCCAGCGCGACGGACGCAAGCAAAAACAACAGACCGCGAGCAAGCCGGCTTAAGAGGCCATTTGTATTCGCAAGAGGTGTTTTAGCTGGACCTAAGCAGCGCCAGCAGCACGGACAGGGCCTGATTGGCGGCCTGGGTCCGGATTTCGTCTCGGCCGCCTTTAAACAGGCGGCGCTCGGCGGTGATCTGGCCGCGCACGGACCAAGCCAGCCAGACCGTGCCCACGGGTTTGTCCGGGGCGCCGCCGTCCGGACCGGCAATGCCGGTAACCGCCAGACTGTGGTTCACCTTGAGCGCTCTGGCGGCGCCCTCGGCCATGGCCGAAGCCACGGCCTCGCTTACCGCGCCGTGCGCGACCAGCAGATTTTCGGGCACGCCCAACAGGAAAGTTTTAATCTCATTGGCGTAAGACACAACCCCGCCCTTAAACCAGTTTGAGCTGCCGGGCAGGCTGGTCAGCCAGGCCGAGATCAGTCCTCCGGTGCAGGATTCGGCCGTGCCAACGGTTTCACCCCGCGCCAGCAGCAGGCCGGCCAGTTGTTCGAGTTTGGAAAGGGGCGGGGACAGATTGATTTGCATATAGCTTATCTTGGGGGAGTTTTTCAAAGATGAATTTTTCGCTTCATTTTCACCCCCGCCTGGCGAATTGTTCCAGGCCGTGCAGGAGCTCTTCGCAGGCTTGCGGGGGGCGGGCCTGGAAGCGCACATAATTGGGCGGCATGCCCGGAATGTTGTCGCAGACCCGGATGAGGATGCGCCGCTCCAGCAAATGACGGGCCAGGTCCAGGGCGTTTAAGGGCTCCTGCACGGCCAGGGTGATAAATGACGGCCCTTCGCACAGGCTGCCTTCCCGGAACAGGCCGGTGTCCAGCAGGGCCTGGGCCATTTGTCCGCGTTGGAAATGCAATTCCGGGAGCAGGGCGCGAAAGTCGGCGATGTGGTCCAGGAAACGCAGTCCCATTTGCTGGGCGAAAGCGGATACGGTCCAGGGGGCGCGGCGGGCGTTTAAACGGCTGATTACGGTTTTATCGGCCACAGCGTAACCCAGGCGAATACCGGGGCAGGCGAAGAATTTGGTAAATCCGGCGAGAATGGTCAGGGCTGTGCCGGGGCGGGCCATGCGGCTGTAAGCCTGCCAGGAAGTCTGCTCATAGGCCGGATCATTCCAGAGAAATTCGCGGTAAGTGGCGTCAATGAGCAAACGGCTGCTGGGCGTGCTTTCCAGTACGGCCGGCAGGTTGGCGTAAGTCTGGCCGGTGGGGTTGTTGGGAATGCAGAACACGGCCAGGTCCGAGGAGCTTTTCCACAGGGCCATGAGCTCTTCCCGGCCGAAAGCGAAGTCCTGGTCCTGGTCCAACAGCACTTCGTGCACAGGAATATTGAAGGTGCGGCAGGCGCGGTCGTATTCGGAAAACAGCGGGGCGGCCAGGCAGGCCGAGGCGGGCTTTAGGGCATGCATGATCAGAAAAATAAGCTCGGCCGAGCCGTTGCCGATAATGATCTGCTCCGGGCTCACATTTTCGTGCGCGGCCAGAGCTTCGCGCAGGGCGGCGCAGTGGCTGTCCGGGTAGTGCTCGAACAAATAGGGCGTGTCGCGCACCAACTCGGCGGTAAGGGCCTTGGCGCTGTAAAAGGTGTTGGTGGAAAAATCGTCAATGCTGTCCGCGGATACGCCCAGGTTGTGCGCCATGGACAATACCGCGCCGCCGTGGCCGGCGCTGTGGGGGTGAGCGGGCGCGGCGCGGCCGAGGGCCGATTCTTTGCCCAGCACGGCGTGATTGCGGCGTTCCATCCGGGAGATCTGGTCCTGGCGGTGGCGGTTCATTGTGGACAGTTCCTTGGGGTGCGAAGCATTATAGGTCGGGGCGCAGGATTTTGCCGGCAAAAGCCGCGGCGCCCAGGCCGTTGTCGATATTCATGACCGCCAGGCCGGCGGCGCAGGAATTAAGCATGCCCATGAGCGCGGCCAGTCCCCCCAGGCCCGTGCCATAGCCCACGGAAGTGGGTACGGCTACGACCGGGCGGCCGCACAGACCGGCGATGACGCCGGGCAGGGCGCCCTCCATGCCGGCAATGACGATGTGCAGGCGGGCTGCGAACAAGTCGTCCAGGTGCGGGGTCAAGCGGTGCAGGCCGGCCACGCCCACGTCGGGCACCAGACCGGCCTTGAGGCCGAAGAAGCGGGCCGCGCCCAAGGCTTCCAGGCCGCAGGCCATGTCCGCCGCGCCGGCGGTGATGATGATCACCTCTCCCTTGCCCGGCCAGGGCGGAGCCAGGCTCAACTCCCGCCCCAGGGAAAACAGGCCGGCTTCCGGCCAGTATTGGGCGGGCAGGGCGCTGCTTGCGAAATATTCCAAAAGTTGCGGCCCCTGTTCTTGAGAAACACGGCTGGCCAGGGCGGCGCCGTGCTTTTCGCCAAGGCGGGAAAGGGCCGCGCACAGGCGGTCCAGAGTTTTTCCTTCCGCAAAAACCACTTCGGCAAGTCCGGTGCGCAGTTCGCGGTGCTGATCAAGATTTACGCCATTGAGCAGGTCCTCGGATGGGCTGGCGCAGATTTTGCGCAGGGCGTCCTCGGCGTTGACGCGCCCCTGGCGCAGGTCTTCCAGCAGAACGCGCAGAGTGTTTTTATCCATAAGCCTTTGTAGCATAAGATGAAATGGGGCGCAGCAACAAAATTGCCGTTGCCCGGGCCGGGCGCGCGAATATCCGCGCCGAACCTGTTGAAAAATGGCCTTGCTTTCTTTCCGGAACGGACACACTATGTAAAAGTGCGTGAAATAAAGTTTGGCCGTGTAAAGACCTTAATCGCGAGGAGGTTGTTCATGGAACGTAAAGTAAAGGCCGTGCAGTACGGTTGCGGCAAGATGAGCGTATTTCTCATGCGTTATCTGTTGGAAAAAGGAGCGGACCTTGTGGCCGCCTTTGATGTTAACCCGGCGGTCATCGGCAGGGATATCGGCGAGATTATGGGCACGGGCGAGGGCACGGGCGTCAAAGTGTCCGACGCCAGGGACGCGGACAGGATGCTGGCCGCTTTAAAGCCCGATGTCTGCGTGGTGGCCACCATGAGCACCATGGCCGACATCAAGGAAATTTTCACCATCTGCGCCAAAAACGGCGTCAACGCCATTTCCACTTGCGAAGAGTCTTTGTACCCCTGGAATTCTTCGCCGGACATCACCAAAGAGCTGGATGCCCTGGCCAAAAAGCACAACTGCTCCCTGGCCGGCAGCGGCTACCCGGACATGTATTGGGGCGTGCTCATCGACACTTTGGCCGGGTCCATGCACAAGATCACCAAAATCAAGGGCAGCAGCAGCTACAACGTGGAAGACTACGGCATCGCTCTGGCCAAAGGGCATGGCGCGGGCCTGAGCAAGGAAGAATTCGCCAGGGAGATCGGCAACTACAACAGCCTGTCTTCTGATGAAATCAAGGCTTTGGTTGAGCGTGGGGATTATATTCCCAGCTACATGTGGAACCAGAACGGCTGGTTGTGCGGCAAAATGGGCCTGACCGCCGTTTCGCAGGTGCAGAAGTGCATGCCCACCACCCACAGCGCGGACCTGTCCTCCAGCACCTTGGGCATGACCATCAAGGCCGGGGACGCCACGGGCATGTCCGCAGTTGTGACCACGGAAACG
>JAVBRZ010000103.1:0-5186 GCA_031547425.1 Desulfovibrionaceae bacterium
GCGTTATTGTCAAGCCGTAAAGCGGATTGTTCCGCCCGTATATCCATTGCCGGTTCAGCTCTGATAAATTTTTCCGTCAGCCACGCGATAGTCAAGCTTGTTCAGAATCGCCGCAAGCGGGCGGCCGTCGGGCAGGCGCAAATCCGGGGCGATGTCCAGGAGCGGCGCCAGCACAAAGGCGCGTTCCGCCAGGCGCGGGTGGGGAAGGATCAGGTCCGGGGAAACGAGCGTTATCCCGCCCATGAGCAGCAAATCCAGGTCAATGACGCGCGGGGAATTGGGGGGAATGTCCGGCGCGCGCACGCGGCCAAGACTGATTTCCAGGGACAAAAGTTCGCGCAGTAAAGCATGCGGCTTAAGCAAGGCCGGGCAAAGCAGCTCCAGCGCCTGATTGGCGAACCAGGGCTGATCCTTGCGCCCCTGCGGCTCGGTAAAATATACAGAAGAGCATTTGCCCAGGATCATCCCCGGCAGCCGACCCAGCGCCGCCACGGCAACGGCCAGGTTGGCCTTTGCATCACCCAGATTGGAGCCCAGGCCGATATAGGCGGAAATGCGATCTGCGTCACTCATAAGCGCAACATGAAACACCGCCCGCCGGTTGTCAAATAAATCCTGCCCGGCTATATATAAGGCCATGCAGCCGCAAATGCCACGCCATCATCTTTCTTCCGGCCACCCCCTGGCCGAGGCTTTTTTGGAATACCTGCTCATTGAAAAGGGCCTGGCGGAAAACACTCTGCTCTCTTACCGGGCGGACATAGAAGACTTCCTGGCTTTTATTGTTGCCGGCAACCTTGAGCTGGAGCGCGTGGATGAAGACGCCCTGCTGCTCTACCTTACCAGCCTGAAAAACAAAGGCCTGGCCGGACGCAGTCTGGCCAGGCGGCTGTCGGCCCTGCGCGGGCTGTTCGCTTTCGGCCTGAAAGAAGGCCTGCTCACCGCCGACCCGGTGGAGTTTTTAAGCAACCCCAAACTGCCCCGCACTCTGCCCGACGTGCTGACCTGCGCGGAAATGGACGCCATCCTGGACATGCCGGACCTGCACGAAAAACTGGGCTTTCGCGACCGCACCATGCTGGAGCTGCTCTATGCCGCGGGTTTGCGCGTGTCCGAGCTGTGCGCCCTGCGGCCCCTGGATTTTGATCCCCAGGCCGATATTCTGCGCGTGTTCGGCAAAGGCGCCAAAGAACGCCTGGTGCCCATCCACGCCGAAGCCTCCCGGCTGCTTGGCGACTATTTGCAACACTGGCGGCCGCAATTTTCACCCCGGGACGACAAGGCCTTTTTGAATCGCTCGGGCAAAGGGCTGTCGCGCCAGGCCATCTGGAAACTTATCCAGAAATACACTGCCCTGGCCGGCATCAGGAAAAACGTGTCCCCGCACACTTTCCGCCACTCCTTTGCCACCCACCTTCTGGACGGCGGCGCGGACTTGCGCACCGTGCAGCTGCTTTTGGGGCACAGCGATGTGGCGGCCACGGAAATTTACACCCATGTGCAGGAGGGGCGCTTGCAGAGCATTCATCGCAAATACCACCCCCGGGCCGGAGCCGGAGAAGCTTCCAAGCCCTGAAGGCAGGGCTTGACGGAACGGCATCTTGCTGGAAGAGTAAATAAACCGCTTTTTGCACAACACTGATGAGCAACTATGTCTGACCGCCCTTTAGCCGTAGCGCACACCATCATCACCGCGCACACCAACGCCGATTGCGACGCCCTGGGCGCCATGGTGGCCGCTTCCAAACTTTACCCCGGCGCCGTGCTGGTCATGCCCGGCGGCAACGATCGCATTCTGCGCGGTTTTTTCATGCAGTCCGCGGCCCTGATCTTCGGCTTCCGTCACGCCAAGGATGTGGATCTTGCCGCCGTGCGCACCCTGGTGCTGGCGGATACCCGGCAAAAAGGCCGCATAGCCCATGTGGCGCCTGTTTTGGACAACCCGGGCCTGGTCGTCCATATTTACGACCACCATCCCGCCAGCCCCGATGACCTGCACGGGGAGGTGGAGCGCATTGAAATGTGGGGCGCCTGCACCAGCATCATCATCGACGAAGTTCGCAAACGCGGCCTCGCCCTCTCCCGTGACGAAGCCACGATCATGGGCCTGGGCATCTATGAAGACACCGGCTCGTTCCAGTTTCCCTCCACCACGCCCCATGATTTCGCGGCCGCCGGCTTTTTGTGCGAACAGGGGATGGACATGAACACCATCCGCGATATTTTGAAGCCCGAAGTGACCACCGACCAGATCAACGCCCTGCACACCCTGCTCGATTCGGCCACCACCCATGAAATACAGGGCATCCCCATTGTCATGGCCGAACTCACGGCTGACGAATTCATCGGCGATCTGGCCGTGAGCGTGCATAAAATGATGGACATCACCCAGGCCAAGGTCGTTTTCGCCATCGCCAACATGGCCGACCGGGTACAGATTGTGGCTCGCAGCCAGTTGCCGGAAGTGGATGTGGGGCGCATCTGCGCTTCCCTCGGCGGCGGCGGGCACGCGGGCGCGGCTTCGGCCTCGGTGAAGAACGCCACCCTGTCCGAAGTCAAAGACAGCCTGTTCGCGCTGCTCTATTCCTCCATCAAGCCGGACCTTACCGTGGGGCACATCATGTCTTTCCCGGTGCACAGCGTGGACACCACGCACACCGTGCGCGAGGCCGAAGACATTTTGCTGCGTTTCGGCCTCAAAATCGTGCCGGTCATGGAACCGGGCACCCGGCATTGCGTGGGCCTGCTGGAGCATCAACTGGCCGCCCGCGCCCTGGTGCACGGCCTGGGCGACCAGCCCGTGGCCGAATATATGCAACGCCAGGTCTCCACTGTGCCCCTGGGCAGCACCCTTTATCCGGTCATTGAAATAGTTTTGGGCGAAAAGCAGCGCCTGGTGCCGGTGGTGGACCCGCAGGACGAGGTCTTGGGCGTGATCTCGCGCACGGACCTGATCAACATCCTTATTGAGGAACCGGCCCGCATCCCGGAAAACCTGATGCCGGAATCGCAGCGCAGCCGCAATATCGCCGACCTTATCAGCGCCCGGCTGCCGGAAGACCTGGTGGAGCTGCTGAAATTCACAGGCGGCCTCGGCGACAAGCTGGGCGTGAACGTCTATATGGTGGGCGGCATTGTGCGCGACATCCTCATGGAACGGGAGAATTTCGACCTGGATATCGTGGTGGAGGCCGACGGCATCAAGTTCGCCGAAGTTTTAAGCCGTGAGTTGGGCGGCCACATGCGCGCCCACGAGGTTTTTAAAACCGCTGTGGTGGTTTTCGACAAAAACGGCAAACACTATCATATTGATGTGGCCACGGCGCGCCTGGAATATTACGACCGCCCGGCGGCTCTGCCCGTGGTGGAGCTGTCGTCCATCAAAATGGACCTGTACCGCCGCGACTTCACCATCAACGCTTTGGCCGTGCATCTTAACAGCGTTGATTACGGCGCCCTGGAAGATTTTTTCGGCGCGCAACGCGATATGAAGGAACGCACCATCCGGGTGCTGCACTCCTTGAGCTTTGTGGAAGACCCCACCCGCATTCTGCGGGCCATTCGCTTCGAGCAGCGTTTCGGTTTCCACCTCGCCCCGCAAACCGAACGCCTGATTAAAAACGCTCTGCAACTGCAATTGTTTGACAAACTGTCCGGCAGCCGCATTGACCACGAATTGCGGCTGATCTGCGATGAAATTTCGCCCCTGGCCTGCTTTAAGCGTCTGGAAGGCTTTGACGCCTTAAAAGCCGTGCATCCCCTGCTCAAGCTTACGGAAGACAAAGAAGCTCTGCTGGCGGAAATGGAAAAAATGAACGCCTGGTATGAGCTTCTGTACCTTGAGCCCAAGCCGCGCCATTGGCTGGCCTGTTTGCTGTGCTTCAGCCACAAGGCCAAATACACGGAAGTTTCGGACCTGCTCAATGAACTGGGCATGTCGGCCAAAGTACGCCGTGAATTTCTGGACATGCGCGAACGGGCGCGCAAAGCGCTGGGCGAGCTCAAATCCTGGCAGAAGCAGGCCAAAGCTTCGGGCGAGGCGCGGGTCAGCGGGCTGTATCGCATTTTCTCCAGCGTTTCCGTGGAAGGGCTGCTCTTTCTGATGTGCAAATACACCAATGAAGATGCGCGCAAGCTCATTTCCCACTACCTGACCAAGCTGCGCGACGTGAAAATTGACATCAACGGCAACGACCTCGTGGCCATGGGCGTTGAGCAGGGGCCGCTGTTCAGCGAAATTTTGCGCCGTGTGCTCATGGCCAAGCTGGACGGCCTTGCGGAAACGCGGGAAGAGCAGCTTGAAATGGCGCAAAAGCATTATTATCAGGATTATAGCATCTAAGCCCCGGGCCCGCCCGGACCACCACTTACCTCTTTACACCGGACGGCGGACAGGGCATGATGACGGCAAACAATAAACAAGCCGGCAAGGAGCATATGGCGGTGAATTTACTGTGGGCGCCCTGGCGCATGGACTATATTCTGGGCCCAAAACCCGATACCTGCATCTTCTGCCTGCCGCCGCTTGAGGCCGGCGAGGATGAAGCGCGGTTGGTGCTGAAGCGCGGCAAGCACGCTTTTGTGGTCATGAATAAGTTCCCCTACAACAACGGCCATCTCATGGTGGTGCCTTACCGCCATACCTGCGACTTTGCCTCCCTGCCTTCTGAAACCGCTTTGGAGTGCATGGAGCTGATTCAACTATGCATAAAAGTCCTTAATGAGGCCGCCTCGCCGGACGGCGTCAACCTGGGCATGAACCTGGGCGCGGCGGCCGGAGCGGGCGTGCGGGAACATTTGCACTGGCACGTGGTGCCGCGCTGGAATGGAGATGCCTCATTCATTGCCGTAACCGCTGAAACCCGTGTTGTGCCTCAATATCTGGAAAAAACTTACGCGATGTTGCGCCCTTTGTTTGGGCAACCTTAAACCACAACTTGAACAATTTTCGCCCTGCGAGCAAACAAACGAATATAGTCCCGGAGGATAATGACCATGCGCTTCATCAGAGTTTTTCTGGCTATCTGCATATTTTTCCTGGCGGTCATCTTTGTGGTCCAAAACAGCGAATTTTTAGGCCAGACCACGCAATTCAAGCTGGATCTCTTTGTGTTTGACAATGTGCAGAAAACCATTCCGCTGCCCCTGTATTTCGTCGTTTTGGCGGCATTTCTCCTGGGCGGCCT
>JAVBRZ010000028.1:0-14035 GCA_031547425.1 Desulfovibrionaceae bacterium
GCCGGCAGACGCCCGCAAGCGAGCAGCGCAGCGTGTCTTTAGTTCAGGCCGCTTCGGCCTGAACGTGTATGATAAAAGGCTGTGTTTTTTGTCTTTTAAATGCTGCATATGGTGTAACATTTCAAAGTTAAAATGCTCTAGTATTTCTTTATTCCCCTTTACGCCCCTTGCCCATCCGGGTTCAGGAAGGGAGGGGCCCGGGGAGGGAAACCTCAAGGGGATGATCCCCTTGGGGTTTCCCTCCCCGGCGCGCCTGGAAAAGCACGCCTATGGAAGAAAAAACCATCCTCAGTGTGGGCATTGATATCGGCACCACCACCACGCAGCTGGTTTTCTCCTCCCTGGCCTTGCGCAATACGGCCGGGCCCACCCAGGCGCCACGCTACGCCATTACGGATCGCCGGGTTATTTACAGCAGTCCGGTGGTGTTTACGCCCAAAATTTCGCAAAGTGGTTCCGGTGTCGTGGCAACGGTCGATTCGACCCAGGAGCGCATTGACACGGAGAGGTTGGCCGCGCTGATCAAGGCCTGGTATGCCGAAGCGGGCATGGACAAGGCGGCCGTGACCACCGGCGCGGTGATCATTACCGGCGAGAGCCTCAAAACCCCCAACGCCAGGGCTGCGGTCATGGACTTGGCCGACAGTTTGGGCGATTTTGTGGTGGCCACGGCCGGGCCGCACCTCGAGTCAGTCATCGCCGGGCGGGGGTCGGGCGCGGCGGCCATGTCGCTGCAAGCCGGGCGCACGGTTTTGAATATCGATATCGGCGGCGGCACTTCCAACTATGCTGTTTTTCGCATGGGCAACGTGCTGGATACCGCCTGTCTTAACGTGGGCGGCCGTCTGGTGGAAACCGACCCCCGGGGCCGGGTGATGCGTCTGCACGCGCCGGCGTTGCCTGTGTTGGAGGAAGTGTTCGGCCGCGTGCCCTCGGAGTTTTCCCCGGCGGACCTGGCCCGGCTGGCTGACCGCATGGCTGATCTTATTTATGACGCGGCTGTGGGGCTCTCCGATCCCCTGGGGCGTAAGTTGTTGCAAACCTCCCCTTTAAATCAGGGCTGGCGCTATGACGCGGTAACCATTTCCGGCGGGGTAGGGGCCTGTTGCCGTGAACCGCAGGCGGATCCTTTTGCATACGGTGATCTCGGACCGCTCCTGGCGGAGAGCCTGTTGCGCCATCCGGGCATGTCGGCCCTGCCGCTGACCCCGCCCAAGGCCACGGTGCAGGCCACGGTCATCGGTGCGGGCTCATGGTCGCTATCCCTGTCCGGGTCCACGGTTTGGGCGGAAAGCGAGGCTTTTCCCCTGCGCAACGTGCCGGTGGTCCTGGCGCCTCTCAACTGGCCGGATGTGCCGTCGGATTTAGCCGCTTATCTGCACGAGCGGGCCGGAATGTATGATGTGGACCTGTCTGTCGATCGTTATGCTTTGGCTTTCGGCCACATGCCCGCCACTTATGCGGCGGTGCGCTACCTGGCTGAGGGCATTGCCGCTTTCCGGCGCGGGCGCGGGCAAAGCGAAGCCCCGCTTATTGTGGCCTTGCGTGAGGATATCGGCAAGGCTCTGGGCATGGAGCTGCGGCCGCTTTTGCCCGGTGGGCGTTTGATTGTGGTGGACGAGGTCAGCCTGGCTGACGGCGACTATCTGGATTTGGGCGCGCCGCTGCGCGAGGGCGGTTTCGTGCCCCTGGTCATTAAATCTTTGGCCTTTTCCGGCGAGAGCGGCGGCTGAGCGCCGCTTGCACGGTCATTGCAAAGCAAAATACAATTCAATGGTGTTGGATGCGTCGCTATTGCTGTAGCAGTAGTGGGCGGCCACGTGCTTGACCAGGTGCACGCCCAGGCCGCCTTGTTGGCGTTCTTCCGGAGGCAGGCTGGTGTCCGGTTCCGGGGCTTGGGCAAAGGGGTCAAAAGGCGTGCCGAAATCGCGAACCAGGACGCAGAAATAAGCTTTGCCGTCCATGTTGACCACCCGGCAACCCACTTCCGCCCGCCCGCCTTTTTCTTTGTAGGCGTGGCGGAAAACATTGACCAGGAGCTCTTCCACGGCCAATTCCACGGGCAGGCGAATGTCTTCATGCCCGGTGGGGATATGCTGGCCGATAAATTCATTGACTGTCGCCAGTTGATTGAGGTCGGCGGGCAGGGTGATGGCCGGCATGACGTTTTAGCCTTTGGCCGCCAGGGCCGCGTCCAGGGTATCGAAAATGGCCAGCATGGCGCTAAAGCCCGACACTTTGAACACTTCGGCGACCATGGGCTGCATGGCGCAAAATTTGAGGACCGTGCCCCCAACCTTGGCGGCCTTGATCAGCGTGAGCACCGAGCGCAGCCCGGCCGAGCTGATGTATTCCAAACCGCTTAGATTGATGATCAGGCAGGGCGGTTTCTTTTCCAGCACCGCGCCAAAGGCCTCGTCGAACTCGCCGGAATTGCCGGCGTCCATGCGCCCGTCAAGGGCGATGATTGTGGTCTCGGGACTATGTTCCGTGATGGAGGCTTTCATGATCTCCTCTTTGTTAAGATAGTATTTTCAACGCAAGGGCGGGTCAGCGGTAGCTCAGCAATAAACCCTGGCTGATTTTCAACCAGCCGTCAAGGGTGACAAACAGCAGCAGCTTAAAGGGCAGGGAGATGGTCATGGGTGAGACCATCATCATGCCCATGGCCAGCAGAATGTTGGAAATAATCAGGTCAATGGCGATGAACGGCAGGTAGAGCAAAAAACCGATCTGAAAAGCCTTGGTCAGCTCCGAGATGGTGAAGGACGGAATCATGATCAGGGGGTTATCTTTGGTGATGCTCGCCTGGCGGTCTTCCGGCCAGATGCGCTTGGCCGTGCTCATGAGCACTTGAACCACGGCCGGATCGGTGTTGGCTTCCAGAAAATCACGCAGCGGCGGCGAGGCCGCCCGCACCAGCCCGGTCACTTCCTGCAAATCCGGGTTGCCGCTGCTGGGGTGGCTCATGACGATGTCGTAGGTTTTCATGGCCACAGGGCCCATGATGAAAATGGTGAAAATAATGGCCAGGCCGTTGATGACCATCATGGGCGGGACCTGCTGCACGCCCAGGGCGTTGCGCACCAGCGAGATGACCACCACGATTTTCACATAGGAGGTGACCATCATGAGCATGAAGGGCAAAAGCCCCAGGGCGGCCAAGGTGGCGATGAGCACCAGCGGATTTATGCCGGCCATGCGCTATTTTCCCGTATTTATGGCGGTGACCTGCACGCCCAGGGTTCCGTTGAGGTCCACGAGGCGTCCAGAGCCTATAGTTTGCCCGCTTACGCGTAAAGTTACGGGCGCGGCCGGATCTACAGCCAGGGGGAAGGTATAGCCCGGCGTAAGTGCCCCGATTTCCGCAATGCTCATCAGGCGGCGCTCCAGCTCAAAAGTCAGCGTGACTTCCAGGCTGTCGAGGTTGAGCTGCTCAGCAAGGGCTGCGGTCGCGGGGGCCGCATTTTCCTGGGCGGGCGCTTCCTGCGCGGTTGCTTCCTGGGCCGTGGCTTCCGCAACTGCGGCATCAGGCTGGGTATCATTCATGGCTTCATCCTCCAAAGGCGGGGTTAACGCAAAATCCAAAACCGTGGCCAGGTTGTTTTGCAGCGCGCAACGAATGCCCCGGTCAGGGGATACGCGCAAGCATGCTTCTCCCTGCAAGGCCGGGTAAGCCACGGGCAAAATAATATCTTCAAGTTCAAGGCTGTGCAGTTCCTGCCTGCTCAGGCGGGCGTGCCCGGCTTCCAGGGATACGGGTAGAAGCAAACTACCCACAGGGCGATGCGCCAGGGGCAGGCCCTGCAGGCGCTCAAGCACGGCTCCGGCCGCTTCGCGGCCAGGGGACAGCACCCGTACGGCCACGCTTTCTTCGGGCAGGTGTAGAAGCAGGGGCACGGCGCAGGCAAAGGCGGCTTCGGCGGGCGCCTCTTCAGGCCTCAGCGCCAGCGGGGCGGGCAGCCCGAGAAAATCGGCCAACGCCGCGAATAGCGGCTGCAGCGCCAGCTCCAGCAGGGCCAGGCGCAGTTCTTGGGGCAAAGAAGCGGCATCGGCCGCCAGCGCGCCGGCCTGGTGCAGGCAAAGCACGCCAGACGAGGCGAATTCCAGCCGCCAGGCCGCGCCGTCCACATCCACGGTAAGGCCGCAAACCGGAGTAAAAACGGTCTGCCAGGGATCAGGCGCAACAACGCAGTCAGCCCCATGCAGTTTGAAAGCCGCCAGCGGGATTCTGGTGCACAGGGCGTTTAAAAATCTAGCCTGCAGCGGATTCAGCGCCGGCGGCGCAAAGGTTTGGGCGGTGGTCATAGGCGGGGTGTCTTCCTCCTGGCGCTAAGCAGGCAGTTTACACATTTTCCGGTTCATAGTCGATCATGCCTTGGGAGCGCCGGTTGGCGTCATTGTCGCCGGACCGGCTTTCGCCCGGAGTTTCCACGCGCACAACAGCGGGGCCGTGTTTTTCCAATTGTTCTTTTAAGGCCTGCTGCGCGGACACCAGAGTTTGCATGGACGAGGCGTTGTCCGTGACCAGGCGCACGGATAGCAGGCCGTCGAGGCCGCGCTGTAAAACGACTTCCGTATCGCGCAGGACCCCGTCGCTAAGTTGCAGGCGCACTTCAGCCTGTTTCCCGGTTTCCGGCTCCGACACCAGAATGCGTTGCACCAGCTTGTCCACCAGCTCATCCACATCACCGGCCGCAGCCGGCCCCCGGGCGGCTCCGGCGCCGCTCATCCGGCTTTCAAACAAAGAGCCCAGCAGGCTGGAGGCCGAAGGCATGGTCTGGCCTTGGCCGTCTTTTTCCCCATTCCGGCCAGACTCTCCTTCCTGGCGTCGTTCGTCCTTTCTGCCGGTCATGGCCTCATCAAATTTATCTTTGGCGTCATGCCCCGGATCAGCCGGTCCGGCGGGTTTGTCCGAACGGCTATCCGCGTGTTCCAGACGTACGTTATCCAATTTGATTGAACTGGTCATGGCTTAACCTCAATGTGGCAATCTCAATATTCTTCTTCCTGGCCCTGCTCGCCCAAAACCGGCCTGGGGCTGAAATCTTCCAGTTCGAGATCGGCGGCGCGCTCCGCTTCCTTGGCTTCCGCTTCAGACCAGATGTCCTTGTGGGCGTCGATCTTCATTTTGTCCTTGCGCGCGACCAAAAGGGCCTCACGGGCAAGACGCAGGTCGTCCCGGCGTTCTTCCACTACTTTTTCGGCCTCCTGCACGGCGGCTTCACGCGCGTATTCCCCCTCGGCCAGCGCCGCCAGCCCGGCTTTGAATTTATCCAGGTCTTCCAGGCTCATGTTTTGGCCCATGATGGAGGCATAGCGGCGTTCCACTTCCTGGGGTCGCCATTCCCGGTAGCGTTCAAGCTCGGCTTGCCGCTCGGCCACAACCGCCTCCGCCTCGCGCACCCGGCCTTCAGCGGTAGTGACTTCCGCCTGGGCGTTGTCTTCCCTGAATGAACGCACTTTGAGGAGCGGTTGCAGAGGGTAAGCCATATTCATCCACGCCGGGAAAGCTCGGCCGTAGTGTTTCAGCCCACTACCTGTTTCAGGGCGGCCACAGTGTCGGCAAAGGAGCTTTTCTCACCCAGCCCCTGCTTCAAAAAATCATTGACCGCCTTGACCTTGGACAAGGCCTCATCCGCTTCGGCATCAGACCCCTGTTTGTACTCCCCGATCTGGACCAGCAACTCCACTTCCGCGTATTTGGCCAGAATTTTACGCAGCTTCTGGGCGGCGTTCTTGTGTTCTTTGTCCACAATGGCGTTCATGACCCGGCTGACCGAAGCCAAAACGTCAATGGCCGGGTAGTGATTGGCCGCGGCCAGTTTGCGCGAGAGCACAATGTGCCCGTCCAGAATGGAACGGGTTTCATCGGCAATGGGTTCGGTCATGTCGTCGCCTTCCACCAGCACGGTATACAAAGCGGTAATGGAGCCTTTTTCCGAATTGCCCGCCCGCTCCATGAGCCGGGGCAGGCTGGAGAATACTGAAGGCGGAAAACCGCGCCGGGTGGGCGGCTCTCCGGCGGCCAGGCCGATTTCGCGCAAGGCGCGGCCGAAGCGGGTTACCGAGTCCATCATCAACAGTACCGAGCGGCCCTGATCCCGGAAATATTCGGCAATGGCCGTGGCTGTATAAGCGGCCTTGAGGCGCTCCATGGACGAACGGTCCGAGGTGGAAACCACGAGCACAGCTTTTTTGCGGCCTTCCGGTCCCAGGTCATGTTCAATAAATTCGCGCACTTCACGGCCGCGTTCACCAATGAGGGCCAGCACGCAAATTTCAGCGGCGCAGCCCTTGATGATGCTGGACAGCAGCGTGCTCTTGCCCCCGCCGGCCGCGGCAAAAATGCCCATGCGCTGGCCTTCGCCGCAGGTGAGCACGCCGTCCAGGCAGCGCAGGCCCAGGGGCATGGGTTGCGAGATGATTTTACGCAGCATGGGATTGGGCGAATCCGCATACACCGGATAGCGCAGGCGGGTGGACAGGGCGGGGCCGCCGTCAATGGGTTCGCCCAGGCCGCTGAGCACCCGGCCTAAAAGTTCGTCGCCCACGGGCACGGAATGGATTTCGCCGGTGGGGATCACTTCCGTGGCCGGGGAAATGCCCTGCAAATCGCCCAGGGGTGTAAGCAGGGCCACCTGTTTGGCAAAGCCGACCACTTCGGCCCGCAGTTCCCAGTCTTCCCAGGGGTTGCGCAAGATGCACAATTCGCCCACTTTAACATTGGGCACCACGGCCCGGATAATGGTGCCCACCACCTGCTCCACGCGGCCGCGCACTTCAACGGGCGACGTGTTTTGGACTGTTTCTTCCAGCAGGGAGGCGATGTATTCAAAAGCCATGGGAATTTCCGTTATCCCTTGATTCTGGCGTTAAAGGCTTTCTTCAGGGCATTGAGTTGAGTACCCAGGCTGGCGTCCAATACGCCCAGTTCGCTTTCCAGAATACAGGACCCCGGAGTCAGACGGGGGTCCGCGGCAATGTTTAAAAAGCCGGAACTGCCGGGCCCGGAGGCCAGCATGGGCGCCAGGGCGTCGGTCACGGCCTTTTCGTCGGCCGGGGCCACCCGCACCAGCACACGCTGTTGGTTGCGCACCGCTGCAAGCGCCGTGCGCACTATGCGCACTATGCGCTCATCAGCGTCCAGTTCGCCGATGACCCGCTCCACAGCCTCGGTGACCACCTTAACAATGGTTTTTTCCAGGCCTTCAATGTAGTCCACGGATTGCAGGGCAACTTCCAGCATTTTTTCCGCATATTCGGCCCGGCAGGTTTCCTGGCCGTCCTCATAGCCCCTAATGCGCTGCTCCTCATAAGCTTTGAGGGCGGCTTCCTCCATTTCGGCCACACGCTTGGCGGCGACGGCCAGCAACTCGTTCGCTTCAAGCGCAATGCCGGTCTCATGGCCTTTGACCACACGCGTTCCGGCCGCCGGGCTGACGGCATTGTTGCTTAATCGAAACAGGGCGCCCATGTCGGAGCCACCTCCTTGAGAAGCACTTTCTTTATGTCAAACCACAGGCCGCGCCGCACATCCCGCGGCATGGAAATATCCGACAACGCGGCCACGGCCGCGCGGTTCTGCAAAGGTTGCGGCCAGGAGCCCGTAATCAGCCCCAAAGCTTCACGGCCATGCAGGCTGATGCGCTCAAACAGGGCGAGATCTTTATGCCGCGCCGCAAACAGTTCGCGCCCGACCAGGGCCTGGTACTGGCCGCGTTGCAGCGCATAAAGATAAGCATCTTCGCCTATGGCCTGGCGCAAAGCCGCCACTTCACGCCCCAGGACGATTTGAGCCGCTTCCCGGGCATGCAGCCCGGCGCCGTAAAAGCGGGCCAGATCAGCCAGGGTGCCGGGTCCAAGCAAAGCCAGGCAGCGCGATTCTTCGGCAAAGTCCCAGAAAGGTTCCACAGCGCGCGGCACAGCATATAAATGCCGCCGGGAGAGGCTATTGCGCAGCAGGTCTTCGCGTATCTTCTGGGGCAGGCCGGCGCACAGGTCTTGCACTGGCGCGGGCAAATCCGCAAAACCATCTGAAACGGCCAGGCCGTTAAACCGCAGCATGGCCGCAAACAGGGCGGGTTTGCGGTTGATCATGTCAATGAAAAAGTTTTTATGCATGGCTTAATGGCCCCGCCCGGCTACAGTTAAGGCGCCTTTATATTTCAGGCGTTTTGGCTTGCCCCTTGCGCTTTTGCGCCAGCCGGAAAAGCGCGATGCCCAGCCCGGCGCCCAGAAGCGCGGCCGCCAGCAGGACGGGCAGCAGGTATTGCTCCTGCCAGCTTACGGACACGAGCGGCGGCACGGTCACTGTTTCCCGTACAGGCGCCAGCATGACTGAAACATTTTCCGAGGTAAGCCCGGGCACGGAGCGAGCCGACAGTTCCCTGATCTTGGCGACCATATTGATGACCGGTGAATCGGGGTTATGGCGGATAAACACGCCTACCGACGGGGCGATGCGCAGATTTACCGCTTCATCCACTTTGCCCAGAACCACATGCACGCGGGCCGTGAGCACGCCGTCAATGCGCGAAAACGTTTCGGACAATTCCTGGGAAATGGCGTAAGCCATGCGCGCGTCTTCTTCCGAAGGGGAAGAGATCATGCCCTGGCCGGTAAACACTTCGCCGAGATTTTTATATTTTTCCTGGGGCAGGCTGTTTTCCTGCAGAATATCCAAAGCCTGGACCATCTGTTCCTGTTCCACCAGAACGGTAAATCCGTTTTTGCCCATGTCCTTCTTAGAGGCGTCCACGCCGCGCTTGAGCAGGGTGCCCAGCATCAGGTTGGCCTGGTCTTCGCTGAGGCCCCCATAAACTTCCACTTTGCAAGCCGCAAGGCAGAGGCAAAGCAGCAGCAGCGCCAGGGCCGCGAGGGGGTGAAATTTAGATTTTTCGCCAATTTCAGAGGCATTTCGAGCAATCATGAAGGTCAACCTTTGTTACCCGGATTGTTTAAGCGTTGTTTCCAGGGACTGGGTCAAACTTTGCGAGGTTTTCATCACCACACTTAAGTTGGCCCGCAGCATGCCCACCTGATATTGGAGCTGGTAGAGCTCCACGGGCGCCAGCCCTCCCCCGTCCAGCAACCCGTCAAGGCCGCCCACCCGGTCAAGAGCTGGAGGCTCACTTTGGGAAACGCCGTCAATGCGGAAGGAGGCATCGGCCCTTTGCGGGCCGGGCACAAACTCCGCCGGCCCCGGAGCCGAGGGCGCCTGGCCGGAAGATACGCCATCCATCATTTCCGGTCCGGACGGACTTTGCGCGGGCGGCAAGTCCACGGCCGGCCCTTCCATTCCGGCCGCATCCAGACGGGCCGGCGGTTCCATGGCCTCCCGGAAAGCGCGTTGCGCATCTTCGGAAGGCGCACCGGAAGGCCCCCAGGGGCTGCGCATTTCCGCACCCGGAGACTGGCCCAGGTGTTCCAGGGCCGCGAACAAACGGGCGGATCCGATGACCGGTTCCATGGCTGTCACCTCACAGGACGCCGCGCCATTCAGCTTCAGACGGCCAGCAGCTCACGGGCCAGGTTTCCGGCCGGAGTATCCTGGGTCTTGATGCGTTCAAGCTCGACGCGGGCTTCTTCGCGTTTGCCGCCGAGAAGATAACACAGCCCCAGCATGGCCACGGCTTCGGCATGATCCGGATTTTTAGCCAGCACGTTGTCCTTGAGCAGGCCCTCGGCCACGACGAAGTCATCCACCACAATGTGGCTCAAGGCTTTGCCGATAAGCGCCGGGGTATTGTCCGGCCGCAGGGCCAGCACTCCGTCGAATATCCGCCTGGCTTCAAACACCGCGCCGGCGTGGCAGGCCGTGTTTCCAATGTCCAGCAGGCGGCTGATCTGTTCTTGCGTAAACATAGGCATTACTCCAGCCGGCTTAGCCGGTGCGTTGCGCCAGGCTCTTGAGCATTTCCGTAATGCTTTTGGTCACTGACGAAGTGGCTTCCATAAGCGCGGTGTATTGCCCCATTTCAAACTGCAGGGGCAAAAGCTCTTCCGGCCCCAGGTTTTCCTTGCCGGCCAACTCATCCATCTTGGTCTGGATGCCGGCGCCCTTGTCGGAAATGGAATCCGTGCCGGATTTGAATAATTGTCCAAAATTAAGACCGCTAACGCTCATAGCCATACCTCCTTTCCAGGACCAGCCTGGAAAATATCCGGTGAATCCTTAAGACCGCCGCTTTGGCGCGAGCGTCTCAGCCGGATACCTTGTTGTAAATTTTGTCCACGGCCCGGTCCGCCGCCTCCACGGATTCGGCCACAGTCCTGGCCACAGCCATGTCCTCGTTGGACAAGCCTTTGTCCATGGCCTGTCTAACCGCGCCGCGCATGGTGATAAGCTCTTCTTTTAGCCGCTTGTGGCCTTGAGCCTTTTTTTCGTTTAAAAGTTCCAAGGTGGAATAAAATACGTCACTCATTGTTGCCTCGCAAAGGGTATGTAGTTACCTGGCCGCCCCGGCTCAAGGTCAGGTTGTCCAGGCTGATGGCTTCCAGGACATGTCCGCCCGGCAGTCGCCCTCCTTCAAACACGCGCTGGCCGTCGCTCAGGCTGATAAAGGGCATGGGCGTCATGGTTACCCCGGTTACGTTCAACCCGTCAAAAGGCGTGTCTCCGGCTGCGGTTTTGGACATATCCGGGGCAATGCCTCCGGGAACGAGTATTTCCGTAACTTGAGCCTGAGCCTCTTCCCCGGCGGGTGTGTCCTGGGTAATCAGGGTGTACGCGATGGGAATGCCCAGATTTTGCTCGACTTTTTCCATGACCACGCGCAAAATTTCATGGCTGCCGGCAGTGGCGGTTTCAGTCAGTTCCACCCGGCCCGCGGTCAGCCCCAAGTTCACATTGCTCAACTTTACACTGGCCAACTCACGCTCAATGGCCGCTTTAAGCACGTCCGCATGCACGATGTGCCGTTCAACAGGCGGCAGATCGGGCATGTCTTTGCTTAAGGAGGTAAAAGCCGCTTCTTCCACCTGTCTGTCTTTAACATAAGCGGCTACGCGCATAATGTCACCTTTGCCCAGAAAAGCCACTTCCGGAAAAATGCCCCGCGAATTAAATTTCATGGTCACAGCCTGGGCCATATCCTCACGCACGCCCACCCGGATATATACCGGATGTTTCAAATTCTGTGCCATGGACCAGAGTTTGCCGCGCTCTTCTTCGTCGCTCACCGTTCCGGAAACGGAAATAGTGTCTTTGTCGCCGCTGACCACCACCATGTCCAGGCCGGCTTCCCTTACGGACTGGCGCAGTTGCGCCGCCAACTCCTCGGCGCTGCCCGAATTCGAGTTCCAACCAAAAGTCATGGCCCCCACAATAAGCAGGCAGATTGCCCCCGCCGCCCAAGGCCACCAACGGCGCTGCTTGGGCAAAGAAGTTGTCGGAGCAGCGCCAAATTTGTTGTCAGAAGTGGCGGGCTGTTCCGTGGTTTGCCCTAAACCGGGTTGGGGCGTTTCTTTTGCTTCGGCTCCGGTTGTGGTTGTTGCGAACGCCTGCCCCGGCAGGCGGGGAATAATTTCTTCCCAAGGCGCATAAGGCCTGTTCCAGGCGAGGCAAGTCATGCCCAGCCACCAGGCCGCGCCCGGCTGAACTCCCGCGCCGTCCGCCGGCACAGGTTCATCGTCAAGGAGCACGTCGCCGTCCAGCGGGTTCAGGCGCACTTGCGGGTTGTGGCCTGGTTGGGCGGCCGCGATGGTTAGCGCGGCATGGCGGGGGGCCAGGCTGGAATCACTGAACACAATGTCGCAGGAGGCGTCTGTGCCGATAATGTACGCGCCTTCCGGCAACATTACTTCCGCGCCGATATTGGGGCCGGAAAAAGTACGCAATGCAACGAGAATTTCCGTTTCAGCCATGCTTTATGTTCCCGCCGTCCTGGACTGCGTTCCATTGTCAGGCGCGGGGGCGCTTCGGCCGCAGCCGCCCCGGCGCGGTTTTTCCTCAGGGGTGCGGAATTCGTAATCCGCCTGGTCGGGGGCGATATGGAACGACTTGTTATCCACCCGCTCCGGCACGGAGGGCAGTTCGTCCAGCTTGATGATGCGCGGGGTGATCATGATCAGGCGCTCCATGCGCCGGGTTTTGGTGGAATCGGTCTTGAACAGCTGGCCGAGCAACGGGATGCTCATGAGCACCGGAATGCCGCTTTCGGTATCGCGGCTTTCCTCAAAGTAATAGCCGCCGATAAGCAGGCCCTGTCCTTCGCTGATAATGGCCTGGGTATTGATTTTGGTCTGTTTGATGGCCGGAATCTCACCCACGGTGGCTTCTTGGTCGGTATCCTGGTTGTCCTGCACGGTGACCGCCAGCTTGATGCTGTCCGGCATGCCGTCTCGCCGAATGATGTGCGGAGTGACTTTGAGCACCGTGCCCGCTTCAACCTTGAACAGGTCCACGGCCTGATAGCCTTCGATCTTGATATAATATGTGCTGGTGTTTTCCAGGGTGGCCTGAACGTTATCCACCGTAAGCACTGAAGGCCGGCCCAGCACGCGGGCTTCGCCCTGTTCTTCCAGAGCGTGCACCCGGGCGATAAAATAATCGGTCCCGGCCGTGTAAATGGTGGAAAGGTTGAGCCCCGGCCCCGGCACTATGCCGGCCGGAGGGTTGGGGATATAATCGCTGCCGTCAGGGGAAAGGCTGCCGCCGCCTCCCCAGTGGTCGCCCATGCCGCTGCCCTGATAGCTGATCCCCAATTCACGGGTGTAGTCCACGTCAATATCCACAATGGCCGCGTGGATTTCCACCAATTCCACCGGGCGGTCCAGGTCGGCGATAACCTGCTCGTAATAGGGCATGCGGTATTCGGCGTCCGTGACCAGGATGGCGTTAACCCTGGGGTCGGCCATGACGTTGACATATACTCCGCCCACTTGTGCGCCGGGCATAACTTGGGCCTGAGGCGCGGGCGGGATGATCTCGTTGCCTTGGGCGGCCAGGCCTGTGCCCAGAAGGTTGTCCGCATCGGCTGCGTTTTGCGAGACCCTGGTAGTGGAGGCCGAGTCGCCGGTGACCATGGCCCGCAGAATGGAGGCTATGCCCGGCACGGTAACGGTGTTGTCCATGCTGGTCAGGGTGATGTCGTCAGCCCAGGCGTATTTTAGAGGAAAGACGCGCATGACCACGTTGGCGGTGCTGGTTTCTTCAAAAGCGGCCACGGCGTCGCGCACTTCACCCAAATAGTTGGGCGGGCCGTAAACAATGATCATTTGTCCGCCGGGCGCAAGCTCGGCTGAAAGTTCGGGCGAGAGCACGCCTGAGGAGCGTAAAGTTTCAAACAGGACCTCGGGGCGGGTGGCCCTGGGGCTGATGAACATGCGCGTGCTCTGGGCTTCGGGGTAAAAATAAAGGGTGCTGCCCAGGGTATACCAGGACACGCCAAATGCGGCCCGGATGCCATCCAGGAAAGTGGCCGGGGGCACGGCGTCAAAACGCCCGCTGATTACGCCGTCCACACCGGGCACCACCACGGCGCGGTAGCCCTGGGTCTGGGCAAAGTCCAGCAGCACAGCCTGCAGGGGGTCCTGGTTGGCGTAGCGGCTGAAGGGCTGGCTGAAGCGCCCGCCGCGCGGACCGGCTTCGACCGTCTGCATCTGCGCGAGCAGCATTCCGGCCAGAAAACAGGCCAGGAAGCAAAGCCGCCCCAGACGCAGAAATATGGCGGGAACAAAGAAGGCCGCAACAACGGTAGATTTTTCGTGTGTCGGGGCAGACCCCGAAATCAACGTCAACGAACAGAACCGTCGCCTGGCAACAACGGTAGATTTTTCGTGTGTCGGGGCAGACCTGTGGTCGCAGTTCCTGGATAACCGATTGTGCATAGTCAGGTACATCCTAAAAATGTGAAGGGCAATGCGGATAGAAAATTAGAACATATTTTTCAATGATAGAAAAGCCCTGTGGCGGACCTGGCCGCAAAAAAACAGTAAAATTTTTATAAAATGTGTGCGTATGTCGATCGGGGCGGCCGTCTCCGGGCGCCCCGCCGTTTATCGTGTGTTGTGTTCCCAAGGGGCCACGTCA
>JAVBRZ010000169.1:0-8035 GCA_031547425.1 Desulfovibrionaceae bacterium
CCACCTGGCCGATTGGCCGTATTATGCAATGGACTGGCTGGTCAACCGTCTGGGCTTCACCGGGACGCGGCATGCGGGCAACGCCCTGGGCGAGTTGATGTGGCGGGTCCTGCCCGGCAGGCGGCGGCTGGCCGTGCGCAACGTCATGGACCACCTCGACGTTTCCTTTGCCGAGGCAGAGCGCATCGCCCGGGCCAGTTTCAAGCACACGGCCCGTTCTTTTTTGGAGCTTTTCCTGGTCCACCGCTTTGCTGAATTGCGCGAGAAAAATTTGTTCGCAGCCGAGAATGAGGAAGCCTTGCGAGGGTTTACGGAATATGCCGGCCCGCAGATGGCCCCCACCGGGCATATCGGCGCCTGGGAACTGGAAGCCGGCATTTTGGGGCGCCTGATCCGGCCCGGCCGTTGCGCTGTGGTGGTGCGCCGCCAGAAAAACCTGCGCGCCTATAAACATATCAAACACTGGCGGGAGCGCGTGGGCGTCAGAATTTTCGACCACCGCGAGGCCGCGCGCAAAGTGTTGCGCGTGTTGTGCCGCGAGCGCGGTTTAACGGCCTTTTTGGTGGATCACAACTGTAGCGTCAAGGAAGCTGTTTTTCTTCCCTTCCTGGGTGAAATCGCGGCTGTGAACGTGGGGCCGGCCGTGTTGGCCGTGCGCGGCAACGCTATTGTCTGGCCCGGATATATCGTGCGTGTGGGCGAAAAGGCCGAACGCTATTTGTTCTGCCAGGACGAGCCCCTGCGGCCGGAAGATTACGCCGGCCCGGCCGATGAGGCCATCGCCAAAGTGGCCGCTTATTATACCCAGTCCGTAGAGCGCATTGTCCGCCGCTACCCCGAACAGTGGTTTTGGATGCACAACCGCTGGAAAACGCGGCCGCCCGGCGAGGAAAATGCGGAAGGACGCTGATCGTTTTTTCACCGTGCGGTTCGCGGCGCCGCTTGTAAATCGATTGCAAAAAAGGGGCTGCCGCCGAAACTGTTTGGCGTCAGCCCCTTTTGCTTTGTTGGGTGTTGGCTTTGGCTAACTGTCGGCGCGCAGTTCCTGAACCAACTGTTGCAGCTCCCGGGTCTGTTCGGCCAGAGCGCTTACCGCGCCGGAAGACTCATGCATGGCGGCAGCGGTTTCCGTGGCGGTCTGGTTGATGGAGTCGAGCGCCCTGGTGATCTCTTCGCTGGTAGCTGATTGCTCTTCCACAGAAGTGGCGATGCCGCGCACCTGGTCAGCCATGCGCACAGCTTCTTCCACAATTTCAGTCAAAGAGTCTCCGGACTGGGCCACCAGTTCCAGGGCGGACTGCAGTTTGCTGCCCGTGGAGTTGGCCGCATGAATGCTGTCCTTGGTGCCCTGTTGAATGCCGGAAATGGCGTCAGCCACTTCTTTGGTGGCGGTCATGGTTTTTTCAGCCAGCTTGCGCACTTCATCGGCCACCACGGCAAAGCCCCGGCCGGCTTCCCCGGCGCGGGCCGCCTCAATGGCGGCGTTAAGGGCCAGGAGGTTGGTCTGGTCGGCAATATCACTGATCACGGTCATGATGTTGCCGATATTTTCAGCCTGTTGCCCCAGCTTGTCCATGCCCGAGCTTAAAGCTTGCGCATCGGTGTGCACGGAGGTTAAGGCGCTGATGGAATTTTGCACGATTTGCGCTCCGCTGTCGGCCTTAAGCCTGGTTCTTTCAGCGCCCTCAGCGGCTACGGATGCGTTGCGGGCCACTTCCAGCACAGCGATGTTCATCTGCTCCATGGCCGTGGCTGAACCGGTCACGCGTTCCTGCTGCGAGGCGGCGCTTTCCGTGGATTGTTCCACCTGATAGCGGATGTTGTCCGCGGCGGAAGACAGGCGGGTGACCACCTCTTCCACATTGACGGCGGCGCGCAGGATGGCGTCTTGGCCGGATTCAGCCGTTTCTTTGGCTTTCTCAGCCTCGGCCATGGCTTGCCTGGCTTTTTCGGCCTCAGCTTCAGCTTCTTTGGATTTTTGCTCGGTTTCCACAAGCATGGTCTTTAATTTTTGGACCATGGCGTTCAGGGCTTGGGCCAGAACCCCCACTTCGTCACGGGTTTTTACGTTCAAGGCGTCGTCCAGATCGCCTTTGGCCACATTTTCCGCGTAGCGTGTAGCCGTGCGAATGGGTGAGGAGATGGCTTTGGCCACCATGGCGCCCAGGGCGATAACCAAAAGCCCCACAATTATGCCGGACGCCACAAAGAAGATGATGGCGTTGGACTTGGTGCTGTCAACGATTTCCCGGGAGAGCCCCACAAAGAAGATGCCCGCGTTTTTACCGGAAATATCTTTCCAGGGCCAGTAGGCGGAATCATAATTGGCGCCGCCGATGGCGTTTTCAGAGTAAACTTTTTCGCCTTTGACCATGACCGCATCGTAAATGGCCGGGTTGTTCAGGGGCGTGCCCACAAAAGGCTTGCCGTCACGGATAATGGTGGTGGATACCCGGGTGTCGTCCTGGAAGATGGTGCACTCCACGCTGAGCAGGCTTTTGATGTTATCCACAAATTTTCCGGAAGTCAGGTCAATGCCCACTATGGCCACGCCCACGGTTTCCCCGTTGTATTTCAAAGGTATGCCCGAAGCCAGGGTCAGCTTCACCACCTTGCCAGGTTCAATGCCGGAAATGCGCCGCCCTTCCTTTAAAGGAATATGGGCGCTTAAGCGGGTGGAAGCGAGCTGGTCGCCGGCTTCATCAGAGTGGCCGCGCGCCAGCACCACAGCGTTTTTGTCGCAAATGGTCACAAAGTCAATGGCCGGCCCGGCAACCAGCGCTTTTGCCATGGCGCGGACCGCGTCAATATTCCCCAAAGCGATATCTTGGGCCAGAGGGCCGCTTTCAAGAGTATTGGCGAAGCTCTCTTGGACTTCCAAGGCGGCATCTATCTCTCTCTGCATGGCGGTGCTGGCCAATTTCACCTGATGGTCGGCTGAACGTTCGCCCATGTCGGAAATGAAGTAATAACCGGCGCTGTTTAGCGTTATGACCAGCACCAGAAAAATGCCGATTACCAGGAGCATGAGTTTTTTAAAAATAGACATAACCTTTACCTCTCTTCAAAGTAGCAATTAAACTTATACGGGCCGCGGTTTGATTAAGCGGGCACAAGCTGCCGGCAATGAGAATAATTTCACAAATCGGCGTAAGCTCAATTAGGCTTATACGTCAACTTTTTTTCGTAAACAACATAAGTAAATATTTTTTTAAAAATATATTTATTTTATGGTGATTGATTGCTGTGCCGGTGTTGAAATAAAGTTTATAAATCACCTTTTGAGGTAGCATGAATATCTTCGGAACAATGGAAAGAAGCGGAGTGTAGCTGAGGACGGATTAAATAAGCTGGCGTCTATAGCGTTTTATCTGTTGTCGCATCGGATTATGAGCGAAAAAGCTTAGGGATTTATGCAAAAAATACTTGCCAAAACTGATTATGCTTTTTACAAAACAAAAAGATGGTCAAGCGACAGGCCGGCTGTCGCTCCCGCAATTCCCCGGCGGCCTTTCTCCGCCGCCTGATTTAGAGTTTTATATATATTCGGATGATATGAGCGCAGCCAAAAAAATCTCCTGGAAACGTTTCCTGAAGCAATGCGACCTGCTGCCCGGGTTCGCCGATGATTATTCCTGCGAAACTCACATAAAAAATCTGCATGATCTGAAAATTTTTTTGGACTATGTTCAAATAAAGTATGGCCTGTTGCGCGCTTATTTCGAAACGCCGGACTATCCGCTCCTGGATGCGCGCGAACTTCTGCCTTCCTTTGAAGCGGACTGCCTTGAAAATTACCTGCTGCCCGGCTTCAGCATGGTGGCCTTTGACCGGCCGCTACACTGCTTCAGGGAAATTTTCCAATTTGATGCGCTGCATGCGCGCGCTGAGGCCAAAACCCCCAATGGCCGCATTAACCATAAGCTCGCCGGCGAGTTCAAACAGCACAACTTAAGCGCCGTGCTCGCTCACCTTCCCCGTATTCACCACGAGTCTTTCCGCGCCCGCTTCACTGATGTGGATATTACGCGCTTGCCCTTGTATCCGCATATTTTGCCCTATCTTTTCAAGATGGACCGGGCCCAGGTCTTTGCCCGCAACGCTTCGGGAGCTTTTTGCCTAAAAGGCGTTTATGCTTCGTTTCCTTCGGACCTGGACGCCGAAATCAAGCGTTTCGGCCTTCAGATCGGCAGATTCGCAAAGGGCGATGAGCGGCTTTACGAACAAAACCGCCAGTTTGTTTACCAATTTTTGATGGAAATGTACGGTTTTCCCATCTCTTCGGAGCGGCGCACCTCGGCTGCCATGTTTGCCCGGCGCCTGCACCGCATGCAGGAGCGGTTCTTCGTTCGCGTGCTGGGGCAAACCGATCGGTGTATTACCACCATTGCCAATTATAAAAGCCGCTCGCCCTATTTGCGTGTGGAAAAGACCGCTCTCGTTCAGGTGGACAAAGACCAGAAGGATGTCCTCAGAGCTCTGGACAGGCTGGGCCTGTTTGTGGACAAGGAGCGGCGGGCCGTGCTCTTGCGCGTCACTTATCAACCCCACAAGTACGACGCCAACAACGTGCGCCAGGACCGCGCGCTGTCCACGGAAGGCCAGGAGATTATCCATCCGGTCACGGGCACGGTGTACGCCGACTTCAATATCGTCAAAGATTCGCGTTCCCTGTTTTTGCGCCTCAACGACATTGTGCAGGGCGAATATGTGGGTAAAACCATTTTTAAACGTACGGAACTGGTGGAAAACACCGAGTCCACGGAAAATCGCCTCAAATTCCTGTATACCTGGCTGACCAAGCATCAGCGCCGGTTCATCAGCTATTCTGACGAATTTTACGCCAACGTGGCCAGGGTCCTGGACGGCTACCTGTTGTCGCCAAGCCGGGAAGAGATGTTTGACAATGTGTATGATTTGTATCAGGATGTGCTCTCGAAATACAGCTATATCCAACAGGCCCGCAAGGTCAGGTTGCTGGAGGATATACATAACCGCCAGGTGCGGGGAGAGCGCATCACTTATTTGCGCATGTACAGCGAAGCTGTGGCCCTGCTTCACGAACTCAAGTTTGAAATCGCTGAATACTTCGACTCCCTCGTGCAACATGTGCTTATTTTCGGCGAGAGCATGCTCAATGATTCCTATGTGATCAAAAACTACATTGAAGGCCCTGAAGACGCGCTTACCCCCTACGGGTTGGAAGTGCGGCGCAACTATAAAAAGCTGGTGGCGCTTATTGACGAATTTACCGCTATCCGCCGCGTCCGTCTGGAGTTTACCCGCCCGGACGGATTTGATTACCTGAATGTCCGCTCCGCATAGTCGTGCGACTTGCCGGGCCGCGCCCGGTTTTCGGACCTCGCCACATTGGGGAAGGTTTCCCCTTCTTTGAAAATTTCCCCGTCCGCTGAAAGCCGCGGGAAACAATGACAATTCATATCTAAAGGAGAATCGCAATGTCTGATCTGTTAGCTACCCCCCTGATGCAATGGCATATTGACGCGGGCGCCAAAATGGCTCCGTTTGGAGGCTGGAACATGCCCATTCAATATGAAGGCATCATTGTTGAACACCAACACACCCGCAGCGAAGCCGGGATCTTTGATATCTGCCACATGGGAGAATTTTTTCTCAAAGGCGAAGGCGCCAAAGACGCTCTGGCCAAGCTGGTGACCCATGACCTCGAGACCTTAAAGCCCCAGCGTTGCCGTTACGGTTTTCTGCTCAACCCCAAAGGCGGCGTGTTGGACGACCTCATCGTTTACTGCCTGGGCGAGGACGAGTACATGCTGGTGGTTAACGCCTCCACCTGCCCGCACGATTTTGAGGTGCTCGCGGCCGGGCTCAAAGCGCCCCTGGAATTTGTGAACCGCTCCTCCGAGATCGGCAAAATCGACCTGCAAGGCCCCAAATCCATTGAGGTTGCGGAGAGGCTGCTGGGCATGCCCTTGCGCGACCTGCCTTACTTCGCCAACCGCAAGATCACCTGGGGCGGTTATGATGTGCTGATCAGCCGCACCGGGTATACGGGCGAGCTCGGCTATGAATTTTACCTGCCCTGGAACGCCACGGAAGAAATGTGGCAAGCCCTGCTCAAGGACCCTGTGGTCAAGCCCGTGGGCCTGGGCGCGCGCGACACCTTGCGCCTGGAGGTGGGCCTGCCCCTTTACGGCCACGAAATGGATGAAGACCACAACCCCACGGAAGCCGGTTATGAAATGATGCTCAAATCCGAGGCCGCTTATTGCGGCAAGGGGTTTGACCGCGAAGTGCGCGAACGCCTCGTTGCTTTGAATATGGAAGGGCGCCGCGCCGCCCGCCAGGGCGATCCGGTGCTTCTTGACGGCGAGGAAGTGGGGCGGGTGACCAGCGGCTCTTTCGGACCTTCCGTGGGGCACGCCATTGCCCTGGCCTATGTCAAGGCCGACAAGGCGGACAGCCCGGACTTCCAGGTTAAAGGAACGCTGGCCTGCCTTAACGCCACACGTACGGACCTGCCGTTTTACAAAAACGGCACGGCGCGCGTGAAGCTGTCTTAACCGGACGTTCAGGCCGTGAGTGGTATCGGCGTTTTTTATCTGGCTCCCGCCGAGTGGCGGGAGCCGTTCCATCTGGCCGGGGCGGAGCACAGCCATCTTACGAAGGTGTTGCGGGCCAGGCCGGGGGATAGGGTGCGTCTGCTCGACGGCGAAGGCAGGGAAGGATATTTCGTTATTGCCGGCCTTGACCGGCAGCGGGCAATCTTGCGGCCGCATGAAATAATCGAGCACCCCAAGCCGCGAGGCGGCGCGGTGTTGGCCCTGGGTTGGGCCAAATCTTTGCGTCGTTCCTGGCTGCTGGAAAAAGCGGTGGAGTTGGAAGCCAAAGAGTTGTGGTTCTGGCAGGCCAGACGCAGCCAGACCCCGGTGCCCGAAGCGGGCAAGGAAGCCTGGCAAGCTCAGCTCATAGCCGGAGCCAAGCAATGCAACAATCCCTGGCTGCCGGAAATTAAAACCATGCCCGGCGGAATGTCTGAGCTTATGACAGCGGTCCAAAACTTCAAACACTGCTTCCTGCTGCATGAAGACCACAGCCGGGGGCATCCGCTTAAACTTGCTGATTTGCCGCGCGGGGAAAGCCCGTTATTCGTTCTGGGGCCGGAAGGCGGTTTCGCGCCTGAGGAAACAGAAGCATTGATTGGTGCGGGCATCACGCCGGTAACTCTGGGGCAACGGATACTGCGCTGGGAAACAGCGGCGCTGCTGTGCCTGGGGCTGGCCTGGTGGAACAAGGGCGCCGAACAGTGTGCTGGTGAATAAAGAAACAGTGCTACTGCCTGGCCGCTTGCGTGTTTGCAAAAGCATAGCCGTGCCGGAGCACCCAGAGCAGGGCCGGGGTCAGCCTTTCGCTGAAGTCGCGGGCCATGGCGGTCAATTCGTGTTCTTCCACCGCGATGACGTCCTCAACCTCCCGGTTGTCCGGCGCGGGGCGGGCGGACGGGGCAGTGGCGTGAAACAGGGTTACGTGGGTATTGCCGTGCTCCGGGCTGGTGGTGTAGTCCGCAAGGCAGGCCATGCCCGAGGCCTTGACGCCAAGTTCTTCGTAAAGTTCGCGGCGGGCGGCGTCTTCCCTGGCTTCGCCCGCCCGGACATGCCCTGAGGCGGATACGTCCCATAGCCCGGGGTAGGCGGTTTTGTGTTTGCCGCGGCGTTGCAGGTAGAGCCTCCCGTCCGGGGCGTGCAGCAGCACGAGAACCACCCGGCGGCGCAGCTTTTGCCGCCTGGCTTCAAAAGCTGAAACCACCAGCACGGGCTCGTCAAAGTCGTCAATCACTTCAAGCAGCTCATCCTGTTGCGCGTCGAGATCAAAGGCTGCGGACGGTTTTTGCGATGGCATGAAGCAAACTCCTCATCTAGAGCATTTTAACTTTGAAATGTTACACCATATGCAGCATTTAAAAGACAAAAAACACAGCCTTTTATCATACACGTTCAGGCCGAAGCGGCCTGAACTAAAGACACGCTGCGCTGCTCGCTTGCGGGCGTCTGCCGGC
>JAVBRZ010000040.1:0-6557 GCA_031547425.1 Desulfovibrionaceae bacterium
GCCGGCAGACGCCCGCAAGCGAGCAGCGCAGCGTGTCTTTAGTTCAGGCCGCTTCGGCCTGAACGTGTATGATAAAAGGCTGTGTTTTTTGTCTTTTAAATGCTGCATATGGTGTAACATTTCAAAGTTAAAATGCTCTAATCCTGTATTCCGTTGTTTCCGCAGGGCATGCCGGTGTGCGGGAATGAGTCGCGCTTCATGATTTTTTCACTCCGCTTCGTCTCGGCTAACACCCTTTTGCCCAGGGGCGCTGGCCGCTGTCCCACATGCTGTTCAGGTGCAGGTAGTCGCGCAGGGTGTCCATGCACTGCCAGAAACCGGGATGGGGGTACATGGCCAACTGGTGTTCCTTGGCCAGGCGTTCCAGGGGTTCTTTTTCCAAATCGCAGCTTTCGTCTTCGGACAGGTAGTCCAGAAACTCGCGTTTGAACACAAAAAAACCGCAGTTGATGTATTCGTCGAGCACGGGCTTTTCTTCCCAGGACAGGATATTGCCTTTGTCGTCAGTCTTGACCGTGCCGACGCGCGAAGGCATGCGCACGCCGGTGAACACGCCGATCTTGCCGGACTGCTCGTGAAATTTGGCCAGGGCGTCAAGATCAATGTCGGCCAGGCCGTCGCCATAGGTGACCATGAAGCGGTCGGTGTCGATATATTTGGCCACGCGCTTGATGCGGGCGCCTTTGAGCGTGTCTTCCCCGGTGTCGCACAGGGTCACCCGCCAGTCCGTGCGGCAGGTTTCATGGGCCGTGAGATCGCCGCTGCCGAGATCCACGGTGAAGTCCGCATTGCGGATGCGGTAATCGTGAAAGTATTGTTTGATGACCTCGGCCTTATAGCCCAGGGGCAGGACAAAATCTTTGTGCCCGTAAGCCGCGTAGCGCTGCATGATATGCCAGAGCACAGGGCGGCCACCCACTTCGACCATGGGTTTTGGCCTGGCCTCGGTTTCTTCCCGCATCCGGGTGCCTTTGCCCCCGCATAAAATCACAACTTTCATGATTGTTGCCTTGTAAAGGTTGTTAAGGTTTGCGTTATAAATCAAAAGTCTGCACGATTTTTTCCATGGTGGGCTCACCGAAAATCAACTCGCGGAAAGCGTGGACACTTTCTGAGCGCTTATGGTCGGCTTTGCGGATATTGTCCAGCAGTTTTTCCCTGGCCGCCAGAAGCTCTTCGGCGTTGGTCGCCCGCTCCCAGAGCTCACCCCGGCCGTAATCGGGCAGGTAGTTCAGCCCCAAGCCGTCAACCGGCTCCACATTCACGGCGGGCACGCCCATGGCCACGGCTTCGCACAAAGCGCCCGAGCCGGCGCCGATAACCAGAGAGACCCCCTGCAGGGCTTCGCTGAGGCCTTCTTTGATCAAGCGGGCGTTGCCCGGCAAAAGATCGCTGAAATCGCCGACCTTGGTGGCCGGGTGGAATTTAAAGGCCGCAGTGATGCCCGCATCGGCCAGGGGCCTGGCCAGAGCCAGGCAGCGCCGGGTTTCATCCGGGTGATAGGAAAGCAGGAACAAGACCGGATCGTCCGGATTGGGCGTGAGTTCACGCTCAAATATGGATTTGTAGCGCAGGGCCGGGCCCACGCCATAGGCCGGCCCGGGCAGATAAGGGAAGTAATGGCGCAGGGATTTGGTATCCGGGCCGGGCATGGCCACGATTTTATCCTCGGGTGCTTTGCCGCTTTGGGCTCCGGGCAGGGTGGCCAGGGGCTCGGGCAAAAAGTACGGGCCGTTTACAGCCACAAAGTCCGGCACGGCATGGTGCTTGGCGTCGGAGGGGTCGGCGTGGTTGTTCAGCAGCGTGGGCGGCCAGGTCAGAAACTGGGCCGCGTAAGTGCGGGCTTTGCACTTGCCTTCATGCAGTCCCCGGTAAAAGCATTTGTCCACTACCTGATTTTCATACCAGGAGATGATCCGGGCCGACTCGGGCAGAATTTCGGCCAGGCGCCGGCCGGCCAGGCGCCGGCATTCGCCGGATAAATAACAATCGGACAGGCAGGCAACCAGCGCGGCCCGGATATGCCCTTCCGCGCCCTGCTCGACCAGCAGGGAGGTGAGGCGCAGCACGGCAAAGGGGAAGGACAGCGCGAACCACAGCAGCCGCAGCCAGTCCGGGAAGAGCATGAGCTCCATTTCCGTGAGCACGGGCTGGGGGTGTTCGCGCAGGATGGCAAAGGTTTTGCGCAAAACGCGCGGGTCGCGGCTGCCGTACATGCGGGCCAGGATGACGCAGTTGTGGCCGCGCTCTTCCAGCGCTTCATACAAACCCGGCAGATAATAATCCCGGAATTTGTCTTCCATGTTGATGCGGTGCGCCAGGGTGAAGATATCCACGATGGTCAGCGAGTCCCGCATGGCCATGAGCCGGGGCCGGGCGCGCAGGCCCGCCCTGGCCTGGGCCAGGCGCTCCCCGATGAGCAGAAAATAGGCGCCCAGGTTGACGATCCAGCACAGGAACACCTTGCGGACAATCTCCATGCGGCTGAAGCGGCGGGGCTGTTCATCCCGCAGGAAACGCTCCAGAATGTCATTGCAGTGTGGCGCTTTGGTCAGCACATGATCGGCCAGGAGCCGGGTGTCCGCGTAAGCGAAATTATTGATGCGGCTGAAAGCCTCGAACAATTCCCGCGCTTTTCCTTGTGGTTGCATATAAGTACCCTCACTGTTCGGGGTTATGTTAGGGTTCAGGAAGGGGGGGGCCGGGTCAAGGGGCTTAGCTCCTTAGAACTCCCTCCCCCGGCGCCATGGCTTCCTCCGCCCATTTGTACATGTGGGCGAGGCCGTCGCTGAAGGATACGGCCGGTTTGTAGCCCAGCACTTTTTCAGCCAGGCCGATGTCCGCGGCAATGCCCATAAGGTCGCCGGGCGTGTTGCCGGAAAAGCGGATGTCGGGCCGGCCGCGCTTGGGCGTGTGCAGGTCGGCCATGGCTTCCAGGAGTTCGGCCACGGTTTTTTTGCCGCTGCCGCCGATGTTGATGACCTGGCCTGCGGAAGACGGCTTTTCCAGGCAGAGCAGGAAGGCGCGCACCACATCGTCGATGTACACGAAGTCGCGGTAGCGGTCCGGGCTGCCTTTGACGTGCACTTTGTTGTCCGTGAGCATCATGGCCATGAAAATGCTGACCATGCCCTGGCGCAGGTTGGCCATATTCTGGCCGGGCCCGTAAACGTTAAACAGGCGCAGGGCAGTGGAGCGCACGCCGTACTGCTCATAGATGCGCAAATAGTGTTCGCTGGCCAGCTTGCCCACGCCGTAGAAAGACTGGGGCACGGGAACGCTGTCTTCTTTGACCGGCTCGTCGGGCTTGACCCCGTACACGGACATGGTGCTGGCGTAGATAAAACGCTTGCAGCCCACGGCCAGGGCGAACTTTAAAAGGTGCAAAGTGGATTCGCCGTTGGTGCGCAAATCGTAAACCGGGTCGTCAAAGGAAATTTCGCCGCTGCTTTGCCCGGCAATGTGTAAAATGGCCTCGTAAGGGAGCTTGGGCAAACGCTCGGCATAAAGGGAGGCATCCTGGCAGTCGGCTTTGTAAAAATCCGTGCCGGCCGGGATGTTTTCCGTATAGCCGGTGGTCAAATTGTCCACGCCCACCACGGCATGGCCCTCGTCAAGCAGAGCTTTGGCCACGGCCGCGCCGATAAAGCCGGCCACGCCGGTCACCAGATAAGTCGCCATGATATCCTCTTGGGTTTTATGTCGCCTCCGGGGAGGAAAAACTGATGCGGGACTTAGGCCGTTCCCGGCTTTAGAGTTGCATCATCCCCGCAAAAGCGGGGACCCATAAATTTTATAAGGATGGTATCCCCGGACCCCACCTTTTCCTTAACCCTTATTGCTGGGAGGGTGGTCCTAGGTAAAGTTCCTACAGTGTTTTTTGTTGTTCCACACTTATTAAAGTTTGCGCTCATCGCCCGATAAATATTAATATCTTCCAAAATCAATACGGGTTCAGGAGGGAAGGGGTCCGGGGAAGGGACACCTCAAGGGGCGAGCCCCTTGGGGTTCCCTTCCCCGGTTTCCCGCAAATACTTGAGCAACCCGGTCAGGTCTTCGTGCCAGGGCCAGCCGGAGTCTTTAAATTGGGCTCCTCTTCCGAAAAAGGCGCAGCCCACGGCTTCAGCGGCGCGCAGGTCGGTGTTGGCGTCGCCGATCATCAGCGTGTGTTCCGGAGGCACGCCTTCCTCAAAAATGATGTTCTCCAGCAACGCGGCCTTGCCGGGCGGGCTGCCCAGGGTGGCGGTGAAGTATTTATCCAGGCCCCTGGCTTTGATGATGGTTTTAAGCTCCTCGTCGGGCATGCCCGAAGCGATGTACAGGGCGGCTTTGCCGCGCAGATAGTCCAGGCAGTCCAGGCAGCCGGGCACCAGGGGCGAGGCGGCCACCTCTTCCAGGCAGATGTCCGCGAATTGCTGCCCCAGTTTTTCGGACATGGCCGGGGTCAGTTCTTCATGCAGCACTTCGTTGAACAACCATGCAAACTTGACGAAGCGGCTGATGCCCAAGTGTCCCAGATGGTATTCCTTGAACTTTTGCGCCGTTTCCGGACCCCAATGCAGGGCCACACGATAGAAGGCTTCTGTTTTGGCGTCCACACTTTCCAGGATCACGCCGTCACAATCAAACACAACCAGGGGAAAACGCATATTCTAGATTGTCCTCAAACAGTTATTTTACGCCCAAGCCGTCCAGCAGGTTGGCGATAGTCTCGATTTCCATGCGGATGCGGGCTTCCTTGGCGTAGGAGCCGATATGGGGCGTAAGAATGACGTTGCCCAGCTCCGCCAGAGGCCCGGTATAAGGTTCTTTGCCAAAAACATCCAGAGCCGCGCCCGCGAGATGCTTTTGCTGTAAAAGTTCAGCCAGGGCGATTTCATCAACAATGCCGCCCCTGGCCGCGTTGATCAACCAGGCGCCCTGGCGCATGAGGCCGAGGCGCTCCGCGTTGAGCAAAAAACCGTCCTTGGCCGGCGGGGCGTGCACAGTGATGAGCTCAGCCCAGGCCAGCAGGCCTTCCAGATCTTTGCGCACAAAAGCGGGGTTGTCCACCATGGGGTCGGAGTAGGCGATTTGCGCTCCCAGGGCCTGGAACAGAGTGGCGGTGCAAAGGCCGATGCGGCCCAGACCGATGATGCCGACTGTTTTGCCCTCCAAAAGGCCGCCCATGCGTTTTTTCCACACACCGGCGCGAATGTCGCGGTCCATGGCCGGGATGTCGCGCAAGAGCGCCAGGGCGAAGCCCAGGGTCAGTTCGGCCACGGCCCGGGTGGGGCCGTCCGGGGTGTTTCTGACCACAATGCCTCTGGCTTTGGCGGCGGTCAGGTCCACGCTGTCCATGCCCACGCCGCAACGGGACACGACTTTGAGTTCCGGCAGTGCGGCGAACACGCGTTCGGTCAACGGCTCGGTGCCGGCGGCTACCCCCGCGCACCCGGCCAGAACCTCTATGGCTTCATCTTCGCTTAAAGCGCGGCCATAGGGGTTCAAAACATAGTCAACGCCTCTGGTCTTGAGCATGTCCAAGGGCTCGCGGCTGTCTTTGGCGAACGAGGACGTGGTGATGGCTACTTTCATAATCTCTCGTATTTTTTGCGCTAACTTTTCATCAGCTTCCACAAACAACAAGAAAACAACAAGGGTTCAGGAGAGAAGGGGTGCGGTGAGGAGAACCTCAAGATGCGAGCCCCTTGGGGTTCTCCTCACCGGCGTCTTCGTTTCTGTATCTGATCACCCTGGCCGGCACGCCGCCGACCACGGCGTAAGGGGGCACGTCTTTGGTGACCACGGCCCCGGCGCCGACCACGGCTCCGGTTTTGATGCGCACGCCGGGGCAGATGACGCAGCCGGCCCCGATCCAGACATTGTCCTCTATATGCACATAAGACGGATCATGCCCCTGGTCCATAATCGGGATATCCAGGCGGTCGAATTTATGGTTGGCGGCCTGGATCAGGGTGTAGGCGGCAATGAGCACGTTGTTGCCGATGAGCACTTCACCGTCGTCGCCGGAAATGGTGCAGAAATCGCCCACGTAAACATTGTCTCCCAGGGAAATGGCCCCCCGGTCCGCGGTGAGGGAGGCGTGGCGGTTAAGGGACACGCCGCGGCCCAGGCTGATATTTTTAAAACCCAGGATGACCACGCCCACGCCAAAGCGGAAAAACGAGGCTTTTTTGAAAAAGGGCCGGTAAGCCAGAATGCGCAGGGCCGTGCCCGGCGCAGCCGGTATCCAGGACACCAGTCCGCGTCCCAGCTCGCGCAGATGCAGACAAATTCTTTGGCCCAGAGTCATATTTTTACTCGCAACCAGAAATATTTTTTAATTTTTGGCCCCACGCGCGGTGGGTTCAGGTACTCCGTGTTTCAAACACCTCCTTCCCAATCCCAGCCAATAAGGGTTCAGGCGGGGAGGAGGTCTGGAGGAGGGGAACCTAAAGGGGCTGTGCTCCTTTGGGTTCCCTTTCTCCGGAGGCCGCTTGGCACGAGAATCTCCACATGAATCCTTCGCGTATATTCATCCTTCGCCCCATAGCCACCACCTTGCTGGCCCTGGC
>JAVBRZ010000174.1:0-7134 GCA_031547425.1 Desulfovibrionaceae bacterium
GCCGGCAGACGCCCGCAAGCGAGCAGCGCAGCGTGTCTTTAGTTCAGGCCGCTTCGGCCTGAACGTGTATGATAAAAGGCTGTGTTTTTTGTCTTTTAAATGCTGCATATGGTGTAACATTTCAAAGTTAAAATGCTCTAAGACGGAGAGACTTTTAATTGTAGGACAAGATATGAGTAAAAATGAACATCCTTTGGAACACAAACGCGTAAGCTGCTGGGAGCGCTATTCTTCCGCGGCGGAGCGCAAGGCCATGCGCAAGCTGGCCGATGAATACCTGGCCTTTTTGTCCGCCTGCAAGACCGAGTGGGAAAGCGTGGCCTGGCTGAAAGAACAGCTCAAGGAGGCTGGATTTAAGGACGGCTTGCCCGGCGGGGAAGTGTATTTTTGCAATAAGGGCAAAAGCCTGATCGCGGTGCGGCGCGGCAAGGCGCCGTTGAGCAAAGGATTCAGGCTCATTGCCGCCCACGTGGACACCCCGCGCGTGGATTTCAAGCAGCGGCCTCTATATGAGGATGCGGGCGTGGCTCAGGCCAAGACCCACTATTACGGCGGCCTGCGCAAGTACCAGTGGTTCGCCCGGCCTCTGGCCCTGCACGGCCTGGTGGGCCGCGAAGACGGCAGCACCATGAGCTTTGTGCTGGGCGAGGACCCCAAAGACCCGGTGTTCGGCATTGCCGATCTTTTGCCCCATCTGGCCCAGAAGCAGTCCGGTCAGGTGCTGCGCGAGGCTTTTGAGGCCGAGAAAATGAACATTATTCTCGGGCACGAGCCCCTGCCGGGCCTGGCCGGCAAGGATAAGGGCAAAGAAGCGCCCGGCGCGGCCACGCCGGTTAAAACCCATTTATTGGAACTTTTGCACAAGCGTTTCGGGCTCAAGGAAGAGGATTTTTATTCCGCCGAAGTGCATGCCGTGCCGGCCGGCCCGGCCCGCTACGTGGGCCTGGACGAAGCGCTCCTGGGCGGCTACGGCCATGATGACCGGGTCTGCGTATTTTTGGCCCTGAAAGCCTTTCTGGCCGGGGCTAAAAAGGGCGCTGACCCCGCGCACACCCAGTTTCTGGTGTTTTGGGACAAAGAGGAAGTGGGGTCGGAAGGCTCCACCGGCGCCAAGGCCCGCTTTTTCGAATATTGCCTGGAAGATTGCCTGGCGGCCTGGGAGCCTAAAACTCCCCTGCGCCGGGCCATGCAGGCGGGCAAGGCCCTCTCCGCCGACGTGCACGGCGCCATGGATCCCGATTACCAGGAACTGCATGAAAAACTCAATGCCTCGCTCATCGGCTACGGCCCGACTTTTTCCAAGTTTACGGGCAGCCGGGGCACATACGAGGCCAATGACGCGCACCCGGATTATGTGGGCTGGCTGCGCGGGCTCTTGAACAAGAGCAAGACGCCCTGGCAACTGGCTGAGCTCGGCAAGGTGGACCTGGGCGGCGGCGGCACCGTGGCCATGTATCTGGCCAATTACGGCATGGACATCATTGACTTCGGCCCGCCGGTGCTGGCCATGCACAGTCCCATGGAGCTGGTGTCCGTGGCCGACGTGTACGCCGCGCACGAAGCGTATAAAGCCTTTCTGTTCAGCTGACCCCGCCCCGGGGGAGTGAAACGGCTGTCTGAAAAAACGGCGGGCTCCCTGAGGAACCCGCCGTTTTTGCTCCTTTCTATAGCATTTAACGCTTGAAAAAGGCGCTTATGTCAATTTTGTTCGAGGTTTACCCCATGCGGCTCATGAGCAGAGGCACCTGGCTGTGCATATCCAGGCTGGAGGTCTGCTGGTAGCCGTGCTGCCGGGTGTTTTCCTGGCGGCTCTTGTTCAGCTCATTGCGCAGGAGGGCATGCAAGTGAACAGCCTCCTGGCTTAAGCGGCTTTGCAGGGCCTGCATCCGGATGAATTTTTCCCGGAATTCGTCCAGACAGTCAGGCGACTGGCATTCCCAGGCTTCATCCAACAGGCTGAAGCGCCGCGCGGACAGTTCTTCCACCCCGTCCACCTCACCGGCGGCCAGGTATTCGAGTTCCAACTCGCCAATGCTCAGCGCCTGCTCAAGCAATTCTAGGCATGGGTGCATGGCCGGCTCCTTTAGGGCAAATCCGGTTATTGGGGAATGACTTTCTGCAAATTGCGAATAACCGTTTCCCAATCCTTGAGCGTGGGCAGGAATTCATATTCCAGCAGGTCGGCCAAAAGGATCCAGTCTTCGTTTTCCAGCACTTCAATCATTTCGCCCAGAAGGCTGGAAACACCTTCAATGCGGTCGCTGATGCTGTCGGTGCCGGGAGCGGTGTATTCGTAGCGCAAGAGGCCCACCATGCCCAGGAACTCGCGGGTCACTTCCAGAAGATCCTGCAGCATTTCCAGGGCTTCGGCGTCGTCGGCCTGGCGGAACAGTTGGGCGATCTGGCGGGAGCCTTCGGTCATGATGTGCAGGACCTTGTGCAGTTCTTCAGCCACGCTACCGGCCATTTCGTTCAGGGGCACGGTCTGGATTTCCAGGGAGTCGATTTCGGACACTTCGATGTCTTCGGCCTGGTGGGGGTAAATTTCATTAAAGGGCTCTTTGTTGAGCAGCACATCGGTGACCACGCGCTTTTCCAGGTAATCGTCCTTAATCACCTGCACCAGAATTTCTTCCAGGTTGGAAAAAGCTGCCATGTTCATGTCCATAGGACGGCCATCAATAATAATCATTTTTATCCTCCTCATCCCCATGTCGGGGGGAAAATTAGCATTCGCTATTGGCTTAGCAATAATGATGCCAATTTAGGCGGCAGACTTTGCCAGGCGGAGGACGGAGAAAACGGAGCGCGGCTTTTGGCAGTGGGGAGCCGGCGGTTGTGGCGGAGCCGGAAAGCTTTACCCCCAAGCAAAAATATAAAATCAGGCGGATTCGGGCAGCAGATTGCGCCAGGTTTCCAGCAAGGTTTGGTATTGCCCGGCCAGGCTGAGCACGGCCCGCAGGTCGTCGCCCAGGGTCTGGGTTTCGCACAGCCATAGAAAACCGAGCATGTTGAAGTGATTACTGGTGTCCCACAGGGTTTGCAGGCGCTGCCAGGTGCCCAGAAATTTATTTTTCAGGGGCGGCAGGGGTTTTTGCAAAAGCGCTCGTCCCTGCTCCTGGAGAAGATGGAGAAAACCTATGGCCGCGGCCAGTTCTGAGGCTACGGCCAGCCGCATGGCCGGGCTTAAGTGGAAGCTTTTTGCCGCAACGGGCGGGGAGGCATGGGCAAGGTCATGCCCCTGGTCAAGAAATTGACCAATGAGCAGCCGTTGCAGGCGCAGCCATTGGGTGCGGTCTTCCTGTTCATGGCCGGACAGGGATTTGAGGTCTAAAAATTGGGCCGGGTCCCGCTCTATGGGCTGACGCGCGGTCAGCCAGATCCGGGCGGGGCCGGTTTTTTCTGGCCAGGCCCACTCGCCTCGCTCCAGGCGGCCGGAAGCCAGAGTAAAGACAACCTCCGGGGTGATGTGCCGCCGGCATTCGTGTTCCAGATCGCACTTGCCGTCAAAGGGGCAGGGGTGGCAGGGCAGGTCCGGTTCCAGGCAGCACATGCCCTCCTGGTAGGGCCCGGTGTCCCAGGGCTGGGCCGTGGCCAGAAAAATGGCCAGCGTCGGCACGTTTAAGCCGGCGGCCAGGTGCATGGTGCCGGTGTCGTTGGTGACCAGCAGTCTGGTTTCCAGCAGCACGGCGGCCAGGCCCGGCAGGTCCGTGCGGCCGATGAGATTGATGAACGGGCCTGTGGCCTGCTGCGCAAAGCGTTCGGCCAGGGAAAGTTCGGATTTGGCGCCCAGCAACACTGGAACATAGCCGCATTCTTGCCACAGCCGCGCCCCCAGGCGGGCGAAATAGGCCGTGGGCCAGCGGCGGCGGTCATCGCTGGCGCCCAGTTGGAAAGCGACAAGACCCCGGCGGGGCGCATCCGCACCAGGGCCGGGGGGCGCGGCCAGGGCTGCGCCCAGCAGGGAGCGCGCCCGGGCGCGCGTTTCCGGACCGGGCGCGTTGAGAATATACTCCGGGGCGATGTGAGCCACTCCGGCCACCTTGCGGAACACGTCGGCCAGGTTGTAAGGGCTGCAACCGCGCCTGCGCGTGGAAGCCTGCAAAAAGGCTGTCCAGGGCTGGTCGTTTTGCCCGAAGCCGAAGTTGTCCACCCCGAAACCGATGAGTTCGCCGCTTTCCGGCGTGAGCAGGCGGGCCAGCAAACGGGAGCTTAAGGTGGCGGTGAGGTTGAGAATGCGCTTGGGGGCAAACTCGCGGGCTACTTCCTCCCGCCAGGCTTCCAGGCGGGACAGGGATTTTCCCCAGTGGGCGTCCAGGTCGCGCAGAAGATCGGCATCCGGGAAGTCCGTCACATAGGCGGTGTGGCGTAAAAGTTCCGTGGCGGCCGCGAAATGCGAGAGACAGGCCAGTCCCGGCTTGTCGCCCCTGGCGGCCAGGCCGGCCAGCACGGGCTGGGTTTGCAAAAGATCGCCGAAGCGGGTTAGGTTGATGATCAGCGTGTTCATGCGACGAGCCGCGGGAGGTTAGGGGTTAAGTTTGAGCACGTGTTCGATCTGTCCCAGCACCACCATGCGGTCTCCGGCGGACAGGGGCTGATCCGGCGCGGGCACGAAATGATAATGCTGAGCGTCTTTGCCGCGCAAAGCCAGGGCAATGACCCGGTGCTTGGTGGGCAGGGAAAGCTCGTTAAGGGATTTGCCGTCCCAGGCCTCCACGGTAAGCTCGCGCACCAGCACGCCTCCGCCCAAAGGCAGCACGTCCAGCATGCCGGGGGTGCCCAGGCGGTGGGCGAACTGCACGGCGATTTCGTGCTGGGGCATGATCACGTGGTTGACGCCCAGGCGGTGGAGGATTTTCTGGTACTCCAGGCTGTTGGCTTTGACGTGGATATTGCGCACGTTAAGTTCCTGCAGGGCCAGCACGATGAGCAGGGAATCCTCCATGGAATCGCCCACGCTGACAATTACCGGATCAAGGTCCTCAAAGCGCAGTTGGCGCAGCACGACAAGGTCCGTGGCGTTGCCCCGGAAGACTGTGGACAGATCGTCCTGGGCCATTCTGACGCGTTCTTCATTGGCGTCCAGCCCCACGACGTTGTGCCCCAGATGGTTTAAAGTCAGGGCCAGCTCCAGGCCGAATTTGCCGAGGCCGATGACGCCCACGTCCATTTATTTTTCAATCATGAATTATTTTCTCCTGTACGCCGCAATATCGCTTATTTACGAAAGATCGCCCAAAAACTCAACCAATGGGCAGGTCGGTTTCCGGCAGATCATAGGCCGTGTCGCGCTGCCACTGGTGCAGGGCGGCCAGCACCCATAGCGGACCCACCCGGCCGATGAACATTACGCAGATGATCACGCATTTGCCCACCACGCTGAGCGTGGGGGTGAAGTCCATGCTCAGGCCCACGGTGCCGAAGGCCGAGGTGACTTCAAACAAAACAGCCAGAAAAAGATCATGGCCCAAGCCTTTGCCGTTGGTCGGGCTTTCGGCGATGAGCAGGATAAACACCGCGCCTCCGATGGTCAGCAAGGCGAAAATGAGCAGAGTGATGGCGTTGTTTACCGTGGCTGTGGACGCGGCCCTGTGCCCGAGGCTCACCTGGTGCCGGGACAGGAAGCGGTTTTTAACAAAAGAGGCCAGGACCCGCGCCGTGGTGGTTTTGATACCCCCGGCGCAGGAGCCGGGCGAACCGCCGATGAACATGAGCAGAATCATGAACGTCAGGGCGGCTGTGCCCATGTGCGCGATGGGCACGGTATTGAACCCGGCTGTGCGGCAACTCACGGATTGGAAGAAAGCGGCCAGCAGGTTGGCTTTAAGGCCGCCGTAATCGTGGCCGGCCAGGCTTTCCAGAATGAAAATGCCCGCCGCGCCGCCAAAGGTAAGCAGCAGGGATACGCTGATAATCACCCGGCTGTAAAGCGCCAGGCGGTATTTTATGCCCAGGGCCTTGCAGCGGATGAGCCACAGCAGGTCTTCAATAACGGCGAAGCCTATGCCGCCGCAGGTGATCAGCCCGGCCACAGTCAGGTTGATGCCCGTGTTGTTGCGGTAGGCCATGAGGTTGTCGGGCAGCAGGGCGAAACCGGCGTTGCAGAAACCGGACACGGCCAGGAAGAGCGCTGAGAAAAAAGGCAATTCCGGAGCTGAAAATAAAATGGCGATGAGCCCCAGGGTTTCCAGCGATATGGTCACGGCCAGGAGGATGAGCATAAACCTGCCGAGATCAAAAGACGGGTCGTGCAGCAGGGCGCGGCCCACGGACAAACGGTCGGTGAGCGATACCCGTTTGCGCCATAAAAACATGAACAAGGATGAATAAGTGATGATGCCCAGCCCCCCGAGTTGGACCAGGCACATGATGATGGTTTGTCCGGTGCGGTTGAAACTGGCGGAAATGTCAACGGTGGCGAGGCCCGTGACGCACACCGCCGAGGTGGAGGTGAACAGGGCGTCAATGAAGCGCACCGGGTCGTTGTTCCAGCTTATGGGCAGCCACAAAAGAAAGGCTCCGAGAAAGACGGCTCCGCTGAACCCGTAAAGGGGCAGGGCCAGGGGCGTGATAAAGCGCATTTTCATGGGCATTAGATAATCTTTGCCTTATATTTTGGCAATGTAACTTACAAGTGTAAAGGCAACATGCCGCAGGGCGCGGCAAGTCCGGGATTGAGCTTTGCGCGGGCCGGGTGTAGACTTGCGCCCTTGCGCGATGAAAAGAGTGGAACTGATGGGAATCAGGCCAATGATACATGAAAAAAAGGAAACACGCTTATGAGTTACAAAGATAAAGCCCTGCGCTATCACAGCCTGGGGCGCAGGGGCAAAATAGAGGTTATGCCCACCAAGCCCTGCGCCACCCAGGAGCATCTGGCCCTGGCCTATACGCCCGGCGTGGCTGAAGCCTGCCGGGCCATCAGTGCCGATCCGGCCGCCGCCTATGACTACACGGCCAAAGACAATCTGGTGGCCGTGGTTACGGACGGCACGGCCGTGCTGGGGCTCGGGCGCATCGGACCTCTGGCCGCCAAGCCGGTTATGGAGGGCAAGAGCCTGCTGTTCAAGATGTTCGCTGATGTGGACGCCTTTGACATCTGCCTTGACGCCCAGGCGCCCGAAGACGTGGTCG
>JAVBRZ010000101.1:0-14054 GCA_031547425.1 Desulfovibrionaceae bacterium
GCCGGCAGACGCCCGCAAGCGAGCAGCGCAGCGTGTCTTTAGTTCAGGCCGCTTCGGCCTGAACGTGTATGATAAAAGGCTATGTTTTTTGTCTTTTAAATGCTGCATATGGTGTAACATTTCAAAGTTAAAATGCTCTAGAGTACTCCACACTTGAAATAGCCTATAACAGTTTCTATTTAAAAGAGTGCCCCGCTTTCCCATCTTTCAAGGAAAGGAGGTCTTTTGTCTTGCGCGTACAAGCCGAAACGCTTACACTAAAAACGCGCCGCGCTGCTCGTTTGTGGACGCCGCTTTGTTGCGTTGCGCTCTGCCCCCACTCCTGCCTCGCCTTAGCGGTTTTTTCCAAATTCACAGGCATACTCTCTTGCCTGGTCGCCCTTTATAAGTCGAACCGCTGACAAGTCCCGGTGAACACGGAAGCATAATAAAAATGCGGCTCCGCTCATGCATATATTTGTTTGTCAAAAAATTCTCCCTTGAACTATCAGGCAGGCGTATTATATTAATTGCTAATCGGCTTAGCCCCATTTCCTTGTAACAGACATGCCAAAGGCGATGCAGGTGCGCGGTATGACTCCACAGACTCCACGCAAAGAACCCAGGCGCTTTAGACTACAAGAACACCTGGGCGTCCTCTTCACTGCGCTCGTGCTCATCACCGGCGCGACCATCGCCTTTACCGGCTACCGGATGATGGCGCGCACGGTGACCTCGGCCTCTGACCACCTTGTGGCGAGCGTCAGCAGTTCCGTAAGAGGCGAAACCATCAGCTCCATTTATCAGCCGGCGCGGCTTACTACGTTATTTCTAACCGAGACCGCCCTCCCCCGGGCAAAAAACCTGGACGAGCGCATGGCGGCGCTGCCGTCCATCAAGTCCACCCTGGACATCCACCCTCTCGTGGACGCCGTTTTTATAGGCTACGAAAACGGCGAATTCTTTCTGGTCCGCCCCTTGCGCGACAAGGAAGTGCTTGCCAGGTTCAATGCTCCCGCAAGCAGCGCGTTCCTGGTGCAAAGCATCACGCCCGCCGGGGGGGAAATGCGCACGCAATACCTGTTCTTTGACAGCAATTTGCAAGAATTGCAGCGCCGCGACATGGGCGAAGCCGCCTTCGACCCCCGCTCCCGCCCCTGGTTCCAGGAAGCCAAAAAGGAGTCCGGGCTGATCGCCACCGCACCTTACATTTTCTTCACCACCAAAAGCATCGGCACCACCTTCGCGTGCAGGGTAGAGCATGCCGGCGCCGTGGTGGGCATGGACGTAGGTCTGGCCCCGCTTTCCCAGGCCCTGTCGCAAGAATTGCCCACTCCCGGCTCAAAGCTTGTGCTGCTGCGGCCGGACGGCACCGCCGTGGCCTCTGAAAGCGGCATGGTGGAACAGCAGGCCCAACAGGCGCGAATCCGCACGGTGGAAGACCTGGACCCCATCGTGCGGATGGGCGTAAAAGCTTACAAGGATGGGCGCACCGGCTACGGGCTGGACATGAACGACGGCGAGCGCGACTGGAAACTCTCTCTGGAAGAGATTAATTTCGCGGGCAAAGTGCCGGGAGTCATCCTGCTGGCCGTGCCCGAGGACGAAATCCTGGGCGACGCCGTGAACTTCGTGCGCCAGACCATCATGATCACCGGGGGCATCCTGCTCCTGGCCATCCCGCTGATTTGGCTCATGGCCAAACGCATCGCCCGGCCCTTAAGCGCGCTGGCGGAAAAAGCGCGGCTCATCCAGGAATTCCGCCTGGAAGATGGAGAAGGAGTGGACTCCAGCGTGGCGGAAGTGCACGACCTGTCCGAAGGCATGGAACACATGCAGGGGAACTTAAAGAAGTTCCTTGCCATAACCGGGACAATCAGCGCCGAGCGCAACTTCGCCCTGCTCCTCGAGCGCGTGCTGCGGGAAACCCTGGCCGTGGCCAGCGCCGACGGCGGCATGGTGGCCTTGCTGGATAAGGAAAAAAACTGCTTCAACGACGGCAGCGCCTGCTGGACCTCTGACGGCAATGAAATGACCCACTGCCTGATCATGGACTGCAAGGTTCCGGACCCGACTCTACCTGTTTACAAGGCCCTGGATTCCCACCAGGTGGTCAGCGAGACCATAACCCGTAATGACCCCCGCGCCTCGGCGGACTTTCTCGCGCCCGGCTTTGCCGACCCGGAAGTGACCCAAGTGGATGTGGTGGCCGTGCCGCTATATGACCGCATGGATGAAACCCTGGGGACGCTGTCCCTGTTCAAGGCCATAAAGCCCGGAACCCCCACCTTCCAAACCCAGCAGGTGGCCTTTATCGCGGCTCTCGCCAAAACAGCGGCCATCGCCCTGGAAAACCAAAGCCTGATCCGGGCGCAAGAGGAATTGCGCGACGCTTTGATCCACATCATCGCGGGCGCCATCGACGCCAAGTCGCCCTACACCGGCGGGCACTGCCAACGCGTGCCCGTCATCTTCCTGATGCTCATGCAGGCGGCCTGCGACGCCAAGGACGGCCCGCTGCGGGACTTTTCCATGACCGAAGATGAATGGGAAGAAGCCAAGCTGGCCGGCTGGCTGCACGACTGCGGCAAGGTGACCACCCCCGAATACGTGGTGGACAAGGCCACCAAACTGGAAACCATTTATGACCGCATCCATGAAATCCGCACCCGCTTTGAAGTGCTCAAACGCGATGCGGAAATCACCTCCCTGAAAGCCGTTCAGGCCGGAGCCGATGCGGAAGAAGAAAATAAAAAACTGGCGGAAAACCTGCGCCAGCTGGACGACGACTTCGCCTTTATCGCCTCCTGCAACATCGGTGGCGAATCCATGGACGAGGCCAAGATCGAACGGCTGACGGCCATTGCCCAGCGCACCTGGCTGCGGACTCTGGACAAGCGCCTGGGCGTCTCGCGCGATGAGCTGCTGCGCATGGACGCCGAGCCCGCCACGCCGCTGCCGGTGGTGGAACCGCTGCTTGCCGACAGGCCGGAACACATCATTGAGCGCACCGACAAAGATAAAATTCCGCCGGAAAACCCCTGGCGGTTCAAGATGGACACCCCCGAACACCTATACAACCGGGGCGAGTTGCACAACCTTGGCATCCGCTACGGCACGCTGTCTCCGGAGGAACGCTACAAGATCAACGACCACATTATTCAGACCATCATCATGCTGAATAAACTGCCCCTGCCCGGCTACCTTAAGGGCGTGCCCGACATGGCCGGCTCGCACCATGAAACCATGGACGGCAAGGGCTATCCCAGACGCCTCAGCCGCGACGACATGGACTGGAAAGCGCGGGCCATGGCCATTGCGGACATCTTCGAGGCCCTCACCGCTTCGGACAGGCCGTATAAACCGAGCAAAACGCTATCGGAAGCCCTCAAGATCATGGACGGATTCAAGGCGCGCAACCACATCGACCCGGACCTGTACGAGCTGTTCTTGGAGGCCAGGGTGCCACAATTGTACGCGGACAAGTACCTGAAACCGGAACAGAATGATATGCCCTGAACAGCTGTGAACAAGCGCGGCTGACAAGCGGAGTTGAAGCGCTTTTTGAAGCGGCCGGAGCCGGCCTAACCTTGTGGAGCCGCGTTGCCTGGCGCCTCAAAAGTTGAGCTTCTTCCGCAGCAAAAACTATTTAGAGCATTTTAACTTTGAAATGTTACACCATATGCAGCATTTAAAAGGCAAAAAACATAGCCTTTTATCATACACGTTCAGGCCAAAGCGGCCTGAACTAAAGACACGCCGCGCTGCTCGCTGTGCGGGCGTCTGCCGGCGCGTCCGCCAGAGCATTTTTCCTTAATATATAATTTAAATGTTAAAATGCTCTAACCAACGGCTTCAGTTCGCCGTAATTCTGCTCGTCCATCTCGTCATAGGGGGCAAAACGGATGGCGGCGCTGTTGATGCAGTAGCGCAGCCCGCCCTTGTCCTGCGGCCCGTCCTTGAACACGTGCCCCAAATGGGAATCGCCCACGCGGCTCCTGACTTCCGTCCGCCGCATGCCGTGGCTGTTGTCCGCATGCTCGGTAATCACCGCCGGATCAAGAGGCTTGGCAAAGCTCGGCCAGCCGCAGCCGGAGTCAAATTTATCGGCGGAGGAAAATAACGGCTCCCCGGTGGCCGCATCCACATAAATCCCCAGTTCCTTGTGGTCCCAGAACTTCCCGGAAAAGGCCCTTTCGGTGGCCGCGTTTTGGGTAATGTCATATTCCTCGGACGTGAGCGTTTTTCTCAACTCCTCGTCAGCGGGCTTGGCATACTTGCCCGGGTCCAGCACACCGCTTTTTTCCGTCCGGATGTCTTCAAGACTGGCAAAGCTTATGTGGCAGTAGCCGTGGGGGTTCTTTCGCAAATAATCCTGGTGGTAGTCTTCAGCCGGGTAATAATTTTTCAGCGGCAGCAGTTCCACCGCCAGGGGCTCGGCGTACTTTTCCCGCGTCTCGGCCATGACCGAGGCCAGCACCGGTCTATCCTCCTCATGCGCATAATACATGCCAGTACGGTATTGGCTGCCGACATCAAAGCCCTGTTGGTTGACGCTGGTTGGGTCGATTATTTTGAAAAACTGCATCGCCAGGGTTTTCAGGCTCACGGTTCGCGGATCATAGCGGACGTGCACGGTCTCGGCGTGGCCTGTTTTTCCGGAGCAGACCTCCTCATAGGTGGGGTTCTCCAGCGCGCCGTTGGCATAACCCACGCTCGCGTCATGCACGCCGGGAATTCGTGAAAAGTATTCCTCAACACCCCAGAAGCAACCTCCGGCAAAATAAATGTCGCGAAGGCCGGCCCGGGCGGTCGTTGCTTGCGTTTCCATAATCGTTACCTCGCTGTCGGCTTCATTATCGCCGGAAAGCGGGCGCCCGGCGGCCGTTGAAATTGTTGTGGCCCAAAACAGGGCAAACAACGCAAATAATGCTGATTTTTTCATACGCTTCGCCCGTTTGCTTTTAAAAAAGGTTACCCTGTGAAACGCCGCGCAGATGGCGGCCGCGCTCAAATGCTTGCTTGGCGATTTTCGCAATTCCAAGATCTTCTTCAACCTTGGGAATCCCCTATATATATGTACTCGGAGCTCCCTTGTTAAGTACGAACCGGGGCAAACGCCCATTGCGGGGGCGCAATGGGGGAGACGCCCCCGGCCGGCTTTTATTGGCCGCAGGGGCAATTGCCCCGCCCCGCGACCCGAAGACCGCTTTTGCGGCCAAGGTTGATTCTGGGGCAGGTTCGGGTATGCTTCTTAAACGCCCGGCGGCCGGCAGACAGATGCCGCTCGCGGCGCAAAGGCAAATATGCGTATTCAAAATAATATGCCCTTACAGGGCTTGAACACCTTCGGCGTGGCGGCCGCGGCCCGCTATTTCGCGGCAGCCGCTTCTGTGGACGATACCCGCGAGGCCCTGGCCTGGGCCAAGGGCCGGTCCTTGCGCGTGGTTATCTTGGGCGGGGGCAGCAATATTCTGTTTACCGGCTATGTGGACGCCCTGGTGCTGCATATTGTCAGCCAAGGGATAAGCGTGCGCGACCTGGGGAGCGGCAAGCGCCTGGTAAGCGTGGCCGCCGGCGAAAACTGGGCGGATCTCGTCTGGTGGGCGGCCCGCTCCGGGTATGGCGGCCTTGAAAACTTGAGCCTGATTCCAGGCACGGCCGGGGCGGCCCCGGTGCAGAATATCGGGGCCTATGGCGCGGAGCTGGCCGACGTCTGCCGCAACGTGACGGCCCTTAACCGCCGCAGCGGCGAGGAGCGCGAATTTTCACCCCAGGAATGCGCCTTTGGCTACCGCGACAGCCTTTTCAAATGCCAGGCCGCAGAATGGGTGATTACCAGCCTTGATTTGCTGCTCGACGAACAGGCCCCGCTACGCACGGAATACGGCGCGCTGCATCAGGAGCTGGAGGCCCGGGGCAAGGAACAGCCAAATTTTCTGGACGTGGCCGAAGCCGTGGCCGCCGTCCGCCGGGCCAAACTGCCCGCGCCCGAAGACCTGGGCAATGCCGGCAGCTTTTTTAAAAACCCCACAGTGCCGGCCGCGCTGTACGCGAGCTTGCGCGCGGAACATCCGGGCCTGCCCGGATTCACGCAGGCCGACGGCAGGGTTAAGCTGTCCGCGGCCTGGCTGCTGGACAGCGCCGGGTGGAAAGGCAAACGGAGCGGGCACGTGGGCTGTTATCACCTGCAACCACTGGTGCTGGTCAACCACGGCGGCGCTAGCGGGGGAGAAATTTTAGAATTTTCTGAAGATATCCAGGCCGACATCGCACAGCGCTTCGGGGTGCGGCTGGAAAGGGAAGCGGTGGTCTATCCGTAAGCCGGCGATAAATATGAACAAGACCAATCCCGCTTGAAATAGCCAAGCAATCTATAGGGGTTCAGGAGGGGAGAAGGCCGGCAGGAGCGAGAAGCCGCAAGGGGTTCAACTCCTCGGGCCTCCCCTCATTCAGAGCTCGCGCTATGCCGTTGCCGTCGCGACCGCTCCCCGGCGACGGCGGCGACGGTTGTAGAGCATGGCAAAGAAAATTTCGACCAGCACGGGCAGCAGCAGAAAGAGTCCCGTGGTCCTGGCCTTGGTTTCCAGCATGCCGAGCGAGTTGTTGACCCACAGGGCCACGAAATCGGCGAACATGCCCTGGCGCATGCCGGACATGATCTCGCGATCCCAGATCTCGCGCAGCAGGGCAGGGGTCACGGTGGGCCGGCCGGCGACGCCGGCTGTGAGGCGCGCTTCAAACAGCGCGATCACGGCCGCGCACAAGCCTTCGCCGCTGCGGAGCACCAGGCCGTCAGCCGGAGCGGGCATTTCCGGACGCCGCGCCATGGCTTCCGTAAACTTCTGTTGCACATATTCACTAACCACAGGCCTCACGTCATCTTTTACGGAAATATTGTCGCCGGCATCCCGGGTTCGGTCGCGCACCACAGTCCACATCTGTTCTGTGGCCTGCATGGAAGCAGCGGTGACCTGCGGCCGGATGGAATCAAACAGGGTCGCGGCCCGCTGCTGCAGGTCCGCGCAGGTAAACCACACCGCGCCCACGCCGGCGAACACCAGCGGGATGTACACATGATACAGCGTGACCAGCACACGGCGCGTCTCGCTGTGCCGCACCAGCAAACCGCATTTGCGCCAGACGAACAACAGCGCTGCGGCGGCCAAGAGACCCAGGCCCGCGCCCTTGGCCAGGCCGGCCCCGGCTGAAAAACCGGCATCAGAAAGCAATCCCCACATCACAACCTCCCTGGCGCCTTTAAGGCAATGTTTTCTCTCGCGCCCCCGGGGCGGCCAACTCCGCGCCCGGGTTCCGGCAAGCGGCAAAAATCAAACCCCGCCCGATGCGCCAAACCAAAAGCAAGCCGCTGGCCGCCGCGCTGCGGGCGTTTTTTCGCAACTAGAGCATTTTAACTTTGAAATGTTACACCATATGCAGCATTTAAAAGACAAAAAACACAGTCTTTTATCATACACGTTCAGGCCGAAGCGGCCTGAACTAAAGACACGCTGCGCTGCTCGCTTGCGGGCGTCTGCCGGTGCATCCGCCAGAGCATTTTTCCTTAATATATAATTTAAATGTTAAAATGCTCTAAGCCGCTCTTTTGCAACGAAAAATGCATTCCCGGATTTGTAACAAAAAAGAGTGTTCCGAACAATGACCGGAACTCAAAACAGCGCGGCGAGCTGTCCGACGGCTCTCAAGGCAGACGCCCGCCGATAACCCCGGCCAGACACAAAAAAAGAGCATTGTGAGAAATTTCACTATATTGCCAGAGCAACGTATCTTGATTCCGCAATAAAATTTTAATATTTTAGTTTTTTATGCGTTAGCCTCTGGACAACAAGCTTATTAATACCTTAACGTCAATGAAACGTTTCCTTATAGCGACCAGGAGGGCAGACCTATGAGCTGGTGGAACAACTTAAGCGTAAAGGCAAAATTTATTTCCGGCATCGGCCTGATTTTGATTTTGACAATCCTGAATGTCATTTTCTCCACCAACGCGCTTGACTCCATCACGGACGACGTCAACAAGCTGAACGCCGGAGTCAGCTTGAGGCGCTCCATCCTTGAGCGCGAAGTGCAACACCTGCAATGGGTGAACAATCTTTCAACCTACCTGATCAGTGAAAATGAAGAAGAATTAAACATCATCAAAGATCCAATGCAATGCGGCTTTGGCAAATGGTACTATGGCGAGGAAAAAAACGCGGCGCTGGCGGAGTTCCCCGAACTTAAGGCCGCCATGGGCGCCCTGGAGCAGCCGCACAAAAACCTGCATGCCACTGCCCAGCCCATCCAGGATCTTAAAAACGCGGGCAGGAGCGAGGAAGCGCGGCAATATTTCAAAGACAAGACCCTGCCCGCCCTTAAGGAGGTGCAGGAAAAATTCCTGGCTTTGCGTGAGCAGGTGCAGGAAGGCGTCAAACAACGGGAAAGCGCTTTTGAAGCCCAGACCTCATCTTCATATCTAACCACACTGATTTTGGGCATTGCCGTCTCCTTTGCCGTACTGGGTCTCGGCATCTTGCTTTTTGCCAGCATCCTCAAGCCCGTTGGGCTGCTGACCCACTTCTCCAAAGAATGCCGCGAAGGCCGCGACTGCACCCTCTCTTTGAAAAGGGGGGACGAATTCGGCATTCTGGCGGACAACCTGATGGACCTCATGAGCCACCTGCAAAAGGAACTGGCCTTTTCCCAAGGAATTTTGCACGGCATGAGCGTCCCCTGCTCGGTATTTTCCGCTGAAGACAAAACCGTGTTCACCAACCAGCACATGCTGGACCTCATTGAGCGTAATGGCAATCCCGAGGACTGCGTGGGCATGACCTCGGGCGAGTATATCTGGAACGACAAAACGCGGGAGACCATTTCCACCAAGGCCTTGCACGAGAACAAATCCATCACGGCCGAACGCGAATTTACCACCCACCAAGGCAACACCAGGCACGCCCTGATCTCCTCCGCTCCGTTCCACGATAAAAACAACAACATTCTGGGCACGTTGTCCATTTGGATTGACATTACCGATGCGGTGGCCAAGCAGCGCATTATTGAAGACAAGTCCAGGCATATCACCGAAGCGGCGGTTTCGGCGCAGGATATCGCCGGTCATGTGTCCACGTACAGCGAGGCGCTGGCCGAACAGGTGGGACAGGCCAGCCAGGGCGCGTCCTTGCAGCATGACCGCATGGCGGAAACCGCCACAGCCATGACCGAAATGAACGCCACGGTAATGGAAGTGGCCCGCAGCGCCGCCGAAGCCGCGGCCATGGCCGGTGAAGCCCGCGCCAAAGCCCAAGACGGCGCAGGCGTGGTGGAAAAAGTGGTGGAAAGCATCGTGATGGTGGACAACCACGCCGCCGCTCTGAAGGAAGGCATGGCCCACCTCGGCAAGCAGGCGGACGGCATAGGCCAGATCATCAGCGTCATCAACGACATCGCCGACCAGACCAACCTGCTGGCCCTGAACGCGGCCATTGAAGCGGCCAGGGCCGGTGAAGCCGGACGCGGCTTTGCGGTTGTGGCGGACGAAGTGCGCAAACTGGCGGAAAAAACCATGCAGGCCACCCGCGAGGTGGGCGACGTGATCACCGGCATCCAAAAAGGCACTTACGAAAACATCCAGAGCGTGGAACGGGCCGCCGACGCCATTGATTCCGTCACCAGCCTGGCCAGGCAAGCCGGAGAAAGCCTGGCCGCCATCGTTACCCTGGTGGACAACACCGCCGGCCAGGTGCACTCCATTGCCGCGGCCTCGGAAGAGCAGTCCCTGGCCAGCAACGAGATAAACGTTGCCGTGGAAGAGGTAAACCGCATCTCCAACGAGACCTCAACAGCCATGAACGCGGCCTCGGAAGCGGTGGAGGACCTGGCCAAGCAAGCCGGCACCCTGTTTGAACTTATAGAGCGGCTACAGGCATAAGCGGATCCTTTTTTGTCACAAACAGGCGGGCGAAATCGTCCGCCTGTTTGCGCGCGTATAAGGAGCGGGGTTTCAAACATGGCTCCGGCCGCTCTTTTGCCCGCAATCTTTACGCCGTTGTTAACCATTCCGATTTCCGGCGAACAACGGCATTGCGAACAGCTCAAACAATTCTGACCCGCATAGTGGGCTAAAACCATGAATGTCGCTTTCATCATCCAGGCGCACGCCGGCCCGGACCTGCTGGCCAGGTTTGTGGATAGAATTTACGGCCACGGGGACATCTTTATCCACCTTGACGCCAAGGCGGATATCAGGCCGTTCAAAAGCGCCGTGGGCGGCAAAGCCGAGTTTATCAGCAACAGGCGCCGCGTGGTCTGGGGGGCTTCGTCCATACTCGAAGCCTATATGATTTTGCTGGAAGCGGCCCTGGGCGCGGGGCACGACTATTACTCCCTGCATTCCGGGGCTGATTATCCCTGCCGTCCGCTGCGCGAATACATAGATTTTCTCCAATGCAACCGGGGCCAGGAATTTATAGACTCTGTCCCCATGCCGGGGAGCTTTAAATACAGATACCGCCAGATACACCTGAACAACTTTTACAGGACTGTTGAACGCACAAGCATACATGACAGAGGCGTAATTTTTTTAGCGCGCCTGATTAACAAGGCGCTCCCGGCGCGCAAGGAGTTTCAGAACTGGCCGCCTTACCTGGGGGCGAACTGGTGCACCGTCAGCCATGCCTTTGCCGCCCCCGCCCTTGCTTATTGGAGGCGGCACGCGCCATTGAGACGCTATGCCGCCTTTAACCACGCGCCTGAAGAATGGTTCATGCAGACTTACGGCCAGGCCGCCGGCTTTGCGGACAAATTCAGCAAGCACGGCAACCTCAGGTATGTGGACTGGTCAGCCGGGGGGCGCACCCGGCCGATCTGCGCAAAGGGGACCTTGCGGAGATTTTAAACTCAAAGGCCTTTTTTGCGCGGAAAATAACCCCGGAGTCCGGCGGACTCCTGGATATGCTTGACGCGCATATCGGCTATGACAGTTTACACTCGAAACAGTCCGCAACCATTTCCATTTAAAAACAGTTCCTTGTTTTTCCTTTTCAAGAGCAAGACTGTCTTTTATCTTACGTGTACAAGGCGAAGCGGCCTGCACTAAAGACACGCCGGGCTGTTCGCTCGCTGGCGCCGCTTCGTTGCGCTGCGTGTCACCAGAGCATTTCAAATGTGGAATGCTCTACCCAAGCCAAGGGGCGTAAAAAAGGGAGCTGACCGAAATCAGCTCCCTTTGGGCGTTTTTCCATACGGCCGCGCGGCCGCATTTTTATGTCCCCGCGCCCGCTACCTGGCGAGCATGGCCCGCAGGGTATTGGCGCAGCCTTCGGTGGAATGGCTCATGTGATACATCCGCTCCACAAAATGGATGAGCTGGTAAATATCTTTAAACTCCATATCCGTATTGTAGACGTCGGCCGTAACCTGGTGGCTCAGGTGCCGCACGTGGCGGTGCTGGTTGCGCACTTCGCGGCAGGCGTCCTTGACTTCCACCCGGTCGTAATTTTCGCCGCTGATGAACTCAATGAACATGCGCAGGGCGGGTCCCAAGGCCGTGACCGTCTTATGGGTTTCCCGCACCACCAGGGCCAGGTCGCCCTGAAACTGCTCCGGAATGGGCACCGGGCGCATGCTCAGCCAGTCCAGGCTCTCCTGGGCCGCGTCCAGGATGGTGTCCTGGCGCGAGATGTAGGATAGAAACAAGCTGCGGTCCACAGCCAGGAACAGGCCGCGCGGCAAGTGGTTGCGAATGCTGCGGTCCACCTTGTCCGCTTCGTTTTCAATCTCGTCCACGGACTGCTGGATGCTTAAAAAAGTTCGCGAGGTGCCGCCCTCTATGTAATGGGTCAGCGATTCCTCAATAAGGGCCGCCCCCTGATAAATGAGGTCATAGTGGGTCGCCAGCGCTTCAATGGGCGAACGCAGCGGCAAAATGCCGAACAAAGGTAAACGTAATGACATAACAGCCTCCCGGACCGGCGATCCGGTAAAATCACGCCAAAGGCATCTTTTGCCGTGCATCGCGCCTTACGGGCGCAAGCCAAACGCGCCACGGCATTTTCACCTTGCCACCTTGTGAAATGCTTAACAATTAATTTCTAGACTTTTTTTAAATTTTTGCAAGCTTTAAAGAACGGCCGTTAAAAAACCACCGCCCGCAGCACTTCATAGATGACTATGCAGGTAAACGCGGTCACGGGCACGGTCAGCACCCAGTAAAGCACGATTTTAGACAGCACCCGGAAGTCCACGGCCTTGAAACCGCGGGCCACGCCCACCCCCACAATGGCCCCCACAGCCGCGTGGCTGGTGGACACCGGCATGCCCAGGTGCGAAGCCAGAAGCACGGTGGTGGCCGCGCCGAACGCCACGGCAAACCCCCGGGTGTTGGTAAGCTTGGTGATGTGCTGGCCCATGGTGGCAATGACTTTATAACCGAGCAGGGTGATGCCGCAGCCAATGCCGATACCGCCCATGCCCAGCAGCCAGATAGGCAATTCCGCGCTGCCGCTGAAATTATGCCGCGACATGGCTAAAATGGAGGCCACCGGGCCCACGGCATTGGCCACATCGTTGGCGCCTTGGGAAATAGCCACGTAACAGGCTGTGGCGATTTGCAGCTTCTGGAACATCTTTTCAATGGCCCGGCTGGAATTGAGCCCCTGCGGCACTTTAGGGATGAATACCCAGCGGATGAGCACGGCCAGCGCGGCCATGGCGGCGGCGGTGATGCCCAGGCCGGCATAGACAGGCAAATCAAGCCGCTCGCCAAAGGGTGTTTTGTATAAAAACGAAAGCACCACCAGGCCCAGGGTCAACGCGCCCCAGACCGGCACCCAGAAATTGGCGTGCGCCACCGGATCGGCTTGCAGGAGCACAAAGCGGCGAATGTGGATGAAAATCAAAAAAGCGATGAGCCCGCCAAAAAAAGGGGAGACCAGCCAGGAAAGCACGATGCTGGTCATGTTGCTCCAGTTGACCACCTCCACCCCGCCGGCCACGATGCCGAAGCCCACAATGCTGCCCACAATGGAGTGGGTGGAGGACACGGGCAAGCCGGTAAATGTGGCCAGCAGCACCCACAGCCCGGCGGATACGAGGGCCGCGAACATGCCCATGGCCAAAAGGTTGGGGTCGCCGATGGCTTCAGGCGGCACAATGCCCCGGCAGATGGTGTCCGTAACTTCAGAGCCGAAAAAGACCGCACCCAGAAAGTTGAGCCCGGCGGCGATAAACACGGCCTGGCGCACGGTAATGGCCCGCGCCCCCACGGACGGGGCCATGGAGTTGGCCACATCGTTGGCCCCCAGGCTGAAGGCCATTAAAAAGCCCGCAGCGACCGAAGCATAGAGAAGCAAAGACAGCAAATCCAATTTGTATCTCCGTGCGGGCTTGCCGGGTTATGGTTGCGATAAATTTAAGGAATTATACAAAAGACCGGACGGACCGCGTTGTCCTGTCCGGCGCCTTTGGGCGGCATTCGCGGCAAAATGAGGTTGGCCGCCGAAGGCTGGCTATTTCATCCGATAGGTAATGCGTCCCCGGGTCAGGTCATAAGGCGAAAGCTCAACCTTAACCTTGTCCCCGGGCAGAATACGGATATAAAATTTGCGCATTTTTCCGGAAATATGCGCCAGAACGCGGTGGCCGTTTTCCAATTCCACCTCGAACATGGCGTTGGGCAGGGCTTCCTGCACCACTCCGTCAACTTCAATGGCTTCTTCTTTAGCCATGTGACCTCCAAGTGCGCCCCTGCGGCACTTTACCGGTTAAACTGTTTAACGAAAAAAATGCCGCGGGACTAGTGACAGTCAGGCTTCCATTTCATGAAAACACTGTGCTGTCAATCTCGATTATTTCCGGCGGCCGGCCTGGACTCACCAGGGCTTATCTTTTTTTGCGTTTTTTAGCCCGCCCGTCGGGGCGAGGGTTTTCCTCCCCGGCCGAGCCGCCGGCGGCGGCTTCGGGCTTGCGCGGCCAAAAAAGCAGGACCAGGCCCGCCGCGATCATGGGCAGGCACAAAATCTGGCCCATGGTCAGCCAGCCCAAGGCCAAGTAGCCGATGTGGGCGTCGGGCTCAC
>JAVBRZ010000151.1:0-5890 GCA_031547425.1 Desulfovibrionaceae bacterium
CATGGGCTGGGCCGCGATCACCACTTCCCAGTCGTTTTTGTCAAACAGCACCTTGTGCTCGGGCAGGAGCCGGCGGGTGGGGTTGTTGAGCACCAGGCCGGGGCGCAGGGGCACCAGGGTGGCGTCAATATGGCAGGGGTAGGGGTCGCCCGGGAAGTTCATTTTGTGCACGCGCAGGCCGCGGTCGGCAAAGTGGCGGCGCAGCCAGTCAATGCCGGCTTCGTTGGCGGTGAAGCCGTGCTGCACAATGATGTCCTTGCCGCAACGGCCAAGCTCGGCCGCGTCGAACAGGGGTTCTTCCTCGGTGGTCACAAAGTCTTTGGCTTCAGTAAGCTCCAGGCGGGCTTCGATGGTCATGGCCCGGCTCAAATAGCCGGCCTTGTAAGAACGATCGGTCAGGCGCGGCTTGGGAGCGGCTTCCCAGCGCATGTTCGGGTCCTGCTTGTACCATTCTTCCAGCAGGGGGCGGGTGCACAGGTATTCGAACCAGCGGCAGCGGTAGGACATGGTGGCTTCCAAAAGTTCATTGCCCACCGGGGCCAGGGTGTCGCGGGGCACGCAGCAGCCGAACATGGCCTGGGTTTCAAAGTCCGGAGTTTTCACCGGCTGGTTGAAATTGATCGGCACCGGGCGGTGTACGGTCACGCCGCGCTTTTCCAGCACGGAAACAAAATAGTCCAACTGGGCGTTGGCCGCGTCCACAGTGTCCTGCGGGCGGGGGCCCCAGCTGCCTTTCATGTCGCTGTCAATGGGCACTTTGCATTCCACGGCGGGCTCGGACGGGGGAATCATGCAGCCATCAGGAATGCCGACGATGACGCGCTTGAGCGGGTCCCATTCGTTCCAGCAATTGACGATGGTTTTGGGATTTTTAATTTTCATGATGGGTTCCATTTAACACTCTCCTGATGTTGTGAATGGTTGTTCATGGACTTAAATTTTATCCCCCATGGGGGGGGCAGGGATACATCTCCCTGCCCCAAGATCAAGCGCGCGGGGGGAGCGCGCTTGGGAGTGCGGTTTAAATGCCGGTGCCGCAAACAATGCGGGACACAGGGCCGGTGTAGTAAGGCAGGTTGTCGACGCGCGGCTTGTAAGCGCCGCTGTCAATGGCCTTGCGCACATGGGCGGCGATTTCCTCCATGGTGGCGAACCAGACGTCGCCCTTGCCCTTCATGTAATCAAGCAATTCCTCGGCTTTGTCCCAGCGGGCCAGGCGGCCGGTCACAAAGGGGTGCCACACGCCCAGCCACAGGCCGCCATATTTGTACGCGGCGTCGAATTCCTCGCGGAATACGTTCATGCCCAGGGAGGCGGCCTTGATGGGCATCATGTAATTGAGGTCAAAGGTCTGCACGTACTGCGGCCAGTCATCCAGGCCCCAGTGGGCCGGAATTTCAATGAGTTCGCCCTTGGCCGTGCGCAACACGTAAGGAATGTCGTCGCCCTGCAGGGAGGCGTCGTAGGTGAAGCCTTCGTCAATAATCATTTCCGCCAGATCGCCGTTGAAGTTGTACAACGGGGCGCGGTAGCCGCGAGGCCTTTGCCCGGAGGCGTTTTCAATGATTTTGATGCAACGCTTGATCCAGTAGAGGTTTTCCTCGTTGCTGGCTTCCAGTGGGTTTTCGTGCATATAGCCGTGCTGGCCGATTTCGTGGCCTTCCTCAACAATGGCCTTGACCGTGTCCGGAAAGCGTTCAATGCACCAGGCCGGAATAAAGAAAGTCTGCTTAATGCCCATGTTGCGGTAGGTGTCCAGAATGCGGGGCACGCCGACCACCGGACCGTATTGCAACATGGAAATGCCGCCGTAACGGCGATAGCTGTCGGCGGGGTGTTCAAGGTGGATCAGGCTTTCCGAGTCGATGTCAAAGGTTACGCAGGCCGCGCAGCGGGCGTTGTTGGGCCAGGGAATAGGGTTTTTAATCATGACTAAGCCTCCGGTTAAAATAATTAAATGAATGAAATGGTTGGATAAGCCCCGTCGCGCAAGGCGCGGGCCTTGTTATGCGCCAGATAAGCCACGGCGGCGTCTTCCAGGGCCAGCCCCGTGCCGTCGAAAAGCGTGATTTCTTCCGGAGAAATGCGGCCGGGCAAAAGGCCCGCCGCCACCTGGCCGATATGTCCCAGAATGCGCTCCCCGGGGAGCAGCCCCTCCCGCACCGCGGTCTGTACTTCGCCGTAAACCAGGGCCTGGTCCACACTGTCGGCGATAATCCGGGCGTTCAAAAGGATGGCCGGATCCAGTTCCTGTTTGCCGGGGCTGTCCGCGCCCATGGCATTGATGTGCGTGCCCGGAGCTATCCAGTCGGCCATGATGAAAGCTTTGCGCGAGGGCGTGGCCACAGACACCACGTCCGCGCCGCGCACCGCCTCTTCCGCGCCGGGCATGGGCCGCACCGGCACGCCCAGGCGGGCTTCCATTTCTTTGGCGAACAGCCTGGCCTGGTCTGGATTCACATCCGCCACCCGGATTTCCAAAAGCTCGCGCACCAGGCTGATGGATTCGGCGGCGCGGCGTCCCACGGCCCCGGCCCCGATGACCGCCAGGATGCGGGAGTCCTCTCTGGCCATGTATTTGGTGGCAATGCCCACAGCCGCGCCGGTGCGCATCTGGGTGATCAGGGCGCCTTCGGCAATGAGCAGGGGCCAGGCCGTGGCCGGATCGCTCAAAATGATCTGGGTCAGGGTGGTGGGCAGGCCGAGGCCCGGGTTGTGGTTGTGCACGCCCCCCCATTTGATGGCGATGTATTCCGGCTCATGGCAATAGGCGGGCATGGCTCCGAAATCGCCGTTGTACTGTTCCTGGGGAAAGATAATTTTGGTGGGCGTGTCCCACAGCCCCCGGCCGTAGGAGTCAAAAGCGTCTTCAACGGCCGCGTTGACGTCGGCCATGGTCAGCAGTTTTTCCAGATCGGCGCGGGAAAGCACCAAGGTGGCGGGCATGTTCGCCGTCATAATTTTCCTCGCGAGGTTATGCGGAGTCGCCCCGGTCGCGGCTTCGGGCCGCATGGCGGCAACCCGCTTCTTTATATTCACTCATACCCATGCCCGGGCGATTTAGACAATACGTAATGACCGGCAAGAAAATGACCATAAAAAATAACTGGTCCGCGCGCTTAAAGGTTGTGCCGCATGCCTTTCAACCGTTTTGCCCTCGTTGGAGAAATCCGCGTTTAAAGGCTTTTTAAATAGGTGTTCAAGTTCACATGCTTGTTGGTAATGCCCAGTTTGGTGCGGATATTGTTGCGGTGGCGCTCTACCGTGAACAGGGAAATGCCCAGAAGCCCCGCGATTTCCTTGCTGGACAGGTCGTGTTTGATCAGGTTGCAGATATTGATTTCTTTGGGAGTCAGTTTGAGGCTGCGGCTGGTGATTTTATGACCGAACGAGCTGGTCAGATTTTCCAGCGAACGCTCCAGCATGTCAATATACAGGTTTTCTCCCGGTTTTTTCTGAGAGCGGAGCTTGTCCAGCAGGGGCAGGAACAGTTCGTGGACATTGGCCCGGATATTGTCTTTGATCTCTTCTTTTTTTTGCTCGATATGCTCCAGCACTTCGGTCAGGGCGGCATTTTTGCGCTCCAGTTCCGCGTTCTTTTCCACCAGTTCCAATTCGGTCTGGCGCAGTTTGGTCACGTCGCGCCCCACGCCCTGGATGGCGTACAGGGTGCCGGACGAATCGAACAAGGCCCGGCGGTGCCACTCCACCCACAAATCTTCGCCGTTGGCCCGGGTAATGTGCTGGGTGAACAACTGCACGGGATCCTGCGGCGTGGCGGACTCAATGAAGTTGCGGATGCGGGAGCGGTCTTCCTTGCTCAGAGTTTCCATGAAACTGTTGCCGATGAGCTCTTCGCGTTTAACCCCATGGGCATGGCAGTAGGCGTCATTGGCAAAAACAATGGTGCACTTGGGCCAGTCCGGCTTGTAACGGCAAAGCAGCTCGTATTGATCTTCCACCACCGAACGGTACTGCAATTCGCTTTCCACCAGGTTGACTTCAGACAGTTTCCATTTGCTGATGTCCTGAGAATAAACCCGGTACAGGACGGCTTGCCCCAGAGGATCGAAATTGGCGATGATCGTCCATTGCTGCCAGCGGGGCAGGGGCAGGGCGCCGGTCCTGTCCTGCTCAAAGGTCATAATCCGGTGTTCGGGGGTAAGCGCGCGGATATTGCTTTCTACCAGGGCGACGTGCTCGGGCCAGACCAATTCGGCGAAGCGGGCGCCCATAACCTGGTATTGCTGCAGCCCGTAAGCGTGCAAAAAAGAGGCGTCAGCTTCCAGCACATTCAGCTCCGGGGTGAGCGAACACATGAATTTGGCTTTGGTGTTGAAGATGACGTTTGGGGACAGGTTTTTATCGTCGGCGGTCATGTAAACTCTGTCGGCGGGCATGCTGGCGATACTCCTGTTAGCGGTTCGGCGCTGGCGATTTTAAAGCCGTGCCTGTAATACACTGGCGATTTTAAGTTTCTAGGCCGTCGACGCGTGGCCCGAACGGTAAGGCGCGGCCGGAGATAAAAGGGGAGAGGTAAAATTCACAGCCATTTTTCATACACAATTTATGCCTATTTGTTTCAGGTTGCAAACAAAAATAAATCAAGTCTAATAAGCTCAGACACTTATCACGTTTCACTCTTTGCCCGCCAAGTGTCGCCCCACAACAATTTAATTTTTTACCTGTGGAGGTGCTTATGTGTAAGCTTGAACAACATCTGGCCTTAAAATGGGCGGTTTTGCTGCTATTGCCGCTGTTGCTGCTTGGGAGCGCGGCCGTGGCCCGGGCCAAGGCATTTAAAGCCGCGATGGTCATGCCCGGAGTGATTACCGATAAAAGCTTCAACCAGTCAGGCTATGAAGCCATGATGCTGGCCAAAGAGAAACTGGGCATCGAGGTGGCCTACAGCGAAAAAGTGAGCCAGCCGGACCAGCCCGAGGCTTTGGCCGATTATGCCCGGCGCGGGTTTGACGTGGTCATCGGGCACGGCGGCGAATTTCAGGATTCGGTTGAGCGCATTGCCAAACGCTATCCCGGCACCACGTTTCTGATCACCAACGGCGCCGTCCCCGGCGGCAATATCGCCGTGCTGCGCTTCAAGGACGAGGATCTGTCGTTCCCGTTAGGCTATATTGCCGGCAAAATGACGGAAAGCGGCATTGCCGCGTTTATCGGCGGGCAGCAGATCCAGTTCTGCCTGGATCAGCAGCGCGGCTTTGTCAACGGCTTCAAATACGCAAGGCCCGACGGACAGGTGCTGGCGGCCTGGACCAACGACTGGGATGATGTGGCCAAAGGCAAGGAAGCGGCCTTAAGCGTCATCAGCCAAGGTGCGGATGTGCTTTTCACCAACCTGGACAACGCCATTAACGGCAGTTACCAGGCGGTCAGAGAAAAAGGAAAGTGGTCGTTCGGGTTGTTTTACGACGCCTACCGGGACTGGCCGGATATAATCCTCCAGTCCGCGGTTATGAGCTGGAAATATGCCGTGTTTACCCTGCTGAAAATAGCCAAGGAACACAAACTTGAGCCCGTTATGTACCGCGTTGGGCATGAAGTGCCGGAAGCGGCCGGCCTGGGCGCGTTTAACCCCGCAGTGCCGGAAGATCTGCGAGTTGAAGTCCGACAACTGGTTAAGGATATTATGGCCGGTAAAATTGATACTAAAGCGGCGCGCTGAAAGAGTTCACGAAGAATCAACTCGGCTCTCCCCAAAGCGTTACTCCGCACCATTTTAGAGCATTTTAACTTTGAAATGTTACACCATATGCAGCATTTAAAAGACAAAAAGCACAGCCTTTTATCATACACGTTCAGGCCGAAGCGGCCCGAACTAAAGACACGCTGCGCTGCTCGCTTGCGGGCGTCCGCCGGCGCATCCGCCAGA
>JAVBRZ010000112.1:0-3034 GCA_031547425.1 Desulfovibrionaceae bacterium
GCCGCGGCGGTTTTTCCGCGTCGCGGCGGTTTGGATTAAGCCATGCTCTTTATCGTGCCGGATGATTCCCCATTAAAAGATGCCGGCCCGGACTCGGCCGGCGCCGGAACTTTGCTTGACGCGCCCCTGGACGCGGCGGACGATGAACCTGCCGCGGCCTCGGCCGGCAAGGTGGAGCTCGACCTTGACGATGCTCCTTTTCTCATGGAGGAAGAAGAGCCCGAGCCCGAACCGCAGCCCAAAGCGGAAACAGCCCCTGCGAAAGCCGAAGAGCCGCCTCCCGCTAAAAAACGCCTGAATTTCAAGGCCCTGCTCAAAGACAAGCGCGTTTTGGCCGGAGCGGGCAGCGCCCTTGTGCTGCTTGTGGCGGCGGCTTTTTTCCTGTTCAGTTCGCCCGCGGAGGAAACGCCCCCTCCGCCCAAGCCTGAAGCGCAAACGGCTGAAGAAGCGCCTAAAGAACCGGCCAAGCCGACCGAATATTATATTAAATGGGAACCGTTCTGGGTGGAGTTTACGGATGCTGAGGGTAATGTCCGGTTCCTGGTTTGCCGCTTTACGGGGCTGACCAGCAACGAGGTGCTCAAGGCTGAAGCTGAAGCCAAACAGATAACTTTGCGGGATACCATTTATTATTATCTGACGCACAAGGATAAGGAATTTCTCGGCAATACGGCCAACGCCGAGACCCTGAAGCGGGATATTCTGGCCGTGGTCAACCAGTATCTGACCACAGGACAGGTTGACCAGGTTCTGTTGGAGGACTACGTTATTAAGTAGTGCCTGGAACAAAGGGGGCGCTTATGTCCGAAACCAATTTACCCCTTACCATCGCGCCTATGGGTCATGTGGAGCGCCTGACCCATGAAGCCCAAACGCACCCTGACCTCCAGCAGGCGGCGGCGCAGCAGGCGGCGGCCGAGTCTTTGCGCCATGACCGGGATCAGGTGCAAAAGACCACCAAAAGCGAGGGCGGCAAAATCCATCCTGACGCGGAAAAGAAAAAAGAAAATCCCGACCACGAATCCGGCCCACGTCAGGAGGCCCAAGGCGAAGAGCACGAAGAGCCGCACAAGGGCAATCCTTGGTCCGGCAACCTTCTGGATGTAAAGATTTGACTCCACCCCTATAACTTTTAAAGCTTGCCCGGCGATACCGGCAGACCAGCCCGCCGCTTCAAACCTATGCAGATATCTTTTTGGCTGTTAATTCTCGCAAGTCTGACCGAAGTGCTGCTCTTCGTCGGCCTGATCGTGTTTTTTGTGCGCCTGCGCCGCTCCGAGGCCTTGCTCAACACGCTGCAGGCCAACCAGCAGCAGCTCCTGGCCCGCTTGCATCTTAATGCCGAGTTGGAGCAGGAGCTCATGAATTCCTTTGCCCAACGCCAGGCCGAGTTGCAGGACCTGGACCGCAAGCTGGAAGAACGGGTCAGCTCCCTGAAAAGCCTGCTCATGGAAGCCGACGGCGTCAACCGCTCGCCGCAGCTCTTGCGCGAAATCATTGTGGCCGGCAGCCGTTCGGGCAAATCCTTGCAGGAGCTGGCCCGCAGCACCAACCTGTCCATTGACGAAATCCGTCTGATTTTGAGCAAAAACAGTTGAGAGCCGGAGGGGATGGTCCGGGGCCCCCTCCCGATTGGGCTTACCCCCTGCGGGGTTCCGGGGCGGCGCCGCGCAAGGCGGTGTCGGCCAGGATGGCCTTGGCCAGGAGAATGTCGGCTTTGATCCGCGCAATAAGCGCGTCGACAGATGGGAATTTGACCATCTCGCGCAAGCGTTCCACAAAAAGCAGGCCGAGGCGCTCGCCATAAATATCTTCGGAAAAGCCCAAAAGGTGGGCTTCCATGCGCACCTGCGCATCGCCGAAGGTGGGGTTGGTCCCGATGCTGACCACAGCCGGATAATACAGGCCGCCGCGCCTGGCCCAGGCCGCGTACACGCCGTCCGGAGGCGCAAGGTCGGCGTCGGGCTCGATATTGGCTGTGGGAAAACCCAGGGTGCGGCCCCGTTGTTGGCCATGGACAACAATTCCGTCCACGGAATGAAAGCGCCCCAAAAGCTCCGCGGCTTCGGCCATGCGTCCGCCCTGCAGCAGGGAACGAATAAGCCCGGAGCTTACGGTTTGATGCTCCGTGCGCAGGCGAGGCACGGCCCGGGTGGTGAACCCCCGCCCGGCGCCTTCTTTAGCCAGGCTCATGCCCAAAGCGTGCAACAGGGCGTAGTTGCCGCGTTTATCCTTGCCAAAAGAGGCGTTTTCGCCAATAACCACAGCCTTGGCGTGTAAATGCCCGACCAAAATATCCCGTACAAAAGCATCGGCCGCCATGACCGCCAATTCTTGCGTAAAAGGCAGCACCACAGCGCAGGCAATGCCGGTTTCGGCCAAAAGCGCCATTTTTTTCGCCTGGCTGGTTATTTGCGGGGTGTCGGCCGGGTCGCCGAAAAAATGGCGAGGATGGGGGAAGAACGTCAAAATCATAGGCACGAGGCCACGTTCGCGGGCAACGCCCAGAAGCTCATCCAGCAGGCGGCGGTGTCCGATATGCACGCCGTCAAAATTACCTACAGCCACGGCCGCGCCATGGGCGGCCAATTCCGGCGGCAATGCGAAGAGATCATGGATGATGTTCATAGGCCTTTTGTTCATACGAAAAGCCGCCGCAGAGGGCAAGGCAAAATCCGCGAGCCCGGGGCCGGGAAATGCAACCAGCCGCACGGAAAACATGCTAAATTTTTTTTGAAAAAAATACTTGCCAAGCCACCCTCAATCGGGCTATATGCCCCTTCACGCCGAAGTGGTGGAATTGGTAGACACGCTAGGTTCAGGGTCTAGTGGGGGTTCCCCCGTGGGAGTTCGACTCTCCCCTTCGGCACCATCGAATATAAGGGCTACAGCTAACCAGCTGTAGCCCTTAACTTTTTTAAAGTTTACGGCTGCGGCAACAAGAACAAAACCCGGATCGGCATCAAAGTGTGCCAATCTGGTATGCCAATGTTGGGTCAGCAGGGAGATCTGATTCGACAAAGGAACGGATTCT
>JAVBRZ010000159.1:0-10784 GCA_031547425.1 Desulfovibrionaceae bacterium
GACCGGTCCTCCGGTCTTAGAGACACGTCATCCCCGCGCAACACCACCTTAGCAGGGGGTTGCACTTGTGTCGTGAACTTAGGGGATCCAGAATCTCGAGAACAAGCAAGCCGGAATATTTCCGGTCCTCCGGTCTTAGAAGCTCGCCCCCAGCCGGGTTTATCCATCGCGTTTTCAGCTTCAGAACCACGCATCTTTAAATAAAAACAGGCCCGTCAGCTTTACGCCAACGGGCCTGTTCTTCGCTACAGGGGGAATTATGAAATGAGTTCTAGTTAATTATTCATGCGTTGCAGAGCCGCTTCCACTTCAGCCTGGGAAATCTGGCGGATGCCGCCGCCTTGTGCGTTGGCCTGGGGAAGCTCGCTCGTTTCCGCTTGCGCGTTGCGGGGAGGAAGATCCTTGATCTGCGTTTCATGATGCGCTGCTTGCGTGCGCCCCATATTTTGCACGGGCGGCCGCAGAATGGACGGTTCTTCCAGCACTGCCCGGCCCGCTTCCGGCTGGCCGTTGTTCTCTCCCTGGCCTATGCGGCTGGTAAAGCGGTTTTGTCCGCTGGCGCCACTTTTGGCGGTTCTGGCCGCTGGCCAGTTTTGGGCAAAAGGATTGAGGTGGGATTTTTTAACAGTATTTTCCACCATGCTTATGCCGCCAAAGCCCGGCGCCCGCTGCTTATCGCGCTGCGGCGCGGCCTCTTCCGGCTGGCCGGCCGCTCCGACAAGCTGCCCTGGCGCGGCCGCGTTTTGATTTGTCAGGGGATTGTTGTCCAACTGGGGCAGAGGCGGCAGAGAAGTTTTCGGTTGGGCCGCATTGTCGGCATTAGCCAGGTTAAGGCCGGAAATTTGGCCTGGCGCCCGGTCCATGCCCGGCAGCGATGAACTTTCAGTCTGGCCGGCGGCCGGAGCGGTCATTGCCTGAGAAAAAGCCGTAGCGTTGCCGCCTGTGGAAGGCGCGGGCGCAACCAGGCTTGCGCCTAGCAAAAATTGGGGCTGCATGCCCAAAACCGGCTGCCTGGCCAATTCATCCGGAGACAGAGAGTTTGCGCTTAAGGCCGAACTCCGTACAGCCCGCCCGCTGTCGGGGTGCGTGCCCAGGCTGTCCCCGGCCGCGACTTTTTCTTTATTCTCCGTGCCTTGTTCATCCTTGCCTTCAGGCTGCTTTTCAGCCTGTTCTTTCCCAGCCTCTTCTTCCAGGGGCGTGTAAAGTTCCTCGGCTTTGGGCGTGGGCTTGTCGTTGAAGCCGGGCACCGTGGGCAGGGGCATGGCCAGGTTTTCCAGGGGCAGAAGCTGCTGCTTGGCCTTGAGCATGCCGGGCGAGGTGGCGATGCTGGCCTTGCCCAATTTGACGGACAGTTGCTCCTGCAGCATGTCGGCCAGGCCGATGCCGCCGGCTTCCGCCATTTTTTTGGCCAGTTCCTGGTCAAACATGCCCTGGTAAGACTCTTCGTCCCGGCTGTGCAAATATCCTTCTTTGGCCACGTTTTTGCGCATCTGTTCCCAGATCCGCTGCAGGAATATGGATTCAAAGCCCTGGCAGGCCTCCTTGAGCTTGCGGGCGGCCGCGTCATCCTTGCCGGGCTCGGCCAGGCGCTGCCGCAGGGCGTCTATCTGCAGCTTGCGCTGCACAGGGTCGTCCTGAAGAGCTTGCTGGGCCGACAAGCGGGGGTCTACCGTGGGCAGTTCCATATTACATTACCTCTAAGTCCGCGTGCAGCGCGCCGGCGGTTTTCAGGGTCCGCAAAATGGTGATCAGATCACGCGGGGTGGCGCCGATGGCGTTAAGTCCGTCCACCAGTTCCTGCAGGGTGGCGCCTTCCACCATCATCAGGCGGCGGTTCTGTTCGTTGACGTTGATTTCGGTTTGCGGGGTGACCACCGTGCTGCCGGTGCTGAAAGGCCCGGGCTGGGAAACATCCTGATATTCGGTAATCAGCACGCTTAAGTTGCCGTGGGCCACAGCCGCCTTGGAAATGCGCACGTCCCGGCCCAGCACCACAGTGCCGGTTTTTTCATCCACCACCACTTTGGCCGGGGAGTCGGGCGTAATTTCGATATTTTCCACCGAAGCCATGAGGGGCACCAGGTTGCCGCGATATTCGTTGGGCACGTTGATGTCCACGGACGCGCCGTCGGTGGCGTTGGCGAACTGGCCGCCCATGGCCGCGTTCAGGCGCTCGGCGATCTGCATGCTGGTGGAAAAGTCCGGCTGGCGCAAATGCAGGGTCAGCTTGTCCTGATCGTTAAATTCAAAAGGCACGCTGCGTTCAACCAGGGCGCCGCCCGGAATCATGCCCACCGTGGTCACGTTTTTGGTGGCCGAAGCAGCTTCCCCTTCTATGGTAAAGCCGCCCAGGGTCAGAGAGCCCTGGGCCAGGCCGTAAATTTTGCCGTCCACGCCGGTGAGGGGGGTTTGCAGCAGCACGCCGCCAAGCAGGCTCGTGGCGTCGCCCAGGGAAGACACGGTCACATCCAGGCGGGTGCCGGGCTTGGCCGACACCGGCATCTTGGCCGTGACCATCACCGCGGCCACGTTTTTGGGCTTCATTTGCCGCATGTCCACAGACACGCCCATGCGTTCCAGCATGTTGACCATGGAGCGCATGGTGAACGTCGAGGAGGTCTTGTCCCCGGTGCCGCCGAGGCCCACCACCAGGCCATAGCCGATGAGCTGGTTGTCGCGCACGCCGCTGAACGAGGCGATATCCTTAATGCGCACGGCCTCGCCCCGCGGTGCTGACGTCAGCACCGCCATCAGGCAGATGAGGCTTGCGGCCGTTATCTTTTTAAATATGTTCATATGCTCCATCCTCCGGGGCGGGAAAACCAGAATCACTTTTTATTCATTCCCCGTCTGGTTTACGACGCCTTTATCCTCATATGCACTTTGTATGCCGGTTGTTCGGGCATACCTTTTATATATAGATTTTTCCCGCCCCATAACCCAATCAGGGTTAAGGGAAGGAGGGGGTCCGGGGGCGGAAAACCTCAAGGGGCTTAGCTCCTTGTGGTTTTCCTCCCCCGGCGCGCCCGGGAAAGTTTTAGAACGGCCACAAGTTGTCCATGAGCCGGGTGAGCCAGCCGGGGGACTGCTTGTCACTGATTACGCCTTTGCCGAACAGGGCCACCTTGGAATCAGCCATGAGCGAGGAACGTATGGAGTTGTCGGCTTCGATGTCTCTGGCCCGGACCAGGCCGGTGACCACCAGGTGCTGGGTTTCGTCATTGACGCGGGTTTCACGCGAGCCTTCCACCTGAAGCACGTTGCCGGGCAGGACATTGATGACCCTGGCGGCCACTGTGGCGAGCACGTTGTTTTCGCGTTTGGTTTCGCCGGTGGCGTCAAATTTGCTGCTGGTGGTGGCGCCCACGATGGGTTCCTTGCCTATGTCTCCGCCCAAAAAGCCGCTCTGGCCAAAGAAGGCGCTTACGCCCAAATTGAGATTATTGGTTTTGTCCGCGGTGGTGTCGGCCTTGTTCTTGGCTTTGGTGATTTCCTCCACCTTGACGATGACAATGTCGCCCACGCGGCGGGCGCGGTTGTCGGCAAACAGAAATTCGGAATTGACCTCATTGAACATGGAGCCGGGGTTGGCGATCTGCTCCTCCGGGCTCATGGCCTGGGGCGGAGGAGTCATGCTCATCACTGGTCCGGGCTCTTCCTTGGCCGCATTGCAGCCGGCGGTCAGCGCCAGAATCACGGCGGTTAACAACAGTTTCTTATTCATCATTCATCTCCCTTGCTTGAGAGTTCTTTTTTTCAGAGCATTTTACACTTGAAAGGGTCTATAATAATTTCTGTTTAAAACAGTCCCTGTTTTTCTTTTTCAAGAGAAAGACAATCTTTTATCTCACACGTACAAGCCGAAACGGCTTGTACTAAAAGCAGGCCGCGCTGCCCGCATGCGGGCAGCCGCTTCGTTGCGCTGCGCGTCACCAGAGCATTTCAAGTGTGGAATGCTCTAATTGACCAGCACGGTCCGGCTGTCCTGAACCGTGGCTTTGACAACGCTTTTGCTTTGCAAATTACGGACCGCCAGCAGCTTGCCGGAGGCTCCGTCGGCCATGGCCTCGGCCGGCACTTCCAGGCGCACCGTGCCCCGCTGGTAAACCAGGGTGACCTGGGCGCCTTTGCTAATGAGCGGCACCTGGTCAAGGTCGGACACATAAATAATCTGTTCCGCGCCCACGGATCTTTTCATGCGGTGCGGGCCGCCCACGCCGTCCCACAGTTCGCCGCGCACATAGGCCAGGTTTTTGCGTACAAACATAATTTTTTCCGGGGTGAGCACATCGCCTTTGTTCACGGGTTCTCTGGCCGCGGGCACCGTGGCCCAGACGTCCAGGAAAGCGGAAGCGGTGATGCGGCGGACCACGGACTGATCAAGATCGCGCACGGAAATGCGCAGGGAGACTCGTCCGGGCGAAAGCTTGTTCACCGGCTCAATAACCACTTCCTGAGCGGAGTGGCCCAGGAAAAGATAAGGCGGCAGGCGGACGTCGCTGAGGCCGGCCTCGCCCGGCAGGGCCGACATTTGCGGAGTCAAGGTTTTGACCAGGAGTTGCTGCAGATCCGCTTCGCGCAGGACCCTGCCGCCGCGCTGAATGGCCATGGCGCCGGGAAAGAGGCACAAAGCCTCCAGTTCCGGGCCCAAGGCGCGCCTGATCTGGTCCTTGAGCTTATGCCGGGGCATGCTCATGGGCCGCCCATTTTCCGCGGGCGAGTCCCATAGCTCCCGGCCGGACAGAGTTTGCCAGGTTTCCGGCGGGATATGGCCCACAGGCTCGGCGATTTCGCCCAAAGTCACCTTGGGGCCGGACACGGTCACGGCCTCCAGAATTCTGATGCGCCAAGGCAGGTCGCTATTTGCGCCATCTTGCGACACAGCCGTGCCCGCCCAAAGAATTATGGACAGGCCAAGCACCACGGCCACAGCCCAAGGGCTGGGCAGGACCAGGGAAATGCGGCGTATTTCGGTGCGATTTTCGGCGTTCATGACCTTACTCCCGTTGTCAGACCTGCTTTAAGCTAACGCTACGACCTCTTGAGCTGCACCGCGATCTGGAGCATCTGGTCCGAGGTCTGAATGGCTTTGGAGTTCACTTCATAGGCGCGCTGGCCCACGATCATGCCCACCATTTCTTCCACCACTTCCACGTTGGACATTTCCAGACAGCCCTGGGCAATGGTGCCGGTGTTGTCCACGCCGGGCTCGCCTTCCACAGCTTCGCCCGAAGCTTCGGTGGGCGTGTACAGGTTTTTGCCCCTGGCTTCGAGGCCGGCCGGGTTGATGAAGGTGTACAGCGGGATGTCCGCGGTGGCCAGTTCTTCGCCGTTGGCGTCCAGGGCGGTGATGGTGCCGCCTTCGGTAATGCTGATATGCTTGGTTTCCGCCGGCACGGTGAATTCGGGTTGCAGCACATAGCCGTTGGCCGAAACAATGGTGCCGTCCTGGTTGAGCTTAAAGGCCCCGGCCCTGGTGTAGGCCACGTCGTCGCCCACCTGGACCTGGAAAAAGCCGTCGCCTTCAATGGCCATGTCCAGGGGGTTGGAGGTGTTTTGGTAGTCACCCTGGGAGAAGAATTTGTGCACCGTGGTGGGGCGCACGCCCAGGCCCACCTGAATGCCCGTGGGCACGCGCACGTCGCCCTGGGTGATGGACCCGGCGATTTTGTGGGTCTGATAGATCAAATCCTCAAACTCGGCCCGGCTTTTTTTAAAGCCAATGGTGTTCACGTTGGCCAGGTTGTTGGAAATGGTGTCAATATTCAGTTGCTGGGCGATCATGCCGGTGGCGGCAGACCATAAAGAACGCATCATGGCGTGTCTCCTTTGCTGTTAAAAAAATATTATATCGCCTTAACCCCGGCCCCGGCCGATTTTGTTGGTGGCCTCGCGGTCCAGGGCGTCAGAGGTTTGCATTACTTTTTGATAAGCTTCAAACTGGCGCTGGGCTTCGATCATGTTGACCATTAAAGAAACTACCTCCACGTTGGCGGTTTCCATATAGCCCTGCTCCAGGGTGGTGCGCTCCGGAGCCTCAATTTCCGCCGCGCCGCTGCCGTCGCGGATGCGGTAGAGGTTCTGCCCCACTTTTTGCAGCCCTTCCAGGTTGTCCACTGTGGTCACCTGGATGCGGCCCACTATCTGGTCGTCGGCAAACAGGTTGCCGTCCGAAGCCAGGTGTATGTTTTTGGTTCCGGCCGGAATGCTCAGTTCCGTGCCGCCGGCGCCCAGGACTGAAAAGCCCTGCGGGGTCATCAGCCGTCCTTCGGAATCCACCACAAAATGCCCGTCGCGGCTGTAGAAGTTTTCGCCGTTGGCCTGGAAGGTGAAGAACCCTTCGCCGGCAATGGCGATATCCAGCGGGTTGCCGGTATATTTCATGGCGCCCTGGGAAAAATCGGTCTTGGACGCGGCAATGCGCGGCCGGGCCATGTGCTGCGGGTCGGGAAACAGCTTTTCGGAGCGGATATTGTTGACCGGCTCCATGACCACGTCGTGGGCGAACATCTGGAACGTGTCCTTGAACGAGAGCACATCGCGTTTGTAACCGGCCGTGTTTACGTTCGCCAAATTATTGGCGATGTTGGCCATGCGATATTCATTGGTCAGCGCGCCAAAAAGCCCGCTGTACATACTTTCCTGCATATTGCCTCCTTGTCGGGACAGTCCCGGCGTCAAGTCTTTTGCAATTTTCAAACCAACTTGATTCAGGAGGGCGGAACATCGCCTGGAGAAGCTTGGGAAAGGAGCAATAAGAATGAAGTCGTTTTTTTGAGGCTGGACGAGGCGCACCGCGCGGTGAAAGGGCTGCTGTCCGCAATCCGGTTCCGCGCAACGCCATCCCCTGTGCAAATGGCGAGGGCCATGCCTTTGTGCCCTACAAGCCCGGGCCGGGGCTACCGTCGCCGGCGGGTCGGTCCGCAGGACGCCAGGGTGCGGTTGGTTGTTTTGACCGGCAAGGGCGAGGCTTTGCATGGCCTGCAATCCGAGATTTCCGAGCAAATGTTGCAATGGGGCCTGGTCCGGTATAAGCGAGAAGGAAAAGCTCTCTCGCGTTCAGACTCTCCAGCGAGTGCTGCGCAACTTGCAAGAGGGCCGAAGCGCATGAACCTTTAAGGGCAAAGCGAGGAAAAATATGAACGTCGCATTGCAGCCAGTCGCGTGTATTCTGGCGGAAGCTCCGATGTGCTTTATTGCCACGGTCGACGGCAACCAGCCGAGGGTGCGGCCGTTTCAATACCAATCGAACAGGATGGGAAATTGTGGTTCTGTTCCGCTAAAAGCAAAAATGTCTGCGAACAGTTGCGGGAAAACCCGGCGGTGGAAATCTGCGCGGTAAAGCCGGATGCGACCACTCTTCGCCTGACCGGGAAAATCGTGCTTAAAGACGATCGGGCAATCAAGGAGCGCATCCTTTCCGAACGGTGCCCGCTCAAAAACATTTACGGCAACGCGGACAACCCTGACTTCACAACTTTTTATATCGACCATGGCGCCTGTCTCATTTCTGATTTTTCAGGGAATCCGCCCCGCGCCGGCTCATTTTGAAAAGGCGGCGCCAACCCCGGCCGGACTGATGCCTCCGGTCGGGGTTGGCGTCAGGAGCAACAAAACACCGCAAAATACAAATTAAGTTAAATTGTTACTCCCCAGCCTCTTGTGATTTTTTGCACAATGCATTATTTGTTGCCGATGAGCCTATGAACAAGAGGATGTTTCGTCCGACTGCCCCTTTGGCCCTTGCGGCTGAAGCCCGCTGGAAACTATCCTTAAAATATGTTCAAATAATAAATTGTGCCAGGCAACAGCGGCTGGGAGACACATTCCGGCCGTTGTTTTGAATATCAGGCGCCGGGCGTGTTCCCGGCGTGAAACAGGAAGGAATATGTCCAGAGTCACATTTAAGGAAGAGCATTGCAAAGGTTGTCTCCTGTGCGTCAATGCTTGTCCCCGCAAAATCATCGTGCAGTCTCAGCGCTTTAACCGCCTGGGCTACAAGGTGGTGGAAGTGCCTGCGGTGGATATGGAGCGCTGCATAGGCTGCGGCGCCTGCGCCACGGTTTGCCCGGATTACGTCATCCGCGTATTTCGCAGCGGCAAAAAGGCGCAAAAGGAGGACAAGTCATGAGCACTGCCTCGCGTATGTTTGTTAAAGGCAACGAGGCCCTGGTGCACGGCGCCCTGGATGCCGGCTGCCGTTGTTATTTCGGGTATCCCATTACCCCTCAGAACGAAATCCCGGAAGCCATGTCCAAGCTTATGCCTGAACTGGGGCGTGAATTTGTGCAGGCCGAAAGCGAAGTGGCGGCCGTGAACATGCTGCTGGGCGCCGCCGCGGCCGGCGTGCGGGCCATGACTTCGTCCTCCAGCCCCGGCGTTTCGCTGATGCAGGAAGCCATTTCCTATATGGCCGGCAGCGAATTGCCCGGCGTGATTGTAAATATGAACCGCGGCGGTCCGGGTCTCGGCGATATCGGCTCGTCCCAGGGCGACTATTTTCAGTCGGTCAAGGGCGGCGGGCACGGGGATTATTTTACTTACACCCTGGCGCCGTCTTCCTGCCAGGAGGCCTATGACATGATGTTTGAGGCCTTTGACGTGGCTTTTGCCTTCCGCAATCCGGTGCTCATTCTGGGCGACGCCATTGTGGCCCAGATGAAGGAGCCGGTGCGGCCGCGCGACCCCGCTGCGCCGCCGGCCGCACCGGTTGGCGAGGGCCTGGAGTGGTGCCTTACCGGCGCCGCTGGGCGCGAACACCGCATCATCAGGTCGCTGTTCCTGGACGAGGGCGCGCTGGCCGGGCAGAACCGCAAGCTGGCCGCCAAATATAAAGCCATGCACTCCCACGTGCGCGCCGAGGTGTATGAAGCCGAAGACGCGGACCTGGTCATTGTGGCTTATGGCTCCATCGGCCGCATCGTTAAAAGCGCGGTACGCAAGCTGCGCGGCGAGGGCAAGCCGGTGGGCCTGGTCAGGCCCATCACCCTGTATCCTTTCCCAGAGCAGATTTTGGCCAGCCTCGCCGCTTCAGGCAAACGGTTTTTAACCATTGAGCACAACTGCGGACAGATGGTCCAGGACGTGCGCCTGGCCATCCGCAGGCACGCTGATTCCGAATTTTACGGCTATATGCCCGGCGACATGCCCGGCACGGATGACTTCATTCAGCCGATTCTGGATGTGTTGAAGGGGTAAAAGATATGCAGTCTCAAGTTCAAAATTCCGACGAAACCCAGGTCTTTGATGTGCCGCCGGTGCTCATTGACCGGGTGTCGCACTATTGTCCCGGTTGCCACCACGGCACGGCCCACCGCCTGGTGGCCGAGGTGCTCACGGAAATGGGCCTGGTGGAAAAGGCGTTGTGCGCCAGCTCCATCGGCTGTTCGGTGTTCATTTACAATTATCTGGCCGTGGACACGGTGGAATCGCCGCACGGCCGCGCTCCGGCCGTGGCCACAGGCCTCAAGCACGCCCGGCCCGATAAATTCGTGTACACCTATCAGGGCGACGGCGACCTCGCTTCCATTGGCCTTGCTGAAATTGTGCACGCCGCCAACCGGGGCGAGCGTCTCAGCGTGGTCTTTGTAAACAACACGGTTTACGGCATGACCGGCGGCCAGATGGCGCCCACCACGCTTATCGGCCAAAAGACCACCACTTGCCCGGACGGGCGTTGCGCTTCTAAAGAAGGCCTGCCCATCCGCATGGCTGAAATCATCGCCAGCCTGGGCGGCACGGCTTATGCCGCGCGCCAGGCCCTGGACACCGTGCCCAATATCAACAAGGCCAAGCGGGCCATCCGCCGCGCCTTTGAGATGCAGGTGGAGGACCGGGGTTTCGGCTTTGTGGAACTCCTGGCCACCTGCCCCACCAACTGGCGCATGGACCCCGTGGCCGCCAACGAACGCGTGGCCTCGGAAATGATCCCCTATTTCCCGCTGGGAGTTTACAAAGACGTCACCGGGGAAGGAGGGGTGTGCTGATGAGTTTGTATCAAGATGTGATTATCGCCGGGTTCGGCGGCCAGGGCGTTATGCTCATCGGCAACCTGTTCGCTTACGCCGGGATGAACGCCGGACTCAACGCCACGTATATACCGGTCTACGGCCCGGAAATGCGCGGCGGCACGGCCAACTGCACAGTGGTGATTTCTGACGAGGACATCGGCTCGCCGATCATCAAAACGCCCAGAACCTTGATCCTCATGAACCAGCCTTCGGCGGACAAGTTTTTGCCGCGCATGGAAAAAGGCGGCTTGGCCGTGCTCAACACCTCGCTGGTGGACATGCCCAAAGACGCGGGCGGCGCAAAACTCCTGGGCGTGGCGGCCAATGAAATCGCGGACAGCCTGGGCAATGTGAAAATGGCCAACATGGTGGCCTTGGGCGCCTACGTGCGGGCCAGCGGGGTGTTCCCCCTGTCCGCCGTGGCCGACAGCCTCAAGGACGTGATTGCCGCGCATTACAGCAAGCTGATCCCCAAAAACATCGAAGCCCTGGAAGCCGGCGCGGCCGCAGCCGAAAACGCCGGGTTTTAAGCGACCAAGCGGGGAAGGAAAACCAGAAGGCTCGCTCAGCCTGAGCGAAACGAAGCGCAGCGAAGGTGAGCTACATCCAGAAAGGCGTCCCTTCAGGTTTTCCTTCCCCGTGTCCCTTCCTCTCTTTAACCCTGATTGCCGGGTTGAGTTTTTGAGACCAAATTGCAATCAACTGGGGTTAAACATCCAGTCTCGTTGGGTTAAGCTCATTAACTTTTCTTTTTGCTCTTGCAGGCGCCGCGGG
>JAVBRZ010000059.1:0-5553 GCA_031547425.1 Desulfovibrionaceae bacterium
TACACGCAGGCCATGACGTCCAGCTCCCAGATGCCTTCTTTGGAATCGACCTTGATGCATTGTGAGGGGCACTTCAGGGCGCAGGCTTTGCAGAAGATGCACTTTTCAATGTCATTGTGCAACTCGCCGCGAAAGCCCTCAAAATCGGGGCGGGCCACTTTGGGGTACAGGCGCGTGGCCTTTTTGCTGAACAAGTTGCGCAAGATGTTTTTGGTCATGAACATGGCTGGTCTCCTTAGCGCTCGGTGCAGCTGATACAGGGGTCGATGGACAGGGCGATGACCGGCACGTCAGCCACTTCGCAGCCCGGCAGTATATGCAAAAGGGGCATGATGTTGGCGAAAGTGGGTGTGCGGATGCGCACCCGCTGCGGGTATTTGGTGCCGTCGCAGCGCACGTAGTACATAAGTTCGCCGCGGGGTTGCTCCACGCGGGTGACGATTTCGCCTTCCGGGCGGCCGGATACTTTGGAGGCCAGTTCCGTGTCCGGAATGCGGGCCACGCATTGCCGCACGATGTCGGCGGACTGCAAGACTTCCAGGAAGCGCACTTTGGCCCGGGAGTAAGAGTCGCCGTCGTATTCCACCACCGGCTCGAAGTCGATGTCTTTAAAGGCTTCGTACTTGAGCATCCGGGCATCTATGGCCCAGCCGCTGCCGCGCAGCATGGGGCCCACGGCGCCTAAAAGGTAAGCGTCTTCCTTGCTCAAGACCCCCTTGCCCACGGTACGCTGTTTAACAGTGTAGTCGCTGAGCATGGTGGAGGTCAGGGCGCGCAGTTCTTTGCTCACTTCCTTCATTTCCTTGTCGATCCAGGCCAGGTGCTCGGGGGTGATGTCCCGGCGCACGCCGCCCAAGATGTTCACGGAAATGATCACCCGGTTGCCGGCAGTGGCTTCGTTGAGGTCCATGACCCGTTCGCGGATTTTCCACAGCTGCATGAACAGGCTTTCAAAGCCGAAGCCTTCGGCGAACAGGCCCAGCCACAACAGGTGGCTGTGCATACGGTGCAGTTCCGACCAGATGATGCGCAGGTATTGGGCGCGTTCCGGCACTTCCACGTTCATGAGCCGTTCAATGGCGTGGCAGTAGCACAGGGCGTGAATGCAGGAGCAAATGCCGCAGACGCGCTCCACCACGTAAATCATCTGGTTGAAGTCCTTGATGGTGGCGAGGCCTTCCAGGCCGCGGTGCACATAACCCAAGGTGGGCACCGCGCTCCTGACGATTTCATCCTCCACAACCAGCTTAAGGTGCAAAGGCTCCGGCAGCACCGGGTGCTGGGGGCCGAAAGGGATAACCGTGCTATTCGTAGTCATAAAAAACCTCTTGCCTGCTTACTGCTTGATGATGGTGTAATTGCACATGGGCCCCTTGATGACTTCGCCTTCCAGATAGAAAGTGCCGCTGTAGTCCAGGGGCAGGTCGGAAAAACGGATGTCGAACATGTCGCGGATCTCGTTTTCCACCAGCACGGCCGTTAAATAAACACTTGAAATGCTGGGGACTTCAGTGTCTTTGCTGAAAGCCAGGCGCAAGTTTATTTCGTTAAAGTCCTTGTCAAAATGATACAGGATCTGTTGGCCTTCATCCTTTAAGTCCACGGCCGACATGGTTACAAACCGCCAGCCGTCGTCAAGGAGCTTTTTGACTTCGTCTTTGAGGGTGTCAAAGGTGACTGTCTTTGCTTCAAACATATTTTTCTCCCGGCCGGGCGATTATTTGCTGAAACGCCGGCCCGCTAAAAGCATTGTTGCGCGGGTGGCCTTATTCCATATTGGCCACGGCCACCACCGGTTCTTCGGCCAGGCCCAGTTTTTCCTTGACCACGCCCAGGGCTTTGACCACCCCGGAGATAATGGCCTCAGGTTTAGGCGGGCAGCCGGGCACATACACGTCCACCGGAATGACTTTGTCGACGCCGCCCACCACGTTGTAACACTCGCGGAAAATGCCGCCGGACAGGCCGCAGGCGCCCAGGGCCAGCACGGCCTTGGGTTCGGGCATCTGGTCGTAGATGTTCTTGAGCACATGCTTGTTGCGTTCGTTAACCGTGCCGGTAACCAGGAGCACGTCGGCGTGCTTGGGGTTGCCCACGTTGATGATCCCGAAACGCTCAAGGTCATACACCGGGGTCAGGCAGGCCAGAACTTCAATATCGCAACCGTTGCAGGAGCCGCAGTCGTAGTGGATGAGCCAGGGCGACTTGAGGCGGCCTTCATTGATACGGTCTTTAATCCAATTCTTCAACATATTGCAAACCTCGCTTTACACGGCATACAGCCAAAGCAGATTGGCCAGGCTCATGGCGATGCCGCCGCCCAGCGCGTACACAAGCATCCAGCGCCAGGTGAGCCGGGCGGTGATATTGTCCAGGATGATTTCCGCCGCATAGGTGAGCAGCAGCAAAACAGCCATGCCCAGCACGGACGAGGACCAGAACAAGGAGCAGATGCCCAGGATCAGAATGACGTCCAGCCAGTGGGCCACTTCCAAAAGGGCCAGATGGGGGCCGGAGTATTCCGTGCGCACCCCGCTGACGATTTCCTGGTGGCCGTGATGGCTGGCCGAAATGTCAAAGGGCGACTTGCGCAGCTTGATGGTCAGGGCTGTGCACATGGCCAGGTAAAACAACGGCAGGGAAGGCAGCAGCGGCGTGTTCAACGCGTGGACCGCCGCGATATTGAAAGAGCCGGTCTTCATGGCGATGCCTACAAAGGCAAGGATGAGCAGCGGCTCATAAGTGAGCATCTGGATGAGCTCGCGCTGCGCGCCGATCTGGCTGTAGGGCGAGGGCACGCTCATGGCCCCGATGACCTGGAACACGGCGCCCAGGGTGAGCACAAAGAAGATGAGCAGCAAATCGCCCTGCAGGAAGAAGAGCAGCACGGCCAGGGCCGAGGAGACCAGCACCACATAGGCGCAGAATACCTGCCAGGGGTTGACCACCATAGGCGCTTTGCCGAACAGCTTGAACACGTCGTAGAAGGGCTGCAGCACGGGCGGTCCGATGCGCGCCTGCAAACGCGCGGTGATGATGCGGTCCAGGCCGAAGATCAAACCTCCGGCGACAGGCGCAAGTATAAGGGCCACAACGGCCGTGACGATTAAAGCGATCATAAAGCACCCCCGAACAGAAACAGCGCAATGAGCACAATGGCCACGATATTGGCCGGCAGAGTCAGGCGGCGTTCGCCGAACAGCTTGCGCAGATAATAGTTGGACGCGTCAGCCTTGACAAAGGCCAGCATGGGGCCGGTAAAGCCCATTTGCCCGTCTTTATAAGCCTGGATGCCGGACATGTAAGGCAGCACCACATTGTCTCCAGCGGCCGCGCGGGAGCGCTTGGCTTCCCGCCAGGCCCACGCGGCGCCGGCGCCGAGAATCACGAACAGGGCATAAATGGTGTATACGCTGTAAGTGGTGGTCATGGGCGACAGGAACACCGAAAGATCGCCTTTGGTGTAATTAAAGCCGATGGGCAGAATGACATATAGGTACAGCAGGGGCGCGGCCAGGGACAGCAGGACCGCTCCGGCGGTGAGGCTGTACAGGCTCAGGCGGATGCTGCATTCTTGGCTTTCCGCCGGCGGGGTCAGGCTGGGCTCAATGGCGCCCAAAAGGGACCCGGCCCAACGGCCCCAGAAGAGCACGGTGAGAGCTGAGCCGAGGGCGATGAACACCACCAGGGCGGGCATGGCCGGGCCGGCCATGAGCGCGCTTTCCAGGGCGATCCATTTGCCGAGCAGCATGCCGAAAGGCGGCAGCATCATGGTCACGATGCCGATGACCATGACCAGGGCCGTACGGGGCATGACCTCATACAGGCCGCGCATGTTTTCGATATCCCGCGAGCCGATGCGTTGCTCGGCCGCGCCCACGCACAGGAAGAGCAGACCTTTGGACACGGCGTGGAAAACTATGAGCATGATGGCCGCGGCGATGGAAGCCGAGGAGTTGATGCCCGCGCAGGCGATAATCAGGCCCAGGTTGGCGATGGTGGAATAGGCCAGGATTTTTTTGCCGTTGCTCTGGCCCACGGCCAGGGCCGAGGTGACGATAAAGGTGAACGCTCCGGCCAGGGCGATGAGAATGGTCAAGTTGGTGCCCGCATACGCCGGCGCGAGGCGCAGCACCAGATACACCCCGGCTTTGACCATGGTGGAGGAGTGCAGCAGGGCTGAAACCGGCGTGGGCGCGACCATGGCCCCGGTGAGCCAGCTCTGGAAGGGCAGTTGCGCGGCTTTGGTGAAGCCGGCAAAGCACAAGAGCGCGATGGGAATAAGCACCGAGGCGTCGTGCCCGTGGTTCAGGAGGCTGGTCACATACATGCCGTTCAAGGACTTGTGGAGAATAAGCAGCCCGCCCACAAAGGCGACGCCGCCGAGCATGTTCATCCACAAGGCGCGCAGGGCGTTTTTCTTGGCTTCATCAGTGCCGTCGTGGCCGATGAGCATGAACGAGCACAGGGTGGTCACTTCCCAGAAGAAGTACAGCCAGTAAAGGTTGTTGGACAGCACCAGGCCGTTCATGGCCCCCAGGAACAGGAGCATGAAGAAGAAAAAGCGGGGCTGCCGGGACCTGGTCAGGTGCAGGTGCTCCTCGTGTTCTTTCATGTAGCCCAGGCCGTAAACGCAGATGATGCCGCCCACGATGGAAATGACCAGGACCATGATCAGGGCCAGGGGGTCGGCCACAATGTTGGGCGCGACAGCGTCATGGCTTTTAGCGAAAAATTCCAGATAGCCTATGCCCACAATCTGCAAAACCGCGAGAACCACGGTCAGGGGATGGGCGGCGCGCACGGCGATGAGCAGAATCAGCGCCAGCAGCGCCACATCCAAAATGACGATTACGGCATGGAGGGGAATGCCCAGCAGGGACGCCCCGTCAATGCTGAAAGAGCCATGCGCGGTCATGGCTATGGCCACCACGGCCAGAACCGTCCCGGCGCCGTACACCACCAGGCGGCGTACGGCTTCGCTGGGCACGAACCAGACGAGCAACGCGGCCGCGACCGGGAGAACGATACTTAAAAAGACCAAAAACTCCGGCATAGACACCTCAACTCAAAAAACATGATTTTGTGAATTATTTCACTTACCCACAAAAGTGCTATAAACTGGGAAAATGTGAAGGTCAAGAGTTCGGCCGCCAGAAAGTGAAAAAAATCACATTCATGCTCATCGGCGCGTCTGAGAAAGAGGCTGGGGGAGCGGAACAGTTGTCGGCGGTGCGGGCTTCCGATTCCCGAAATTTACACTACAGCTATTTTGGCGCTTTGCCAAGACCGAAATGGACCGGACTCCGGCGTGGAGCGGGGCTCCTTGGCGCGGTTGCTTGCGGGAATTATAAATTGTGTTATAATAATTTTTCAAATGAATTGTCATATTGCGCATGGAAAAACGCGTCTGGCCGCAAAATTTTGCAATGCGGGAGTGGGTTATGGAAATAAAGCTGAAAGAACTGCTCAAGGGTGATCTGCAATCGGAACTGATCCGGCTGCTTATCGACAACAGCCCGGTGGCGTATATTATTTTGGATGAATACTACC
>JAVBRZ010000152.1:0-9641 GCA_031547425.1 Desulfovibrionaceae bacterium
CCGTGAGCATCGGCAGCAGCAACATGGATATCCGCAGCTTCAATCTCAATTTTGAAGCCAATGCCTTTATCCACAACGCGGACCTGGCCGAAAGCCATGCCCGGCAATTTGAAGCGGACCTTGCCCGCTGCACGCCGGCCACGCCGGAGTGGCTGCACGCCAGGGGGCCATGGTCCAGGGGCGTCTCCAAGGTGGCCAGGCTGTTCGCACCGTTGATTTAAATGCAAAAAAACCGCCCGCCGCCGGGCATTAAAGCCTTGGCCTCTCCAACTGATATATGTTAGCCTGAACCCGCTTTGACGGAATCTGAAAATTCATTGGGAAGGCCAGGCATGAGCCATACGCCAGACAGCAAGCAGCACGATGACCCCGGCCTTGCCCTACATTACGAGCTGGACGACAAGCCACGCTCTTTGCGCGACGCGGTCATCTATTCCCTGCAGTGGATGCTGATCATGATGTACCCTGTGGTCTGGGGCTACGTGATTGTGGGCCTGGGCCTGGGCTTTACCCCCCAGGAACTGGCCGACTACATGGGCCGCGTGGTGCTGATGATCGGAGTATCCACCCTCATCCAGGCCGCTTGCGGGCACCGCTTTCCCATGGCCACCGGGCCGAACATCATCCCCTCCACGGCCATTGTGGCCGCCTACCTCGCCGGGGGTAAAGAATACGCATATCTCGCCCTCAACGCCGGGGTCATCGCCGGGTTCATTGTGGCCGCCCTGGGCGCGCTCGGGGTCATCAACCTGATCAGCCGGGTATGGACGCCCCTGGTCATGGGCTCCATGACCATGATGGTGGGCCTGATCACCTCCACCCTGGGCATGGGGCTCATCGCCGGCCAGGCGCACTCGGCGGGCCTGTACATCGGCATTGTGCTGGCCCTTTTGTGCGGTTGGCTGTCCATCAAGGGCCGGGGGCTGCTGGCCACTATCCCCGTGCTCGTGGCCATTGTCCTGGGCTATGCCGTGTTCATCGCTCTGGGCCGCTTTGACTGGGCTCTGGTCAACTCCATGCCCCTGTGGTCCTGGCCCCGTTTTTTCCCCTACGGCTGGGGCCTGCCGCCCCTGGAGCTCTTGTTCATGATGCTGGCCGCGCATATTTTCAGCGCCATCAAGGAATTCGGCTGCGTAAACGGCTATGCCGGCCTCGTGGGGCGTCCCCTTTCCCCGGGCCGCACCCGCCGCCTGTTCACGGTCTTCGGCCTGGTGGACACTTCCCTGGCCAGCGCTTTGGGCGTGCCAGCCACGGTGTCTTACGGCGAAAACATGGGCATTTTGCTGTTAACCAAAGTGGCGGCCCGCATCTTCATTATCCTGGCCGGGTCCGGGTTCATTATTTTAAGCCTGTGCGGCAAAATGGGCGGCATGATGGCCGCCATGCCGGGGCCTGTGGCCGGGGCCGTGCTCCTGGGCGTGGCGGCCACGCTTATCGGCCTGGGCGCGGAAACCTGGCTGCGCGGGCCGCGTTTTAGAACCCGCGAAATCTTCATTGTGGGCTTTTCCATCTTTTTCGCCTACGGCCTTGCCCACGTGCAGGAAAGCTTCTATGCCACGTTGCCGCGCCTTATGAGCATGATCTGCCAAAATCCGCTGATTACCGTAATCATCTGCGGCATTGCGCTGGAACAGGTCATTTTTCGCGAAGCGCGAAGCAAAGCCGCGAGCAAGGAGTAAACATGGCCCGCAGTATCCTGATTTTACAAACCGGCGATGTGCCCCCGGGCCTAAGGGAAAGCACAGGCAATTTTGACAGGATGTTTCTGGACGCGGCCAATTACAGCGGCCGCGCCGTGGACGTCATCCGCGCCCATGCGGAAAGCCTGCCTGTGAACGCCGCTGCTTACGCGGGCGTGATCGTCACCGGCTCGCCGGCCATGGTCAGCGACCGCGAGCCGTGGAGCGAAGCCGCCGCCGCCTGGTTGCAACGGGCCATGAACGCGGGCGCGGCCGTGCTGGGAGTATGCTACGGGCACCAGCTCATAGCCCATGCCCTGGGCGGGCTGGTGGGCTGGCATCCGGCGGGCAAGGAACTGGGCACTCATGCCATAAATCTCCGGCCCGGGGCGGCAAGGCATCCCCTGCTCGCCGGGCTGCCCTATACATTTCCGGGCAACCTCTCCCACAGCCAGAGCGTGCTGGCCCTGCCCGCCGGGGCGCGCGTGCTGGCCTCTTCCGCCCACGAGCCTTACCAGATCGTGGCCTACAGCGAGCGGGTAATAACCCTGCAATTTCACCCGGAATTCAGCGGCCCTATTATGCGGGCCTATGTGGACCGCGCGGCCGCGCAACCCAACAGCGCCCGGCCCGTAAACCTGGGCGCGCCCGTGCTGGACACCCCAAACGCGCGGCGGGTGTTGCAGAATTTTGTGGATGCGGTTTGACACAACGCTTGAGGGAGGGAAGCCCCAAGGGGCATGGATCCTTTGTTTACACAGGGGATGCTGCGGCAATCCATGCCTTTCGCCTGTATAATAGAGCATTTTAACATTTAAATTATATATTAAGGAAAAATGCTCTGGCGGATGCGCCGGCAGACGCCCGCAGCCTGATATTCCCGCTGCCTCACCGGCGCGTCATACCCCCCGCCGCTACTTAATCAACGCTTTCAGCCTTCTGTTGTTCAAATGGCAGATGGCCACGGCCAGGGCATCCCCGGCGTCCACGGACCAGTCGGCCTTGCAGTTGAGCAGGCGGCTGACCATGAAGGAAACCTGGGTTTTGTCGGCCCGGCCCGTGCCCACCAGGGCTTGTTTGATCTTGGTGGGTTCGTAGCTGTGCGCCGGAATGTTCAGGGCCGCGCAGGCGGCCAGGGCCGCGCCCCGCGCCTGGCCGAGCTTGAGAGCCGAAGCCGCGCTTTTGCCGGCGAACACGTTTTCAATGGCCGCTTCCTGGGGCTGGTGCCGGGCGAGAATGGCTTGCAGGTCGGTGAAAATGCGGCCGATGCGGATGTCAAAATCATCGCCCCGCCCCCGCACGGTGCCGCAAGCCACAAGCTTGAGCACGCCGGAGCGCTCGGCCACAATGCCCCAGCCCGTGCATTGCGAACCGGGGTCGATGCCTATGACTATGGTTTCATTCATTCTGGTGACATACACCGTATTCAGAGCAAACCGCAACTATTTTAAGGCCTGCGCCCGCGCGGCAACATAACCCGCCCCGCGCCCGGAAAGCATCTCCGGCCGCAAGGACGACGGCGGCCGCGTAGCGGAAACACCGCGCTTTTCTGATGTTTCCCTCGACTCCCCGCCAGGACGGCGGGGTGAGAGGCCTATAACCAAAAAACGGCCGGAGAAGGCAAACCTTCCCCGGCCGTTAAAATGCGTCTTTACCCGCAGCGCTTACAGTTCCGCCAGCACTTCTTCGGGCAGTTCAAAGTTGGCATGCACATTCTGCACGTCGTCATTGTCGTCCAGGGCGTCCACCAGCTTTATAAGCTTGCGGCCGGTTTCCGCGTCCACGTCAATGGTGGTTTGCGGCACCATGGTCAGTTCGGCCTCAGTGGGAGTCATTTGCGCGTCTTCAAAGGCCTGGCGGACGGTTTCAAAATCCGTGGGCGCGGTGATCACTTCAATGACTTCGCCTTCATCGGAAATATCCTCGGCGCCGGCTTCCAGGCCGACTTCCATGATCTTTTCATCGCTGTATGTGCCTTTTTCAAAGGAAATGATGCCCTTTTTGTCAAACATCCAGCTCACGCATCCGGCTTCGCCCATGGCGCCGCCGTGTTTGGACAAAAGATGGCGCACTTCGGCCACCACGCGGTTTTTGTTGTCCGCGGCCACTTCAATGAGAAAAGCCACGCCGCCGGGGCCGTAGCCTTCGTAAGAACTTTCAAACAAATCGCCGCCGGCGTCTTCGCCGGTGCCTTTACGGATGGCGGCGTCAATTTTGTCTTTGGGCAGGTTCACCACTTTGGCGGCGGCAATGGCCGTGCGCAACCGGGAGTTGAGGGCGGGATCCCCACCGCCTTTGGCGGCCAAAATGATTTCCTTGGCGGCTTTGGTGAAATTTTTGCCCTTTTGGGCGTCCTGTCTGGATTTACGGTGTTGGATGTTAGCCCATTTACTATGCCCGGCCATGGCTTCCTCCTTTATCGCATTTTGCGCTTGGCAAAGACGCTTAACAACGAAAGCAAGTTTCGCCCGCATCTTTGCCGTGGGCGGCGCTGCGCGCCGCCGGAACATTTTACCGATATTTTGTAAAGCTAAAACGCTCCCGGGGAAAATGCTTGATCAGCCTGTGTTTCTACGGGTTTTACGCCCGTGGTTAAAATTTTATTGCTTCAAAGCAATGTACTGAACAGTGTTGTATACCGCTTTTTTTTATTTGCCGCAATATTTTTTATAAACAAAGCCTTTGCCGAAGCCCGCGCAGACCCGCGCCCGCCCGCGCGCCGCCCGGCCTCAGCAATTGCCGCACTTGCCGAACTGCCAGCGCATGAACGCCAGGAACAACAGGGTGATCACCCCGCAGGCAAACAGTCCCCAGGAAGGCGGCAGGGGCGACAGCGGCAGGAACACGGCTCCGGACAGCGCCACGCCGCAGAAGCTCAAAAAATTGGACACGCCCAGGGTCTTGCCCCTGGCGTTCACCGGCGGGCGAATTTGAATGAAGCTGACCGTGGGGATGAGGAAAAAGCCCCCGCCCGCGCCGGTAAGCAAAAACAACGCCAGCAGACCGCCAAAATGCGCGGCCGGCGGCAAGTGTCCCACAGCGGGCACAGCCAGAAAAGTGGCGGCCATAAGCAGGCCGGCCGGAATAAAGCCGTGCCGCCAGCGCTCCGCCGCAAGCCGCGACGCCGTGAGGCTGCCCGCGCAAATGCCGATCATCATGGCGGCCGAAAGATAGCTGGTGTACGTCTGGGACAGCTTATATTCGGTAATGCCCAGGTTGTTGATGATCAGCACGGCCAGAGCGCCCATGAAGTAAAAAAAGGCCTCGGCCGTGAGGGCCAGCAGCAGCAGGCGGTCCTTGCGCCAAAATTCGTGGGTATGGCGCAAGGAGTCCCAGGCCCCCCGCCAGGGAAAACGCGCTCCGGACGGCGGCGGCGCGGCCTTGCGAGGCAGCGGCATCAAGGCCAGCAGGCCGGCCAGGGCCGTGAGCAGCGTAACCACACCGGCCACCGCTTTGCCGAAGGTGGTGTGCGCATCCGTAAACCAGGCCGGCGCGGACAGGTCCAAAGTCATGCCGGCCAGGGCAATGCCGCAAAGCACGCTGGCCGTGGTGCTCATTTTCAAGACCGCGTTGGCCGTGGGCACGCCGGAGGTGGTGAAATTTTCCGGAATGGCGCCGTTAATGGCCGGGCTGAACACGGTGGATTGCAAGGCCATGATGAAAATCATGGCCACCATGCCCGCAAAGCTCATAAAATAGAGGGACAACGCGCCCACCAGCGCGGCCAGAACCTCCAAAGCCTTGGCCCAGAACATCAGGCGTTGCTTGGGAAGGCGGTCGGCCAGCCAGCCGGCCCAGGCCGAGCAGAAAATGAACGGCAGAGCGTAGAGCACGGTGCCCAGGCTCTGGATGCTCTCCAGCCCGGCGGCGATGGCCAGAAAGAGCACAATCTGCTTGAAAAAATTGTCGTTAAACGTGCCCAGGCTATAGGCGGCCACCATGGGCGCAAGACGCGTCCAACTGTTGCGCGGGCGCGGGTCAGCCGCGCCGGGCGCGGGGGGGCGAGGTTGCGCCTCGCCCGCGCCGCCAGCGGCGCGGCGCATTTTTGATTTTTCGATCATGGCCAAAGCTTATAGCCCTTTGCCCTTCACTCTGTCCAGTGCGGCGCGGCGCCACGGCGTCGGACTTATGACGGCGCCGCCCACAAACCTTACCCGCCCTCCTCTGGCACGAGCATTGCAAGCGATCAGACAAGGCAAGCAAAGGAGAGACTTCAGCATGAAACAGGAACAACTTAAAGGCATTCTGGCCAACACCGGGCTTAACACTCTGGACGACAGCGCCCACGCCCGCATGGGCCTCCTCAATGATATGGACTTGCGCGAAGGCATGGTCACGGAAATGCGCAGCATGGCCCAATCCACCCTTCGCCTTCTGGCCCTGCTGGAAAGCGAACAGATTGTGGACGAGATGACCGAGCGCTCCAGGGCCCAGTATCAGGAAATTATGCAGAACATCACGGCCTCGGCCTTGCGCAGCCAGCGCCTGGTGGTCCAGAGCCAGAGCCAGGACCAGAATTCCTGGCTGGTGTCCTTGCCGGTGCAGAGCAATTACCTGAACTAAAATTTACACGCCCCGCCGCAACGGGCCGTAAGCATTCCTCCAAAGGTTAATAAAAGTCCCGACTGAAACTCCAAACCAGACGAATCCGCGCCGCTTGATTGGCGGCGCGGGTTCATTTGCTCTGAGCGTTTCAGCTTTGAAAAAGTTAAAATGCTCAAAATAAATTCTCCACCTGGCCGCTTAAGGAATTAATAATCCCGGCCACCTGGGGATTGTCTCCCATAACGGCCACCACAATGGCCCGGCCCTGGTCCACCTTGACGTAGCCCTTGCCCGGCCCGCCCTGCTTGGCGGTGAAATTGAAAAAATAGCCGTTGCTGTCCACATCTTCCACCGGGGCGGTACCGTTAACGCTGCGGGAAATGATGCCCGCGATTTTCCCGGCGTCGTCGCCCTGGGCGCTCTGCACGGTGATGGTGATCACGGCGGACTTGTCGTCAGCCGCGATGATCACGCTGTTGTCGCGTTCCATGGTATTCCAGCCCGCGGGCACATCCGCCTGAATGTGCGTGAAATATTTTATTTCCGCCCCGGCCCGCCCGGCCAGGCACAACAACAGAACCACACTCAGCGCAACAATCGTTTTTCCGCCGCTCATAACTTCACTCCGGTTTATAGAACAATTCATTTCATAATCCGGCGCAGCAGCCGCAGGGCCTTTTCACCCACCGGCAGATAGCGCCAGGGCAAATCCGGCCAGGCGCCCCGCCGGGCCACGCTCTTCAGGTTGCTGAACAGCTCAAAGCCCACCCGGCCGTGATAGCGCCCCAGGCCGCTTGCCCCCACGCCGCCGAAAGGCAGATAGGGCGATGCCAGGTGCATGACCGTGTCGTTGACGCAGCCCCCGCCGCAGGAAACGCGGCGCAAAAGCTCGTCAGCCGCGCCCCGCGAGCCGGTAAAAACATAGCAGGCCAGCGGCTTTTCCCGTGCCCGCACAAATTCGGCGGCCGCGTTCATGTCCGCCACGCCCAGCACCGGCAGGATGGGCCCGAATATCTCCTCGGCCATGACCGGGTGCTCCGGCCCCACCGCGTCCATGACCAGCGGAGCCATGCGCAGGCCTTCATAATCGCAGATTCCGGCGCCGCCGGCCAGCTTTTCCAGCCGCATCAGGGCTTCCACCGAAACGATCCGCCCATAGTCCGGGTTGTGCAGGGCCACCCGGCCCGCGCCGGGAAAGCGCGCGAATTCGGTCCGCAGGGCCGCGACCAGCCTGGCTTTAACCTCAGCCGCCGCCAGCACGTAATCCGGGGCCACGCAGGTTTGCCCCGCGTTGAGCATCTTGCCCCAGGCAATGCGCCGGGCCGCGAGCGCAATGTCCGCATCGGCCGCCACAACCGCCGGGCATTTGCCGCCCAACTCCAGGCAGACCGGGGTTAAATGCCGCGCCGCCGCGGCCATGACCTCGCGGCCCACGCCGGCGCCGCCCGTGTAAAAAATAAAATCCCAGCGCCGCTCAAGCAAAGCCGCGCCCCTGGACGCGCCCTCGCCCCGCGCCACATGCACATGGTCCTGGGCAAAACACTCGGCCGCCATTTCCGCCAACAGTCCGGCCGTGGCAGGAGCGCGCGAGGAGGGCTTGAGCATGGCGCAGTTGCCGGCCGCCAGCGCCGCGGCCAGGGGAATGAGCGATAATTGCGCCGGGTAGTTCCAGGGCGCCATGATCAGGCACAGGCCCAGGGGTTCGGGATAAATGCGGCTGCAAGCCGGAAACAGGGCCAGGGGCGTGCGCGCCCGGCGCGGCCGCATCAGCCGGCGCAAATGGCGGCGCAAAAACGCGATCTCGCTCAGAATCGGGCCGATTTCCGTAAGATAGGCCTCGCCCGGCGCTTTGCCGAGGTCCGCTTTGAGCGCCAGCCCCATTTCGGGCTCACGCCGCTTCAGGCAGGCCCCCAGCCGCTCCAGAGCCGCCAGGCGGAACTCGCGGTCCAGGGTTGCGCCGCTTTGCCAAAACACGCGCATGGCCTCCATTTGCCGCGCCAAGCTTTGGGAAATGTCCATGGTCCGCCTCACACACCTGTAATATAACGCGTTAAGCCGCAATGGCAATCCCGGCCCGCTCGCCCCGCCTTGCCCAGTGCCCGGGGCGGGTATAAAAACGGACAATTTTCATCCTTGTGCCATTTTTCACTTGAAACAGTCCCGGCCATGAGTTAACTAATAATTAACAATCGCGTCGCACGACGCCGCACCCGCGACCGGCAATCCCGCTGGGCGCGGGCGGCTGTTTTTGGAGTTTTGTTATGAACATCCGCTATGAAATTCTGGACAAGTCCCTGCAGAAACATTTGCCCAAAACCGATCAGCCCCTGCCCTTCGGCCAGTTGCGCACCAACCACATGCTGCTCATCGACTACAAGGACGGCGCCTGGGTTGACCCGCGCATTGTGCCTTACGGCCCGGTATCCCTCATGCCCGGCGCCATGTGCCTGCATTACGGCCAGACCATTTTTGAAGGCGCCAAGGCCTTTATCCACGACAACGGCGAAATTTTCCTGTTCCGCTACGATAAAAACTGCGAGCGCCTGAACCACTCGGCCCGCAACCTGTGCATGCCGGAAGTGCCCGTGGACCTGCAGATGGAAGGCGCGCTGCGCCTCATCGACCTTGAGCGCGGCTGGTGCCCGGACATGCCCGAATCCTCCCTGTACGTGCGGCCGTTCATGTTCGCCACCCAGGACTCCCTGGGCGTCAAGCCCGCTTCGGAGTATATCTACTGCGTGATGCTCTCCCCGGCCGGACCTTATTACCCGGGCGGCTTCTCGCGGCCGGTCAAGCTGCTGATCACCCAAAAATACCACCGCGCCGTGTCCGGCGGCACGGGCACCTCCAAGTGCGGCGGCAACTACGCCGCCTCGCTCCAGGCCCAGCAATACGCCAAAAGCGTGGGCTGCGACCAGGTGCTCTACCTTGACGCCTCCAACCAGTTCCTCGAGGAAGTGGGCACCATGAACCACTATCACGTGGAAAAAGACGGCACTTTCGTGATCCCCGCCTTTAACGACAGCATCTTGAAGTCCATTACCTCCACTTCGGCCCTGGAGTTGGCCGGTATGGGCAAAATTAAAGCCCGCCAGGAAAATATCCGCCTGGATGCTTTCCTGGAGCAAGTCAAATCCGGCGCCGTCATCGAAGCCGGCGGCTTCGGCACCGCGGCCGTGATCAGCCCCGTGGGCTCCTACGCCCTGGACGACGGCAGGGAATACGTGGTGGGCAACGGCCAGGTGGGCGAACACTCCCGCGGCTTCTACGATTTCTACAGCAACATGCAGATCGGCCGCGCCCCCGCCCCCGAGGGCTGGCTGGTGCATGTGCCGAGATATTAAAACAAACCAGCTTTGAAAAAGCCGCGTCGCTCCGGCGAACGCAAAGCGCCGCGCGGGGGGCCCCCACCCCGCG
>JAVBRZ010000003.1:0-22873 GCA_031547425.1 Desulfovibrionaceae bacterium
CAAAGTCGACTCGTTCTTCCTGAAGATCCAGGGCTCGGGCAGACTGGTGTTTACCGACGGCAGCATCAAGCACGTGCTCTACGCCGACAAAAACAATCACTCCTACGTGGCCCTGGGCCGCACCATGAAAGAACGCGGCCTCCTCGCGCCGGACCAGGTCAGCATGCCCAATATCCGCGCTTACCTGGCCGCTCACCCTGACGAAGTCACGGAACTTCTGGACAGCAACCCCTCGTATGTCTTTTTCCGCCTGGCCGATAGCGGCCCCTTGGGCGCCATGGGCCAGGTGGTCACCCCCTGGGTAAGCCTGGCTGTGGACAAACGTGTCTTCCCCATGGGCGCGCCCGTGGTTTTCGCCGTGCCTCTGCCCGGACCGGACCACGTGCAGGGCGCGCGCGGGCTGCTCTCAGGCATAGGCTTCTGCCAGGATGTAGGCGGAGCCATTAAAGGCAGCCGGGCCGATCTTTTCTGCGGCCCCGGCGATTTCGCGGAAATGATCGCCGGCCATTTAGATGCGCCGGGCGATGTTTTACTGCTGCTGGCGCGGTAGCCATGACGCCTGCGGGACGCGGGCGCCCCACCGCCGCGCCCGTCTACACCCTCCGCCGGCACAAGGTTTGATACGGGCACCAGGCGCAATGCCCGCCCGGCTGTGGGGCAAACTCGCGGCAACTCAACATGTGCCGCAGCACAAAGGCGGGCAGGGCCGGGATATAAGCCGCGTACAACTCACGTAAAACTTCACTGCCGCCGCCTTTCAGCAGGGCGGCCGGAAACAGGGCCTTTTCCTCGCCGCTGCGGGCCAGATCCACAAACGCGGCATGACAGGCCAATTCCGGGCTGCGGCATTGCTGCAGATACATATACACAGGCAGTTGCAGAGATTTTACTCCTTCAGCCACAGCGGACAGCACGTCCCCGCCCGGAATCGCGCCCGCCGGCATATCCGGGCTCCACTCGGCCATGGCCCGCCACAAGGGATTCGACGCCGCCCAAAAGCCCTGTTTTCTACTCTCGCGCACCCGGCCGGACTTATAGTCCAGAATCATCACACAAACTTCACCTGCGCATTCGCGGCCCATTTCCCCATGCTCCCCCCCTTCCTGGCGTAAATCCACCCTATCCAGCTTGCCGCGTAAAATGATAGTCCGGCCGTTTACAGTAAGCGGCGCCTCCAAAGTGGTTTCCAGGTCTAAAATACCCGTGCCTGGCGGAGTTTGCCGCAGCAGGCCCATGATGCGGGCCAACCCCGTGGTTTTGAGCATGAGATAAGAAGCATAGGGCAGGGAAGCCGCAAGTTCGATATCAGCCTCAAGTTTTTCCAAATAAATGCCGGCCATCCGGCGTTCATCCTCAGGCCGGGGAAAATCTCCGGGCAGTTGCGCGCCCGCATAGGCCTCAAAAAATTCCTGAAGCACGGCGTGCAGGAAATCGCCCACCCCGGCCGGATCATCGCCTTCACGCACCACGTCGGGCGGGACAAGCCCAGCCAGGCGTGAATAGAAGAAATGGGCCGGGCATTGCAGATATACGTCCAGGGCAGTGGGCGAAACCGGCTTTTGCAGCCAGGCGTCCAGGCGGCGCGCCGCAGCTTCGCTTTTGCTGATGCTCCGCCCCACAGCCGCCGCCGGGGTAATTTTAAAGGCGATATTGTGCAGAGGCGGCTCACCCGGCTTAAGCAATGCGCCGCGCCGCCGCTCCTCGGTCCAGATCAACTCTTCCACAAAGCGGCTGCGCGTTTTCTTCTCATCCAAAAGACCGCCGGACCCTGTTCCGGACTGATAAAAAATATCCACTTCGCGGGCGGCGCGGATCAAGCGATTAAAGGTATATGCCATGGCCAGCTCGCGTTGAGCCAGGCCCGGCAGTCCCATTTCCCGGCGCAAGACGTCGGGCAGCAAAGGATCGTAAGCCGGCGCGCCAGGCAGGCGATCGTCCGTAGCATCAAGAATGAGCACACGCTCAAAGGACAACAGCCTGGTTTCCAGCATGCCCAGCACCTGCAAGCCTTCCAGAGGTTCGGCCTCAAAGGGCACGCGCTCGCCCCGCACAGCCTCGCGCAGCAACGCGAACAATGCTTCCTGGTCAAGCCGCTCCTGGGCAAAGGCGCTCTGGGCCAGTTGCGGCGCCAGGTGCTCGCTCAGGCGGAACAAGTATTCGCCGTCCAAAGGAAAGCGCGGCCAGAGATCACGCCCCTCTTCCAGCAAAAACTCCGCCATATGGGCAAGATTTTGCGCGGCCCCGCCCAGAGTGGCCACACCTTCCCAGGCCGTAACCGCCAGTTCCAGCAACCGGGCAAGCATTTCTTTAACCGGGCCGGCCTCCAGTCCGGCCAACGCCAATTCGCGCTGATACTCCGGCGCGGCAACCAGCGTGTGGGGACTCACAAACCGCGCCCCGCCCCGCACCAGCTTTTCCAAAATGCCCAGCGGGACCTGCAGCGGGCGCTCCCCATCGCGTTCCAGCATACGCAAATATGGATGCCGCAGTAAATTAAGCACCCCGCGCCAATGATAGGCGGGCGCTCCGGAGAGGGGAAGCCCGGAGGAATAATCCCCCTGGAGTTCACCGCCCCGCTCACCTTCTTCAAACCCTGGCCGGGAAGTGAGATTCGCAGGGTGATCTTGAAGAATCTGCGGTTCGCGCCGGCTTTCCTGCAGGCGTAGCATCAATTCCACCAGCCGGGCCAGGGGGGAGCGCTCCAGCGGATAGCCCATGGAAATATTAATGTTTTTGCGCGGCAAATGATGCAAAAGGGGCATAAGCAAGCCGGAATCAAGCAATACTGCGGCTCTGCTTTCGTAAGTGTTTTCAGCCGCCTGGCTCCCTTCCCCCTCCCCGCCTTCTTTCAAAGCATCATGCAGCCTGGTCAACTGCGAGTGAAGATCATAGCCCTGATAAAATGTAAGTCTGGCTTCTGCATCAGAAATACGCTCGGCCGGCGTTTCGGCCACCCGGACGGCGGCATTCCAGCTTTTGAGCCAGGCCGCATGCGCGGCGCAAGACCAATGGGCTTCATCCGGCGCGGCCGCAATGCGGGCATCCGTGTGCAAAAAAATTCGCGCCCCCTGCTCAAGCCATAAATGCCTGAACAGGCATTCCTCCACGCCGCTGAGGCCGTAAAACCCGGCCAGAACGATCCGCCTGCCTTGCAAGGCTTGCCACTTGAAACCGCCTTTTCCATTTTTCCGCACACTGTCCATGACCAGCTTTCCGTCATAGCCCGGCGTGGTCAGCGAGCGGCGGTCCAGCTCCAGAACGTAGGTTTTATGAATGGCGGACAAATTTTCCAACAAAGAGGCGGCAAAGGACGGCACATTGTCATCCAGGTAGCTGAAATCGCCGGGCGTAATGCCGCTGCTGAAAATATCTTCCATCAGCCCGGCCAGACGCACGCCCCAGGGCAGGAAGCGCCGCGCGTCAGAGGCCACGGCGGCCAGGCCGCCATGCTTCGCGTCTTCAGCCAGGGCCAAAACCACCTCACGCAACACCGCCACCTGGTCCAGCACGTGAGCGGTTTGCCGGGGGGAGCTTTCGCTGTGGCCATATTCCTTTGAGGCATGTTCTTCCGCTGAAATGTCCGCAACTTCTCCCTCCGGCCTCCACCCAACAAGGGTTGAGGAAGGGCCGGGGGCCGGGGAGGGGACGCTCTTGGCTCCCCCTCCCCGGTCAACCTCGGCCGCCAGATCACTGATGAACCGGGGCAACGCGTACATGGCCGGCAAGAGACAAGGTTTGGGCAGATCAGGCCGCGCGGCCAGGATGCGGCGCAAATAGCGGGCCGGCCGGGCGTGGGGAAAAATAATCAAAACCTCGCTCAGGTCAGCGGCATGTTCGCCAATGAGCGCGTCAGCCAAGGCCTGCAGAAAATCCTGCTCCCAGGGCACAATGACAAAAGGCGGACGGGAGACCCCAAGCGCGCTCATAAGGCCGCCTCCTCAAGAGCTACCTGGTAAACCTCACGACGATCAAGATACACAATCCGCCCCGCAACGGGCTTATCACCGCGTATCGCTTTGAGCAGCGCAAGGTAGCCCCGCAGTTGAGCCACATGTTCGGGCAGGGGCAGGGCCGCCGGAGGCAGATCCAAGCCGCCGCTTTTATATTCCAGGATCAGATCGCCGCGCGGAGTATCCACCAGACGGTCGGCCACCTTGCGCTCGCCGGCAAAGGCAAGCATTTCCTGCTCCGGCCGGCCGCCGGCAAACCACTGCGCCGCTTCAGGCAAAGATAACACCCAAATGAGCAAATCCATTATCTCCTGGTACAACTCCTCTTCCAGGCGGGGCAAATTCAACACGCGGCGGGCATGCATAAACGCGCGCAACGCCGCCTCATAAATCTCTTGCTCCCCACCTCCCGCAAACCGCAAATGTTCCAGACAGTTATGGATAAGTATGCCCCGTTCCCGCGCCGCGCTCCCCTGCGCCGCATGCATGTTGCGGTAAATCTTCAACCTGGGCAGCCAGGCCATCAGCCCGGATGCGTCCGGTGGGGGGGAAGAGCATATTGTTTTATCGCGCGCGCTTTCCACCATGCTGAGCAACGCCGGGAGCCCGCTTTTCCGGCTTTGGCCTTCAGCCGTGATTTTCAAAGCTAAAGGCGCGTTTTCGCAAACAGGGGCGCCCGTTTCGTATACCCCTTCTTCATCAAATGGCATGCCGGCCAGCAAAACATCCAAAGCGCGCGACACCGGCACGCCGGCCGCGCCACGCCGCCGATTGCCCGCGCCATCGTCCGTTTCCTCCGGGGGCAGCAGGGCGTAAAGCTCCTCAGCGGCGCGCGTCCAGGCCACATAAGCCAGGTGCAGGGCCTCACGGGCCTGGCGGGATAAATTGCGGAAATACGCTTCGCCAAAAGCTTTGCGATCTTTAAGCAGCGCTTGACCTCCGGCCAGGTCGGCGCGCTGGAAATTCGCAGCGGCTTTGATGGGAAAATCGTTGAACGGCACAATAACCACGGGAAATTCCAGGCCTTTGGCTTTGTGCATGGTCATGATGCGCACCGCGTCCAGGCTCTCGGCCACGGGCAATTTTTCGGCATTGCCCGGCGCGGCCCACCAGTCCAAAAATTCCGGCAGGCTCCGCATTTCCCGCTCTTCCGCCCCATGCAGCAGCTCCAAAAAACGCCGCAAAAACACGGCATCCTCAGGTCGCCGCTCCCAAACCCCAAAATACCGCAACATTTCACAGGTCAGATCATAAGCGCTCATCAGCCCGGCCTGCTGATAAAAAGGCGCGAGCCAACGCTCCCAGGCCTGGCTGAAGTCCCGGCGAAAAGAGGTCAATAAGCTTTTCTCGCCGTCCATGAGCCCGAGCAGCCAATCGTGCAGGCCTGGCGCCTCAACTCCGCCAACGGGCAGAAAGATATCTTCACTGCACAAGAATTCGAACAAGGCCGGGCTATCCTGTGGGTTGTCCATGAACTTTAAAAAAGCGATGATTTGCTGAACAAGCGGATGCTCGTTCAGCAGCAAGCTGTTCTCTGTAAGCACAGGCACGCCCCAGGCCGACAGCCAGCGGGCGACAAGCCGGGCATCCGCGTTGCCCCGTGTAAGCACAGCCACGTCGCCGGGCGGCCGCCGCAACAGGATATCATCCAGAAGCATGCTTCTCAGATGGCGGTAAACCTCGCTGGCCCGCTCGCCCAAATCGGAATAGCCGCTCAAGTCAGCGGCGTCATCCAGCCCGGACCGCGGCTCCGCATCTTCATCGCCATAATAGATCAAAACTTCGCCGGCCGCCGTCCCTGTCGCATCCCTGTTTTGTCCGCCCAGGCGCACCAGGCGCACATGCCCCTGTTTCCAATCCCCTTCACGCGACTCAGGCAGAATTTGCGCGGCATCGCCAAATGTTTCCCTGAAATCGCGGGCGGTCTCCGCCACAATGCCCGCCGGGCAGTCCTTGCCCAGCAGAGCGCGGGCCGCCGCCAGAGCCGCGCCTTGGTCCTTGAGCGCGGCGAATACCGTGTTGTTCAACTCCACAACGCGGCCCAGGCTGCGCCAGTTGGCGGGCAACGCGGTAAGTTCCGCCTCGCCGGCCATGGCCGACAAGGCCGGATCCGTGGCGATTTCCCGGAACAGGGCCGCGTCTCCGCCCCGCCAGCCGTAAATGGCCTGCTTAACGTCCCCCACATAGATAACCTTGCCGCCTCCGGCCAGGCACTCCTCGGCCAACGGGGCAATGGCCCGCCATTGGGCGCGGCTGGTGTCCTGAAACTCGTCCATGAGCAAATGCTCCAGGCGCGCTCCAAAACGGCAATAGGCCTCGGACGGACCCAGATCACGGCTTAGAATGTCGCGCGCGTAGCCATTCATGAGATTGGAGGGGATTAACCCTTTTTCGGCCAGCCAATCGCGAAATGGTCCGGCCAGGCGCGCGGCCAGGCGCGCATAAGGCAGGATACGCCGTGCTTCGCCAAGTTTGGCCATTTCAACCGTGGCCCGCTCGTAGGCGAACTGCCATAAAGAAAAGGCGGTTTCCGCCTGCTCGGACGGAAGCGCGGAATTCTTGTTCAAACAGCCGGCCAATTGCTCCCGGCTCGCATATACGGATTCGGGCGGCGGGGAATAATCCTCCGCGCCGCTCCACCCCGCCAGCTTTTCCAGAAAATTAAGCAAATTTTTGTGGCATTCCAGGTCTTCCACCCCAATAACAGTGCGCAAAGCCAGGGTTGAGCGCGCCGTCTCATCGCGCAAAGCGCGAGCCGCAGCGGCCAAGGCCTCCTCGGTGACCAGGGCTTTAAGCTCGCCCTGCTCCCAGATATGGACGACAAGCCCCAAAACCGTGGGCGTAAAATCCGCCGGGGCCATAAAGCCGCCCTGCCCCTGGTCAGCCATGACCGCGCGACAGCAGCCCAGAATTAAGTCCCGCAATTCCGCCGCCGCCGGTCTCTCGCCCCCTGCTTCCTGCAGGGGAACTCGAGGCTCGGAGTCTAAAAACAGGGTTTTAGACTCCTCCCGCTGCGCGGTTGCCGCCCTCCTGGCGGCCTCCCATTTCGAAACCTCGTCGGCCAAACGCGCCCTTTCTTGCAACTCGTCAAAAAATAGTTCGAAATGCGTGGGCAGGGCGTCATCAAACACCGGCTCAAAATCGGGCGGCAGGCCGAAATCCAGGGCGGACAGGCGCACCAGCATGGTCAGGAGACTGTCGATAGTGCGGATGTTGATGCTTCCAAAACGGCGCAACATAACGCTCACCCGCTCTTGCGCCTCATCCGGCGTAAACAGCGGTGCTGAATCGAAGGCAAAATTCTTTTCATTCCCCTGCTCGGCCAGAGCATAGGTCTTCAGTTCCCGGATGAGGCGTTCCTTCATTTCCGAGGCGGCGGCATTGGTGAAGGTGGCGGCCAGAATTTCCGGCCAGGCGTGGGGGCGGCGCCCAGACTCGGCCAGTTCCCGCAGGGCCAATTCGCCCTCCGGGCCGGACGCGGCCAAAAGCTCAAGAAAACGCCGGATCAGGGTGTAAGTCTTGCCCGATCCGGCCGATGCGGTGATCTGCTCTAACATTATCCGCCCTGTTTTACTTTAAACTCTGAAATATCGCCGAAAAACAACTTCAACCCGCCACGAATTCGCGCCGCCCCAGCGTTTTGGCCCCCCCTAACTCCGCCAAGCAGGGAAGAAAGAGGGCGACGGGGAAAGATTATATCCCCTTGGGGGTTCCTGCCCCGGCGGCCTTCACTTACCCGTTCGCACACGGCGCTTCAGGCACCATGCCTTTAAGGCCGAGCTGCCCGGTGGATTCGAGCACAGCGCGCCAATAGTCAGAAGCAATATTCAACTTCTGGCGCTTTAAAGTGACCAGAGACAGGGGCAAATGCACATAGCGCCCCATAAGCTTGGCCACCACCATGGCAGTTTTGCCGGCCATGGCCGCATGTACGGCCTGCTGCCCCAGAAGGCCGCAGTAGACGCGGTCGTTGGCATTGGCCGGCACGGAGCGGATGATATAGCTGGGGTCAATATATTTAATGCCCACGGATACGTTTTTGGCCGCGAAATAACGCTTGATCTCCTCGCGCAGATAGTCGGCGATATCCGCCAGGACAATGTTGCCCGAGGCGTCGGTCTGGTTGGTTTCGGTCAGAAGATGCTGCCCCGCGCCTTCGGCCAGAACAATTACCGCGTGCTTGCGGGCGGCCAGGCGCTTTTCCAGAGCAGGCAGGAGGCCCCCCTCCCCGGCCAGGGCAAAGGGCACTTCAGGCACGAGCACGAAATTGACCTCCTTGATGGACACCGTGGCGTGGGCGGCGATAAAGCCTGACTCGCGGCCCATGAGCTTGACCAGGCCAATGCCGTTGTGCATGCCCACAGCTTCGGTGTGGGCACACTGGATGGCTTCGGCGGCTTTATCCACAGCGGTTTCAAAACCGAAAGACGGCGAGATGAAGTTAATGTCGTTGTCAATGGTTTTGGGTATGCCGATAATGGCTATGCGCAGATTGCGGCGCTTGACTTCCTCATAAATGCGAATGGCCGCGCGCATGGTGCCGTCGCCGCCGATAAGAAACAAGGCGTTGACATTCATGCGTTCCAGGGCGTCCACCACGTCTTCCGGCGGCTGTGGCCCGCGCGAGGACCCCAGAATGGTGCCCCCGAACTGATGGATGTTGCTGACTTTGTCCGGGGTGAGTTCCAGGAGCTCATGGCCGTATTTGGGAATAAAGCCTTCCAGCCCGTAACGCACGCCAAGCACGGCCGGCACGTCGTAGGCGTGATAAGCCTCCATGGTAATGGCCCGGATAACGTCGTTGATGCCGGGGCACAGGCCGCCGCAGGTAACTATGGCGCACTTGGTCTTGGACGGATCGAAATACAGCTCGCGGCGCGGACCGGCCAGTTCAAGGCCCATGTGGCGCGGCCTTTCGGCATCTGGCAAAAACTCGTCATCCAGAAAGAAAGGAAAGGGCGTGTCGTCCACATAACGGCAAAAATGCAGGGGGGAAGGAATCTTGCGCGCTCCCAGGCTGGTGATGCGGGCGGTTTCGTGATCGGCTGCAGTTTTCGGGCTCATAGCGTTTCTCCCTGATGTGGCTGGGTTATATTCTGAATGTGGCGGCGGCGCGGCCTTTTCCTATTCTCCCCGTACCAGCCCCAACTCGTCGGCCAGAGGGGCCATGGCCGCAACAGCCAAATCCAGAAACTCGCCCAATTCCAGACCCAGGCGCTCGCATTCCCTGATGGTATCGCGGTTGACCGAAGCAGCAAAGGCTTTATCCTTCATTTTCTTTTTCAGGCTCGCCGCCTGCATGCCCTCTATCCCCGTGGGCCGCACCAGAGCGGCGGCGGAAACAAGGCCGGTGACGGTTTCACCGCAACGCAAAGCGAAATCCAGGGGCGCGGAGGGCTGGTTTTCCGCGTCATCGGGCCGGGGGTTATGGGCGCGCACGGCTTTAAGAATTTCATCCGGCAGTTTTCCCCGCAACATATCCGCGCCTTTATAACCGTGCTCAACCATATTTTGAGCCGTAAGCGGGTAGTCGAGGTCATGAACAAGCCCGGCCATGCCCCAGAAATCTTCAGCATAGCCAAGGCGGGCGGCCAGAGCGCGGAGCACGGCTTCCGAAGCTAGGGCGTGTTGAATAAGGTGTTCTTCCGGCCCCTGAGCTTTGAGCAGGTCCAGGGCTTCTACGCGGTCAAGCATGCTTTGTCTCCTTAAACAAAAGGATAAGAATTAACTTGGGATGGTAAACACAATGCATACGCCGGAAACGGAAAAAATACAAACAGGCGGGCAAGTCGGAAAGGGAGGGGAATAAGAACGCCGGCCTGGGCAATAAAGAAAAGGAGAAAAATTAAGGGTGGATCGCCGCGACAGGCGGGGCGCTCACGGCTGCGGGCAGCGCCCCGCTCTGATTTTACTTCCCGTCTTTATACTCCAGCAAAGCGGTGTGCAGGCTGTCGAGAGACACGGGCTTGGTAAGGTGCCCGTCCATGCCGGCTTCCAGGCTTTTTTCCGCGTCGCCCTGCATGGCGTTGGCGGTCATGGCTAAAATGGGTATGCGCGGCAGTCCCTTTTCCTCTTCATAGAGGCGAATAAGCCGGGTGGCTTCGTACCCGTCCAGCACCGGCATGAGGCAGTCCATGAACACCAGGTCATAGCCGTGGTCTTCACTGAGCACGGTTATGGCGTCGCGTCCGTTTTCCGCCGTATGCACGGTGCAGCCCAGAGTTTCCAGCATGTCTTTGGCGATCATGGTGTTAATGGGGTTGTCTTCCACCAGCAGAATGCGCATGCCGAACGAAGACACATCTTTTTCATAGGCTTCGCTTGGCGCCGGGACGGTTTGTTCAACGCCTTTAAGCAGGGCCACGAGTTCGCTGTTGACAGTGTAGCGGGAACAGGACTGGGTGAACAGGCCGGTGAGATGGCTGATGATTTGCTGTTGAGTATTGTCGTGCACAAGGATGATTTTCACCAAAGGCACGGTTTTGTGCAGGGCCTTCAGCCACAGCTGGTCGCGCTCAATGTCGTCGGCCATTTCCAGGATGATAAAATTGGGGCGGCGCGCCGAGCCTTCAATGGCGCGCAGGGCTTCCTGGACATCCGTGTACAGCACGGCCTGGGCTTCCAGGACCTCCAGCTTGCTCACAAGCATCCCGCCGTATCGGGAATTGGAGACCACGGCGCAAGCCAAGTCAGTGAGCAGGGGCCGCTCCGTTTCATCTTCATGGGGCAAAGGCAGCGAAATGGTAAAGGTGCTGCCTTTGTTGAGCACACTGTCCACCTCGATGACGCCGTCCATTTTTTCAACCAACTCTTTGGTGATGGCCAGGCCCAAACCTGTGCCACCGTATTTGGCGGTAATGTCGGAATCCTGTTGTTCAAATTTGGCAAACAACTTTTTCCTGAAATCCGGTCCCATGCCGATGCCCGTGTCTTGTATGGAAATAAGCGCGCGCCCATCTTCGGATATGTTAAGGCGCAGGGTGATCGCCCCGGCGGAAGTGAACTTGATGGCATTGCTGAGCAAGTTGGTGATGATCTGCCGGATACGGTACTGATCGCCATAAAACCGCGCAGGCACACGCGGATTGGAGTCAATAACGAATTCCAGTCCCTTGGCTTCGGCCGCTGAAGCCATAAGCGAACCAATGGAGGCCACCGCCTCGTCAATGTTAAACCATTCCTGATGCAGTTCCAGCTTGCCGGCCTCTATTTTGGAAAAATCCAGAATATCATTGAGCACATTCAAGAGAGTGTGGCTGGATTTAACAATGGTGTCCACATACATGCGCTGGCGTGGGTCAAGGTCGGTGGAGGCCAGAAGATCGGCGGTGCCGAGGACGCCGTTCATGGGCGTGCGCAACTCATGGCTCATGTTGGCCAAGAATTCGCTTTTGGACCTGTTGGAGGCTTCCGCGGCCATGTGAGCGGCCTCCTCATTGACCAGGGCCTCGGTCATGGCATTGATTTCCCCGGCCAGGTTGCGAAACAAAGACGCGCCAACAGCGGGCACAGCCGTGCGCCGGCCGGAAAGGCGGGCGTCGGCCACGCCTCGGTAAATAACGCCCAGGGGTTTTAATACGTAACGGCTGGCGGCCACGGCCATGGACAAAACGAACACCAGCACGCTGATGGCCACAATAATGCCGAACACATCCATCATATCGTGAGCGACCCGGGAAATCTGGCGCGGAATTTTGGCGTGCAGGGCGAACACCGGCTCATTGCTGAGCCCGCTGAACAGGCTGACCATTTCATAATCCTCGTCATTAAGCACCTGCACCAAGAGGCCCTGCTCATCCACCCGCTCGGCCCATTGCTTCAACGCGGCCGGATCTTCCTCGAGCTGCATGGCTATGCCGCACATTTCGCTCACGTTGCCCACAAAGGTTTCGTCCACAAAACTGGCCGCGATCACCCGACCGTTGGGCGCGGCGTCATAACTGTGGGGGAGAACCGGTTGCGAGGCCACCATCATGGCTTTGCCGTCCATGAGCATATAGCCGGTCACCACTGCGGACTGGTCTTCGGGGTAAAGCTTGGAGCCCTCAGCCCACAGATAATTCAAGGAATCATCCACAGGTTCGTAGAAGTAGCCGGAAACGGCCGTATCGTCTCTATAGGCTTTGCGGGCGTAAATGGGTTCGTGCTTATCGTTGAGCCAGATGAACAGATGCCAGCCCTCGGAGGAAAGCGCCTCGTCGCTGAGGCTTTCCGCTATAAACTCCTGATGATGAGCGGGCTCGTAGGTAAAATCATAGGCCAGGTCCCAAATGGTCAGGGGTTCAATGCGGGCCAGCAGCAGGGTAATATGGTTGCCGGCGATATTATGCACGGTTTCGGTGTCGTGCAGCACGGTTTCGCGCTCAATGACATCAAACTTGGGGACCATGTACGTGGTGATCAGTTGGTAGAGAACCAGGGTAAACAGAATGGACGCGGCAGCCATAATCATAAGGACGACGCGTTGAAATTCTTTTTCCTCGGCTCTCATCATTGCTCCATGCGGCTGTTGCGCAAAACGGGTAAGGCGTTTTCTAAAAAAATCCGGCGCTCCGGCACTGTTTTATGGCGCCGTACCGTTCTTCCTCGCGCCAAAACCACACTTTCCCGCCGAGGCTTCCAATACCACACCACTATTTTTCTGTAAATGAGATTTCAAAGAATTCGCGGCCACTTTTCGGCAACAACCCTGCGTTTGAAGACGGCCAAAAGCTTGAAGCTCTTTTTTGAAGCCGCCGAACCAGAAAACTTGTCAGGCCGGGTACTTCCATGCTAAATATTATTTCTTTAAGACCTTTTAGACCTTTGCCAAGGAGCCGCCCTATGCCCTGTCGCGTTTTGACCTTAAGCAAAGCCACGGGGTGGAATGAAGCCCTGAATCTTCTGGATGCGCGCAACGCGGACGACCCCGAACTGGAAACCGCCGTCAAAGCCATTATCGCCCGCGTGGCTGCGGAGGGCGACGCCGCCCTGGCCGACTACGCCCGCCGCTTTGACTGCCCGGACTTTCAGCCGGACGATTTGCGCGTGGATGACCAGCAGCTTGCCATAGCCTGTTCCATGGTGCCTGAGGAAGACCTGGCCATTATTGCTGAGGCTGCGGTCAATATTCGCGCCTTTCACGAGGCCTGCGCCGAAAAGTCCTGGTTCAACACCAGGCCCGACGGTTCAATTTTAGGCCAGGCCGTGCGCCCCGTGGCCCGGGCCGGGCTATATGTGCCCGGGGGCCAGGGCGGCAAAACCCCCCTTATCTCCAGCCTGCTCATGACTGCCCTGCCCGCCCTGGTGGCCGGCGTGTCTGAAATCGCCGTGGTTTCCCCGCCTTCGGCCAACGGTGGGCTCAATCCTTATATTCTGGCCGCGGCCAGACTCATCGGCATCAAGGAAATTTACGCCTGCGGCGGCCCCTGGGCCATCGCCGCTCTGGCTCTGGGCACGGAAAGCATAGCGCCCGTGGACGTCATCGCCGGGCCGGGCAACGCTTATGTCACTGAGGCCAAGCGCCAGCTCATGGGCAAGGTGGGCATTGACATGCTGGCCGGGCCCAGCGAAATCCTAATCATTGCCGATGCTGGCGCCTCGCCGGTCATGATCGCGGCGGACATGCTCTCCCAGGCCGAACACGACAGCCGCGCCTCAGCCCTGCTCATCACTGACGAACCCAATCTCATTCCGGCCGTACGCAAAGAACTGGAAAAGCAGCTTGCGAGCCTCCCCCGCGCCGATATCGCCGCCGCCTCCTTACGCGACTTTGGAGCCATCATCCTCACCCCTGATATCAGTGAAGCCTGCGCTCTGGCCAATGCCGCGGCCCCGGAGCACCTGGAACTGCTCGTGGCCGAGCCCTGGACGATCATGCCGCTCATCCGTAACGCCGGCGCGGTGTTCATGGGCGACTACGCGGCCGAGGCCATCGGCGATTATTTTGCCGGGCCTAATCATGTGCTGCCCACCATGCGCACGGCCCGTTTCGCTTCGGCCCTGTCCGTACAGACCTTTACCAAAAAAATCAGCCTGATCGCCACCTCGCCGGACTACGCCCGAACCCATGCGGATAAAATAGCCCGCCTGGCTCGCCTGGAAGGGCTTGAGGCCCACGCCAGGTCTGTGGAAACCCGCAAGCAGAAGGATTCTTGAGATCATGGAAATAGTTTCCCTTGCCGATATCCCCGCGCTTAAGCTGCTCGGCCGTGGCAAAGTGCGTGACATCTATGAGGTGGACGCCCAAACCCTGCTCATAATCACCACGGACCGCATGAGCGCGTTTGATGTAATCATGCGCGAGTCGGTACCGTTCAAAGGCGTGATCCTCAATCAACTCAGCTGCTTTTGGATGCGCCTTTTGGCCGAGATCATCCCCAACCACCTCATTGCCGACGATGTGAACGATTTTCCAAGCTCGCTCAAAGCTTACGCCCCCATGCTTGAAGGCCGGGCCGTGTTGGTCCGCCGCGCCGAGGCACTGCCTGTGGAATGCATCGTCCGGGGTTACCTGGCCGGTTCCGGGTGGGAGGAATATTTGCGCGAAGGCGGTCTGGCCGGCCAGCTTCTTCCCGCCGGGCTTATGGAATCCCAACGCCTGCCCGCGCCGTTGTTCACCCCCTCGACCAAAGCCGTGCCGGGTGAGCATGATCAAAGCATCACCCCGGCCGAAGCCGGCAAAATTCTGGGGGAAGAGCTCTGCCGCGATGTGGAGCAAACCACCCTGGAAATTTACCGTCTGGCCGGAGAATACGCCGGACAACGCGGTTTGATTGTGGCTGACACCAAGCTGGAATTCGGCTTAATCAACGGCGAACTGGTTCTTATTGACGAAGTGCTTACCCCTGACTCTTCCCGTTTCTGGGGCAAAGAAGGTTATGAGCCGGGGCGCAGCCAGCCCAGCTTTGACAAACAATACCTGCGCGATTGGCTGTCTTCCCAACCCTGGAACAAAACCCCGCCCCCGCCCCCGCTGCCCGCCGAAGTCATTGAACGCACCGCAGCCAAATACCGCGAAGCCTATACCATGATTACCGGACGAACATTGCCATTTTAACCAACAGCGTATATAAATCCCGGAAATAATCGATAAATTACCGACGCGGCCTTTGACGGGCATGAAGTGTAACTTGCTTCGCACTTGTTTTATGCCCCTTGGGGAATTAACGCAGAAGACCCTCAAAGCTACATCCAGGAGTATGCATGTTATTAAAAGATAAAAAAGTCGCCATTTTCGGCGTGGCCAACAACAAAAGCATCGCCTACGGCATAGCCAAAGCCTTTAAGGACAACGGAGCCCGCCTTGCCTTCAGCTACGTGGGCGAAGCCATCCAAAAACGTGTCGAACCCATCAGCGAAGAGCTGGGCGGCGAATTCACCTTCCCCTGCGATGTGTCCTCTGACGAATCCATCGCCGGCGCGGCGGCTGCGGTTAAAGAAAAGTGGGGCAATATCGACGTGTTGGTCCACTCCGTGGCCTTTGCCGCCCGCGAAGACCTGGCCGGCCGTTTCATCGACACCAGCCGCGCCGGCTTTGCCCTGGCCCTCGACGTTTCCGCCTACTCCCTGCCCGCCCTGTGCCGCGCCTTTGAGGACATGCTCAACCCCGGCGGCTCGGTGCTGACCATGACCTACTACGGCGCGCAAAAAGTAATCACCAACTATAACGTCATGGGCGTGGCCAAAGCCGCGCTGGAAGCCTCTGTGCGCTATCTCGCCCCGGACCTCGGCGCTAAAAATGTACGCATCAACGCCATCAGCGCCGGCCCCATCCGCACACTGGCCGCCTCGGGCATCTCCGGCTTTAAAGACATTTTCAACCACATCGCCGAACACGCCCCCCTGCGCCGCAACGTGACCATTGAAGACGTGGGCAATGTGGCCCTGTTCCTGGCCTCGGACCTGTCCGGCGCCATGACCGGCGAAACCATCTTTGTGGACTCCGGTTATAATATCATGGGCATTTAACCAGAGGGAGGGCGGCGCCCTCCCTCTGAACTCCCTCCCGCGAAGGGTCTGCCCCTTTCGAACCCCTGGTTGCTAAATAACGAGTCTGTTACCCTGATTAGGGCCCAGGGGTGATCCCCCGGCTGGGGAGATCCAGGAGGGGCTGCGCGTCCTCTCCTGGCCTCCGGAGGCAACCTTGTCCGCTCCCGCCACCCAAAACATCCACGCTGAACTGGCCGATTTGTTCGGCTACCGCTCTTTCCGCCCTTACCAGGAAGAGGTGGTCCGGGCCGTGCTTGCCGGGCGGGACTCATTCACCATCATGCCCACAGGCGGGGGAAAATCCTTATGTTATCAACTGCCGGCCCGGCTGCTGCCCGGCGTGTGCGTGGTGGTCAGTCCGCTGATTTCCCTGATGAAAGACCAGGTGGACGCGGCCGTGGCCACAGGACTCAAGGCTGTGGCCTACAACAGCACAAGCTCCGCCCGGGAACGCGAATGCGCCAGGCTGGGGATGCTCAGCGGCGATATCGACCTGCTGTATATTTCGCCTGAGCGCTTGGCCGTGCCGGGATTCATGGACCTGCTGCGCCGGGCCAGGCTGTCTTTTTTCGCCATTGACGAGGCTCACTGCATTTCACAGTGGGGACACGATTTCCGGCCCGACTACCTGGAGCTGTCGGTTCTGAGCGAGGCCTTTCCAAGCGCCCCCCTGGCCGCGTTCACCGCCACGGCCACAGAGCGGGTGCGCCAGGACATTATCGAGCGCCTGAACTTGCGCGCCCCCCTGCTCACGCGGGCTTCGTTCAACCGGCCCAATCTGTTTTACGAGATCACGCCCAAAAACAAACTGGACAAGCAAATTCTGGACTTTCTGGCCGGGCGTGAAGGACCGGGCATCATTTATAGGGGCACACGCCGGGACGTGGAAGCCACCACCGCGTTTTTGAACCGGCATGGCCACGCGGCCCTGGCCTACCACGCCGGGCTGCCCGACGCCGAGCGCCAGGCCGCCCAGGAAGCCTTCCGCCAGGATCGTTGCCCCATAATCGTGGCCACCATCGCTTTTGGCATGGGCATCGACAAACCCAATGTCCGTTTTGTGCTGCACGGCGACCTGCCCAAAAATCTTGAAGGCTATTATCAGGAAACCGGCCGGGCCGGCCGGGACGGCGAGCCGGCGGTCTGCGCCATGTTTTACGGCCGTAAGGATATGGGGTTGCTGCTCGCCTTCGCCAACCAGATTGAGGACGCGGCGGCCCGCGAAGCCGCTTTGGCCCAAGTTTACGCCATGGCTGACTTCACAGGACGGGATATTTGCAGGCGTAAAGGATTGCTGGCCTATTTCGGGGAGGATTATCCGGAGGACAATTGCGGGGCCTGCGACATCTGCACGGGGCGGGTGGAGCGCGAAGACGCCACCGTGGCCGCGCAAAAGCTGCTCTCGGCCATGGTGCGCACCGGCTGCCGCTTCGGGGCGCAATATATCATCGACATTGTCCTGGGCAAGGCCACGCCCCGCATCACGGCCAACGGGCACGACCGCCTGCCCACCTTCGGCTGCGGCGGCGAGGGCAAAGCCGATTATTGGCGGCGGGTGACGGACGCTCTGCTGGTGCAGGGCTTGATTGCCATTGAAGGCGACGAATACCCCACCCTGGCCGTAACGGAAGCGGGTTGGGAAGTGCTGCGCGGCGGCCGGGGGTGCTCCATGATTCGGGCGGCGGAGCGCAAGCGCACGCGGACGGAACAGCGGGCGGAAAAACTTGGCGGAACCGGACGTATGGGTGAACTGCCCACAGAGGAAGACATCGATCCGGAATTGTTCACGCTTTTACGCGAAAAACGCCTGGATCTGGCCCGCGCCGCCGGCTTGCCGCCCTTTGCAATTTTTGCTGACCGGACTTTAAAAGATCTGGCCCGACTCCTGCCGTTGACCCCGGCGGGGATGCTTGCGGTAAACGGTGTGGGGCGCTACAAGCTGGCCGCTTACGGCGAGGAGTTTTTAGCCGTGCTTCGCGACTGGCGCACGGCGCGCGGCGAAGACACGGATAAACTGGCTGCCGACGAGGAACGCGCCCTGCCAATCCCGGGCGGACCGCTTGCTGACGAAGACAGCGCCGCCGCACTTGCCCCGCCCCTTGCGGCCGGCCGCGAAGCCGGCGCGGAAGCCGAAGCCGTGACCTCAGGCCGGCAACGCGGCCTTTCCCGGCGCGAGACCGCCGTTTTGCTGGAGCGGGGCTTAAGCCTCGCTGAAATAATGGAAGCGCGCGGCCTCAAAGCAAGCAGCATTTTGCGGCACATGGAGGAGTTGGCCGACGAGGGGGTACTTTTTAAACCCGCCCAGTTCATGCCCCCCGAACGTTACGCTTATGTGCGCAAACTGTTCGAGATCTGCGCCGACACCCGCCTCGCACCCGTGGTGGAGCGCTCCCGGACGGACGAGGCCGCCGTTGCGGGTCACGCTCCGGTGGATTTTGACGAAGCCCGCCTCACCCGCATCCTGATGAGCAGCGAGGCCGGCAAGCCCAAGTAATCGGCAACGGGCCGGCCTGAATCCGTTTACCCGGCCCCATCGCCCCAACAATATTTTTGCTTGCCAAGGCGCGGGGCATTTGGTAGGAGAGCAATCTCTTACGGAGAGGTGTCCGAGCTGGCCGAAGGAGCATGATTGGAAATCATGTGTACTCGCAAGGGTACCAAGAGTTCGAATCTCTTCCTCTCCGCCATTAGCCAGCAAATCAGCCAATGGCGCTGATTTCAGAGAGTCTGTCCCCCAAGGAAAGCCGTTGTGTCCACAAAGCGTGTCCACAACAAGCCAAAAACAAGGCGGTTTTCTTTGGGGGACAACTTATGTCCAAAGCAAATCTTCAGCCTTTAAGCCCGCAGTCCAGAAGCCTTCCGCCCGCAAATTCGCAGCCGGTAAGCCCACAGCGCCCTAAGCCCAACGGCAAACACCCGCCCTACCTGGTTGCCCATCGCAACACCCTGATTTTCCGCATCCGCGTCCCAGAAGACTTGCGAACCTGCCTGGACCGCACGGAATACCGCCGCAGCCTTGGCCGGTGCTATGCCGCAGAGGCCAAGCTCCGCGCCCTCAAGCTGGCCGCAGCGGCCTTTGAGGTTTTTTCCTTTGTCCGCGCGGTTATTGAGGCCAGAGGCGATTCTCTTTACACCCCCTTGACTAGCCCCGGCAGAAGGTGCAAAAAAGACAAGCAATTTATTGCTGGATCCACAACCCAGCCCCAAAATATAGAGATAAGCCTTATGGACCAAGAAAATCCGGACGCCTCAAGTGTGTCCACACCTACCCAAACGCCAAGACCAGATGAAACCCAGCAAACGATTCCAGATGAATTACAAGGCCGCTTGCTAAGCAGCCTGACCGACGATGAAATCCGCTCCATTGCTGACTTTTGGCTTTTGAACGCCTTAAAGGCCAACGATCTTTTCATATTACAAGCCGAACACCAGCAAGCGCTGAGCAAAGCGGCAAACCTGACTCTGGATGACGGCGCTATCATCCACAGCAAGCATCCAACAGAGGCCACGGCGGAAGGCCTCCGCGAACAAACGCGGGCCAAAGTCGCCGCTTGCCAAAATATCAAGGAAATATACCAGCGAGAACTAAGGGACCAGCGCGTCTCCCAAGAAACCGCCGCAATGGTGGATAAACAGCTTGCCGTCCACGACATCACCACTGACCCGGAGACAGAAAGCCGCGCCGCTGTGGCTGCCTGCCCTTCCCGGGCTTCAACATCGTATCTGAAGGCTTGCCGCGACTTTTTGCAGGCCCGCGTCTCCTTCTATAACCTCATGCCCCAAACCGCTGAAGGAAATTATTCCGCCTATAATGCGACCATAGAAAAATTGGAGGAAACCCAGCACAAACGCCGGGAAAGAAGGCGCATTAAAGTGGAATCTTCTTCCAATGCTTCCGCCGCCATCATCCCTGCCGCCGCTCAATCAGCCTCAACCAGCCTGAACCTGCCCGAAGCCCTAAAACTTTTCTTTGCCGAGAATGCGCGGGAAGGAAAGTGGAGCGCCCGCACCCAGGTCAAATGCGGCCACTTCTTTGAACTGTTCCAGGCCGTCATTGACCCGGACGGCACCTTGCCGGTGGCCTCCATCTCGGCCGACCATATGCGGGCGTATAAAGAAATCCTGTTCAATATGCCGCCTATGCGGCAGGCTCCATACATGACCATGCCCCTGCCCGAGGTGATAGCCAGGGCCAAAGCCGGGGAAATCCCTGAAGAAAGTAAGATCGCGCCCAAAACCATCGATAACCATTTTATCCAGATCAAAAGATTTATTAACTGGCTGGCTGAAAATGAATACCACGGCAACCCCAAGATAAACGGTTTGCTTAAAGCCCCGCCAGGCAAAGCTCCGCAGGATAACCGAAACCCCTACACTCGCAATGACCTGACTAAACTGTTCGCGCCCGCCAACTTCTTGACCTCGGGGCTGACCACCCGGTGGGCGCTCAGCGGCACGCCGGATTCTGGCGGAAAAGCTTCCCGCTTCTGGATTCCCTTGCTTGGCCTGTTTACCGGAGCACGTGAGGAAGAACTGTGCCAGCTCCACCAAACCGACATAGTGGCGATCAACCGTGAAGGCGAGACCCGCGCCCTGTTCACTCCAGGCGCAAATCAACTGGCCAACACCGAAACCTTGTTGCGCGAGATGGAAGACAATCAAGAAACCTTGTGCATCTCCATCAGGCCAGGGGAAGAACAAAGCACCAAGACAGACAGTTCCTTGCGGTTTGTGCCCCTGTCCTCCATCCTGGTTCGCGACCTGGGCTTCCTGGACTATCTCGCTTCTGTACATGCCGACTATAGCGCGGATAACCCGGATAGCGGGCGGATCTTCCCTGAGCTTAAGAAACCAAACGCGGTCGCCAGATACGGCAATGCTCTGTCTCAATGGTATAACCGCTATCGTAGGCAACTTGGTGTTATCGGCGAGGAAAACAATAAAAACAAAAGGAAAGACTTCCACAGCTTCCGGCACACCATCGGCCACTGGTGCGATCAGATAGGTGAGGTCAATGAAAAACCGGCGGCCCGCTATCTCGGCCACAGCATAGGCGGCATCACCTACGGCACCTACTCCAAGGATACCGCACCGCATATTCTTTATGAGCAGATCACCGTGCCGTTCACGGAATATGTCCGCCCGCTGCTGGATATTGAAGGCCTGAAACAAAGCAAATGGGCCAGGCGGGCCGGGGACGGCGGCACAAAGTAATGACCAAGACTCCTCCGGAAACTCCCGCTCCTGCCCTCACTGATCAGGCCTTCAACCCCTGGCGCTGCCCTGCTTCAGATGACGCGCAACGGCTCTGCGTTTACATCCACAAAACTGTGGAAGCTTACGAAAAAGTCCATGCCCTGCGCCAGCGTAAACGAAAACCAGCGGACCAGGACGTTTTTCAGCGTAGCATCGCCGCTTTGATCTGCGATTTGTTGCGCTACGATGTAATTTATTGCAAGTCAGGCAGGGGCAAAAGCACGGTCAATGCCAAGGAGGGCCTCCATACCTCCCTGTCAAACCGCCATCTCGGCGCAAAAACCCCAAGCCGCCGCTCCCCGGTCATGAGCAAAGCCTTGCCGGATATCATCAAGCGCCTGGCCTCCTGCGGCTTTTTAACCCTGGACAAAGGCTACCAGGGCTGTGACGCCTTTGGCATTCCATCCCGGCAAACTGTTCTCAGGCCCACACGCTTGCTTATCGATCTTGCAACTGGGAGAAAGGCCGCTGAAACCGGCGAATCCTTTAAAATCACCGGCCTCGAAGACTTTAAAACAGATAATACCGGGCGTGAGGCAGTGGTCTTGCGTCTTCCCAAAGAAAAAAGGGGGCAGAAAGAAAGCGGCCCCGTTGTCGCTTATGCAAATACCCGCCAGACGCGAAAACTGGAAGAAGAGATGCGGACCATCAATGACTGGCTGGACCAAGCACCCATAGCCTATGGCCTTTTATCTGCGGGGGATATGGGCACCCCCCCTTGCCGCCTGATTGATCCCCAGGACAGATTTCTAACCCGCCACCTTAACAATAATGATTTTGGCAGTGGCGGCAGGCTGTTCGGCGGGTTTTGGCAGCCCATGCCCCAGGCCGACAGGCTCAAGCATATCACCATTGCCGGGGAAAAAGTTTGCAGCCTGGATTACGGGCAAATGTGTCCCCGCATCCTGTATGGTCTGGCCGGGAAAGAGCCTCCCTCAGGGGATTGCTACCTGCTTACCGGCTATTACCTTTACCGGGAAACAGTGAAGAAAGTGTTTAATGCCGCCGTGTTTATGGACGCCATGCCCTCTCGCTTTCCACCAGACACCCGAGATAATACCCCAAAGCATGTGTCTTTTCTTGAGATCTGCACCGCGCTTTTAAAAACTCACAGCGCCATCAAGGATTACCTCTTTACTGACTCAAAAATAGGCTACAAGGTCCAGAACATTGAAAGCAACATCATGGTTGATTTGCTTCTGACCCTCAAAGATAAAGGGCTTCCAGCCGCCTTGCCCATCCATGATGCACTTGTGGTGCCTGTCTCCTTTTCTGACACAGCAAAACTGGCCATGGAAGATATTTTTTATAAACATACTGGCCTGAAGACTTTGCTTAAAATAGAAACCAGCGAAATGGACAATACAGTGGATCAATGGCTTATCCGGTAGCTGGAGCTATACTGGCTGGCCATAGTGGGGCTGGTTGGTGGTGATGGTAAACAGACCACTATGAATACAACCTTGATAAGCGTAAAATCACTACCCATAGCCATTATCTCCACCACTATCCCCTCACCACCTTTAGCCATTAAATCTTAACCAATTAATCTTATAACTATATACATCCATTCTTTCCCCCTTAGTGGGACTCATAAGGATGCGTTTGCCTGCTATACAGCCTCTCTCAACGTCCAGAGGCCAGATTACCAACTACCGCGCCATTTTAATTGAATAATTTATACAACCGCAACAACT
>JAVBRZ010000196.1:0-2834 GCA_031547425.1 Desulfovibrionaceae bacterium
AAACACAGCCTTTTATCATACACGTTCAGGCCGAAGCGGCCTGAACTAAAGACACGCTGCGCTGCTCGCTTGCGGGCGTCTGCCGGCGCATCCGCCAGAGCATTTTTCCTTAATATATAATTTAAATGTTAAAATGCTCTATTTTCACTGACATAAAATTCAGCCCCGTTAAAAACAAGCTCGCGCTTCAACCCAACGCCGTTTTTCCCAATAAGGGTTAAAGAGGGGGCGGGGGAGCGTCAAACTATCCTGAAATTATCCACCAGCACGCAGCGCCGCAAGCGCACGAAGGAACGGGCGTTGGTCACGCCTTCGCCCGTGGGCGTGGAAATGGTCATGGAGGTCCAGCCTTCTCCGCCCGCGCCCAGGCCGGCGATGAACGGGCCGTTTTTGACGAACAGGCTGGTGTTCATCTTCCTGGCCATGGCGTCCATGTTGTTGATATTGGTGGAATGCATGCCCGCGGTGTGGGAAAGGCCGCGCTCCAGAACAAAGGCCCAATCAATGGCTTCGCTTACCTGCTGAGCGCGGAGCACGGGCAGCACCGGCATCATCTGCTCAATGCGGGCAAAGGGATGATCAATGTTATGGCCCACGTCCACGATCAGCAACCGGCAGGACGAAGGCACGGAAATGCCGGCCGCTTCAGCTATGAGCGATGCGTCCCGGCCCACCCACTTGGGATCGGCCATGGCTTCCGGGCCGGGGTAATTCTTGAACACCAGCCTGGCGATGCTTTCCGCCTGCTCCAGGCTGATCTCCACAGCGCCCAGGGCGCACATTTCGCGCTTCAGGGCGTTGGCAACGGAATCCACGGCAATGATGACTTTCTCATCCGCGCAGATGATGTTGTTGTCAAAGCTGGCCCCGGTGTAAATGCTGCGGGCGGCGCGCGGGATATCGGCGGTTTCATCCACCACCACCGGCGGGTTGCCGGCTCCGGCCGCGATAAGCCGCATGGCGGCATGCTTGCGGGCCGTGTGCACTACAGCCTCGCCGCCGGTAACCACCAGCAGGGAAATATCCGGGTGGGCGAACAGGACGCGAGCCGCGTCAATAGTGGGTTCCTTGAGGGCGGCCAGCAAATTGGCGATGCCCGTGGCCTCGGCTATGGCCTGATTTAAAAGCTGAATGGCTGTTTGCGACACCAGCTTGGCGCCGGGGTGCGGGGCAAAAACAATGCTGTTGCCGGCCGAAATCATGCTGATGGCGTTGTTGATCACTGTGGCCGCCGGGTTGGTGGACGGCGTGACCGAGGCGATAACGCCCCAGGCCGCATTTTCAATAAGAGTCATGCCCGCGTCCCCGGAAATGGCGGCCGGCTGCAAGATTTCCGGGCCGGGCGTCAAGTCGGCCTGCAAGAGATTCTTGCTGACCTTATCTTCCACGCGGCCCATGCCGGTTTCCCGCACAGCCTGTTCGGCGAGCGAGCGAGCGTGGCGGCGGGCCGCCTCGCGGATGGCTTGCACCGCCTTATGGCGCACCGCCACCGTGTCCAGTTTAAGCTGGGCTTCTTTGGCGGCGGCAATGGCGTCGTCCAGGTTGTCAAACAAGCCCCAATCGCCGCAGGGCGCGGGCGCGGCAGCGCCTCCGGGCCGGTTTTGCAAGGTTTCCACCACCTTGCGCACAATGATTTCAATATCTTGCGGTGCGAGACTCATCTGCGTTTCCTTTAAAGGCGCCGGATCTAGGCCTTATTCTTGGAATAGAACATTTTTTCACCCAGGGTGATCTCATCCACAATGCCCACCACGCAAAGATCCACAGGCGCTTCCTGCCCCAGGCCCTTGCGGGCGGAACTGCCCCGGGTGAGCAACACCCACTCGCCGTTGCCCGCGCCGATGGGATCCGCCGCCACCTGGCAGAGATCCTTGTCAGGACCTTTGGTGTTGCACAGCTCGACCAAGAGCAGCGAACAATGCGGCAGCTTGGGGTCACGCACCGTGGTCACCAGTTGGCCGATTACTTTTCCAACTTCCATAAAATTACCGTCCCTTAAAATTTTCCGTTTGCAGCGGCCGCCGGGAAGAGAAAACTGACGCAATCCTTGGGCCGGTTCCCGGCCTCAGAAGCGCAACATCCTCGCAAAAGCGGGAACCCATTCCCTCCCCAAACTCCACTTTTTCCTCAGCCCTGATGAAGGAATGAGAGAAGGATTGAGAAATCGCGTCAAAGTATGTGAGCGTACCCCTGCCACGGGCAAGCCAAAACTTCCCGTTCATCCATCTGTCCCCGCCTCCGACAATCGGGGTCCAGGGGGTCATCCCCTGGCGCGGGGAGGTCCAGGAGGGGGGCGCGGAAGCCCACCTCCTGGCCGCCGGAAGCGATAAAGACACTTACTTTTTCTTGGTCGGGAACACGCTGTCCAGATCGCTGTGGGGTCTGGGGATGACGTGCACGGCAATGAGTTCGCCGTCCAGGCGCTGCACGGCGGCCGCGCCCGCGTCAGTGGCCGCTTTGCAAGCCGCCACGTCGCCCTGGACCAGCGCGGTCACGTAACCGCTGCCGATCTGTTCATAACCGATGAGTTGCACTCTGGCCGCCTTGACCATGGCATCAGCCGCTTCAATCAAGCTTACCAAACCGCGAGTTTCGATCATTCCTAAAGCATCCATACCTTACTCTCCTATGAAGTTATGATGGCATATTCACGTTAAAGGTTTTAATGCGCCGCCAGGCCACGGGAAAGCCCCATGCCCACCACCGCTATTTTATAAATATCTTCCGTGCTGCAACCGCGCGAAAGGTCGTGCCAGCCTTTGGCGAACCCCAGCAAGAACGGCCCCAAAGCGGTGTAGCCGCACAACCGTTGCGCCACCTTGTATGAAATATTG
>JAVBRZ010000113.1:0-18323 GCA_031547425.1 Desulfovibrionaceae bacterium
AGTAGCCGATGTGGGCGTCGGGCTCACGAAAAAACTCCACAAAAGAACGGGCCAGCCCGTAGCCCACCAGGAACAGACCGGAAACCCGCCCCCTGGCGGGCCGGCGCGAGGAATACCACCACAAAACAATGAACAGCGCGAGCCCTTCCAAACCGGCCTCATACAACTGGCTGGGGTGGCGCGGCGCATCGCCGCCTGTGGGAAACACCACGCCCCAGGGCCCGGAAGTGACCTTGCCCCACAATTCGCCATTAATAAAATTGCCGAGGCGCCCGGCCAACAGGCCCGGTGTGGCCAGAGGCGCGATGAAATCGCCCACATCCAAAAACTTGCGTTTTGTGCCGCGGCAAAACAGAAGCACGGCCAGGGTCACGCCGATGGCCCCGCCGTGGAATGACATGCCCCCGTGCCAGACCTTGAACACGTCCAGCGGGTGGGCGGCGAAATACACGGGATCATAAAACAGGCAGTAACCCAGGCGCGCGCCCAAAACCACACCCAGGGCCGCCGCGCTGATCAGGCCGTCCACCTCTTCCCGCGTCCAGCCCCAGCCGGGCTTGCGGGCGCGGGACATGGCCAGCAGCCAGGCCGCGGCAAAACCCATGAGATAGGTCAGGCCATACCAATGCACCTGAAAGGAGCCGATGGAAAAAGCAATGGGGTCGATATCATGGATGAACATAGGCACTCTATTCCTGCTGCGCGGGTTTTGCGGCAATTTAACTGAAAAGATCCGAAACGGAAAGCTCCGTCCCATTCTTAAAAAACTCCGCGAAAAGCCCGGGAAAAACCTTCCTGAGTATCGACAAATTCAAGGTTTTGGGGTTAAATCCACATGGGGAAAAAGACCATTTTTCCCCGCGCCACTTTTGCAAAGAGGAAAAAAATCATGCGCAACAGACATTCTCTGCTTTTCGGCCTGGCTGTTTTACTGCTTGTCGCGGTTATCGGGCTGCCTTTTCTGCTGAAGGACTTAAAACCCGGCGCCGGGCAAAGCGGCGTGTATGTCCATGTGCAAAACGACAAGGTCATGGGCCCGCGCCAGGCCATTACCTTGAGTTTTTCCTCGCCTATGGTCGCTGTGGAAGAAATCAATAAAACCCTGGGCTTGGACGACGCCCCGTTGACCCTAACCCCGCCCATTGACGGCGAGGGCCTGTGGGCCGACGACCAGACTTTCGTATTCACCCCGCATAAACCGTACACCCCGGCCACCCGTTATATTATTGCCCTGCGGCCGGGCCTCAAAGCCCTGAACGGCGAAGAGGTCATCCAGAAGCTCAATTTTATTTCCATGCCCCTCAGCATCTCCGGGGTGCAGCAAAGCAACTGGCAAGACGACAAACTGGAAATCACCATTTCCTTCAACCTGCCTGTGGACCCGGAAGCCCTGCATCAAACCCTGTCAGTTACTGTGCCGGACAGCAAGGGCAGCAAGCCTGTGGATTACAGCATCGTGTCCGGCGAGGCCTCCCAATATCTGGTTATCAGCATAGCCAACCCGGATAGCGGGGAATACACCCTTGCCTTTGCACCGGACCTCGTTTCCACCATCGGCCCGGAACCGCTGGGCCGGGCCGCCGCTTATGTTGTTGCCGCGCAAAAAAACGTGGGGGTGGTCAACGCCACGGCAACCTCCCAGGCTCCCGAACAGGCCGTGTCCGTGTCCAACGCTTACCAGAATGTTGCCGACGACGGCCAATGCACCATTTACATTCAGACCTCCTCGCCTGTGGACCCCGAGGCGGCGCGTCCCTTCCTGAAAGTCACGCCGGACAAAGTGGAGACCGTAATCTGGAATGACGGCAACTATTCCCTGCAAATTACAGGCAAATGGACACCTGGCGAGAACGTGATCGTACGCCTGGAAGAGGGCATGCCGGCGGAAAACGGCACCAAGCTGGAAAAAAGCTATCAGACGGTGCAAACCATCCCGGAAATTACCCCCTTCCTGAAGATTGGCGCGGCCGAAGGTCGGCGTATGGTCATCACCCCGGAATATGGCCTGCGCGTGCCGGTGAGCGGCGTGAATATCAAGCGCGTGGAATTTTCGCTGTGGCGCTTGTACGACAATAACATCCCGGTGGAAATGGCTAACGAATACTGGGACCCCGCCCAGTTTAGCGACCGCTTCTCCAAAAACTGCGGCGCCATGCGCGTGGACCTGGTGGAGCCGCGCAACCAGGTTTTCCACAAGGCCATTGACCTCACGGACCTCGTCAAAGACAAAAACCTGCGCGGTCTGTATATGCTGCGGGTTTTCGGCACGCCCATGGAGGCCAAAGACCCCGACAACTATGAGTGGGGTTACGACGCGCAGAGCGAACAGGTCATCCTGGTCACCGATCTTGCCCCTGTGGTCTTGAAACGCCAGGACGGCCTCCAGGTTTGGGTCAACAGCCTGGCCAAGGGCAAAGGCGTGGCCGGCGCCAATGTAACCGCCTACTCCTTGAGCAACCAGGTGGTGGCCTCCGGTCGCACCAACGCCGAAGGCGTGGTCAATCTCAAGCCGGAGTCGCCCGGCTCCTGGCCTCAGTCCCTGTCTCCGGCCCTGATTATGGTCACGGCCAATGGCGACGTTTCCTACCTCAATCTGGCCACCAATCTGCTCAGCAACCCTGAATTCGACATCTGGGGCCAGAGCTGGGATGCTCTGCCCTATAAGGCCTTCTGCTTCACTTCGCGCGGCGTATACCGCCCCGGCGAGCATGTGGACTTCAAGGCTCTGTTCCGCAACCCGCAGCTATTGCCCCCCGCGCCCGGCCCCATGCTGTTCAGGGTGATGTCTCCCACCGGTCGGGAAATGCTGCGCGGCAGCGGCGTCTTAAGCCGGGAAGGCGGCCTTGCGGGTGGGTTCAATCTGCCTGATTCCGCGCCCACCGGCGGCTACACCTTGATGGTTTTCGCGCCCGGCGGGGAAGAAAATATTTTCGGGCAAGTTTACTTTAACGTGGAAGAGTTTGTGCCGCCACGCATTGAGGTCAGCCTGAGCGGCTCGGCCGACAGAATCATCGGCAACAAGGAACTGAAGCTGGGCCTTAAAGCCGACTACCTCTTCGGCGCCCCTGGCTCCGACCTCAAGTATACTCTGGACCGCACCAGCCTGGTCAGCACTTTCAGCCACGCAGACTGGCCCGGCGTGTACTTCGGCGATGACAAGCGCTTTGAAGCCTCCAGCGACAAACCTCTGAACGAAGGGCAGCTGAATGCGGACGGGATAGGCTCTTACACCCACTCCGCCGCCAAAAGCGATCAGTCCGCGCCGTCCATGGTCAACTGGATGTTTTTGCTCAGCGTGCAGGAAGACGGCGGGCGCTGGGTAAGCAAAGCCCTGCGGGTGCCTTACTACCCGCGCAACGAGCAGCTTGGCCTGAGGCTCCCGCAAGGGGTGGTCGAGCCGGGCAAAACCACGACCTTCACCGCTGTGGCCGTGGATGTGGACGGCAAACCCCTGACCGGGGCCAAGTCCGTCAAATACACCATTGAACGGGTAGTGGGGCATTATAACTATGAACGCAACCCCAACGGTTCCTACCACTACGAATACACCGAAGAGCTGCTCAGCGTGAGCGGGGGCGAGGCGCCGCTCATTAACGGCAGCGGCGATTTCGCCTTTACCCCCAACCGCACCGGAACCTACCGGGTGCGCATCACCGGCCCGCATGACTCGGCCGCCGCGGCCCGCGTGCAGGTCTGGTCGCCCTACTGGCGAGGCAGCGAAGAAGACGCCGACGGCTCACGCCTGACCGTGGCTGAAATCAACTTTGACAAAACCGAATACCGCGTGGGCGACACCGCCCAGGTGACCGTGCGCGCCCCGTTCAAGGGCCGCCTGCTCTTTAACGTGGAATCCGGGCGCACGCTCATGAGCCGCACCCTGGATATGGACAGCGAAGAAGTGACCATTGCTGTGCCCGTGACAGCGGACTTCATCCCCAATGTCTATTGCCTGGCCTGGGTGGTCAAGCCAGTGAAGGACGAAGGCAAATGGTCCAGTCACCGCGCCTATGGCGTGACCCCGCTGCGGGTGAGCAAAGAGGACAATCTCCTGGCCGTGACCCTGGACAGCCCGGACAAGGCCCTGCCCGGCAAGCCCCTGCCCGTGACCGTCAAACTGGCCCGGCCCGGCGGCGTGCCTTCTTCGGGCGAAGTCTGTCTCTACCTGGTGGATGAAGCCATTCTCACCCTGACCAACTACCAGACCCCGGACGCCATGGACCTGTTCTGGGCCCAGCGCGCCCTGGGCATCACCGGCACGGACTCCTACGACGAGTTGACCAGGGCGGAAAGCAAAGCCACGCCCCTGCTCAAAGCCGGCGGCGGCGGGCCTGACGACGGCATGGCCGATTACCTGTCGGCTGTCAAGCGCAACCAGATCATGCTGACCGTCTTCCTGGGCAAGGTGGACATACCGGCTTCCGGCCAAACCGAAGTGAGTCTAGACCTGCCTGAATTTAGCGGCAAGGGCCGGCTTATGGCTGTGGCCGCTTCGGGCAAATTTCTGGGCAGCACGGATAAACAAGTGACCATCGCCCGTGATCTGGTGGTGGAGGCCGCCGGCCCGCGCGCCGTGGCTCCGGGAGACGAATTCATTGTCCCGGTCAAGGCCTTTACGTCCGCCGGTGCAACCAAGACCCTGAAAGGCGAAGTCAAAATCACCGTGTCCGGACCGTTGCAGCGCCTGGACAAGAGCGGCCTGAAGGTGGACCTGGCCCCGGCCTCAGCGGGCGGCGGCCAGTCCGGACCGGCCGGGGAATTCAAAATCAAAGCCGGGCCTGATGTGGGCTTGGGAATTGTCACTGTGGAAGCGGTGATCCCTGGCGATGCGGACAATTCCTACACCCAGACCGTGGAAGTGCCGGTGCGCTCGCCCTTCCCCAAGACCACCCTGAGCGGCTCGGGCATCGCCGCGGGCAACACGGAAACCAAACTCGATATCCCGGATATCTGGACGCCCGGCACTGCGGCCATGACCTTTATGGGAAGCAAAGGCCCCAGCGCCAACTTGCTGCCGGCTCTCAACTATCTCTACGACTACCCTTACGGATGTCTGGAGCAGACTGTGTCCAAGGCCTGGCCCTTTGTGGTCCTGCCCGGCATGCTTGGAGATATCAACCCGGACTTCCTTGATCAGAAAAATATCGACGAAGGCCTGGCTCTGGCGGTCAAGCGCATCTCCTTCATGCAGCTCTACGACGGCAGTTACGCCACCTGGCCCGGCGAGAGCCGGCCCAACCTGTGGACCTCGGTGTACGCCACCCACTTCCTGTGGGAAGCGCAAACCAAGACGTCCCTGCCTGAAGGGCTCTTAAGTTCATCCCTGAACTTCCTCAAGCAGATCATGGCCATTCCGGCCGGGGCCATCACCCCGCACAACTACGACTACACTCTATCCACCAAGGCCTATGCCGCCTACGTGCTCACTCTGGCCGGGCAAGCGCCCTTGGCCTGGCTGCAGCAGTTGCACGAAGACCGCGCCCTGCTCACCCCTTCGGGCAGGGTCTATCTGGCTGCGGCCATGGCCTTGCAGGAAAAATCGGCCCGGCCTCTGCGCGGCCTTGGCGAACTGCCGGAAATGGATTGGGGCGGCATCAATCCCACCCTGGAATCCACGCCCCGCAACCAGGCCATTCTCCTGACCGCCTGGAGCCAGGTGGAACCCTCATCCGTTGAAGCCGGCCTGCTGGCCAAGAGTCTCCAAGAATCGGCCCTTAAAGGCTATTGGTACACCACCCAGGACAACGCCATGGCCCTCCTGGGCCTCAGCAAATACTACGCGGCCAATCCGGACAGAAACAAACCGTTCACGGCCGAGCTCAAGGGCCCAGCCGGCAAAAGCCTGCTGATCTTCTCCTCGGAAGAGGACGGCAAGCTGAAGATAAAGAGCGAGGCGAACCAGGATCTGCCCGTGCCCGTGAATCTCAAAGTGGACGGCCAGGGCAGCGCCTACTTCTCCTGGTCCAGCACGGGCGTGCCCAAAGCGGCGCCCGAACCGTTCGCCAAAAATCTGAATGTCAGCCTGGAGCTCAAGGACGACGCGGGCAAAACACTAGCCTGGGACAGCGCCGAGCCCCTGCGCGTCAAACAGGGCACGCGCCTTACCGCCACCCTGAAAATCGCGCCGGCCATGCCTGTGGAACAGCTGGTGGTGGTCAGCGTCCTGCCCGGCGGTCTGGAGGTGGACAACCCGCGCCTGCAGGATCTGCAAAACCTCCCCTCGCCGTCCACCAACGACTATCTGGCCTATGCCTGGGGCTGCCGCCTGGATCTGCGCGATGACCGCCTGATCCTCATTGCCGGCTATTTAAACAGCGCCATGACCTATACCTTCACCATGCGGGCCGTGAGCAAAGGCACCTTTGTCATGCCGCCCGTGGCCGGCGAAGGCATGTACGCGCCGTTCATTCGCTCGTTGAGCAAAGCCGGGACCATTATTGTGGAATAAGCAAAATGCGCCTTAACACCAGCGGGGGCCGGAGCGCCGGCCCCCGCCGCTTCCGGGCAGGCAGGCTCATCAAAGCCGGCCTTGCGGCCTGCGCCGCCCTGTTTCTGCTTTTTGCCGGCGCGGTCATGCTCACGCCCCTGCCCCTGGATGAAATCACACGTTGGGACGCCTCGCCTCTGGTCCTGGACCGCGAGGGCCGCATCGTGCACGCCCGGCTGTCAGCCTCTTCGGAATGGGCCATTCCCGTACCCCTCGCGGACATGGGCAAGTGGCTGCCCGCCATTGTGGTCAGCGTGGAAGACAAGCGCTTCTGGCGCCATCCCGGCCTGGACCCCCTGGCGCTGCTGCGGGCCGCCACGCAAAACCTTACCGCCGGCAAAGTGGTGTCCGGCGCTTCCACCATCACCAGCCAGCTCATTCGCATCGCTCTGCCCAAAGAGCGCACCTTCAGCGCCAAAATCGTGGAATTCCTCCAGGCCGTCAAACTGGATTTTGTGCTCAGCAAAGAGGAAATCCTCGCCCTGTATCTCAACCGCGCGCCCATGGGCGGCAATATCCGGGGCGTGGAAGCGGCATCGCGCATTTATTTCAATAAACACGCCAAAGACCTGTCCGCCGGCGAAGCCGCCCTGCTGGTGGGCCTCTTGCGCGGCCCCTCGCTGTACCGGCCGGACCGCAACCCGCAAGGGGCTCTGACCCGACGCAACGGCATTATTGATCTGGCCGCGGCCCGGCACGGCCTTGAACCGGACATGGCCGCCCTGGCCAAGGCGGAACCCCCGCCCGCAGGCGGCTCCCTGCCTCTGTACGACTCGGTGTTTTTGTTCGGCGAATGGGCTCTGGGCCAACTGCCCCCGGACCTTAAAGGCAGCGCGGCCGTGGCCCGCACCAGCTTGTGGATGCCCTTGCAGGTCAGCCTGCAGTCGGTTCTCAATGAATATTTACAGGGGCTCAACCCGGACATTACCGCGGCCGGAGTGATTGTGGACAACGCGAACGGCGAGGTGGCCGCCTATGTGGGCAATGCCCGCTTCAACCGCGAAACTGGTTCGCACTGGGTGGACTGCGCCCGCTCTCCCCGTTCGCCCGGCTCCACCTTAAAGCCCTTTGCCTATTTGCTGGCCTTTGCCAGAGGAGAGCTCACCCCGGCCTCGCTCCTGGCCGATTCGCCCTTGTCTTTTGCCGGCCAGGCGCCCAGAAATTTTGATTTGACCTATCGCGGCCCGGTCAAGGCCGGGGCGGCCCTGGCCGATTCCCTCAATGCCCCGGCCGTGCGCGTGCTGCGCCGGGTGGGCGGGGACAGCCTGCTGCGTTTTATGCGCTCCCTGGGGTTGCGGCGCGTCAATTCCGCCTCGGAGCACTACGGCGACTCCCTGATTCTGGGCGGCTGCGACGCGACCCTGCTGGAACTGCTCGGCGCCTACCGCTACCTGGCCACTTTGGGCAAAGAATGCGGCCTTCATGCCCTGCGAACGCCGGAAGACGCGCCGCCGCCGGCCCGGCCGGCCCCCGCGCCGGCTTTTGCGGCCGCCGCCTACCAGGTGGCCGACTCCCTGCACGACGTCATTCAGCTTGACCCTCTGGCCAAAACCATGTTTGACGGCCAACAACGGATCATGGCTTATAAAACCGGCACATCCTACGGCTTCCGGGACGCCTGGATGTTCGCCTATACCCCGCGCTGGAGCATGGGCATCTGGTTCGGCCGCGAAGACGGCAAGGCTGAGCCCGCCCTCACCGGCCGCGCCCTCATCGGCCCGGTCATGGTCAAACTGGCCCGCCGGATGCTGACCTTGGATCCGCGTCCGCCCATCTGGTTTTCCCCGCCCCTGGGGCTGGCCGAGGTGAAAACCTGTGCCCTGTCCGGCATGGCCGCCGGGCCCTACTGCCTGGATGTGCGCAAAACCCGGGTGGTGGAATCGGTCTGGCGCACCATGCCCTGCACCATTCACGTGCTGCGCGACGGCAAGCCCGCCGTGGTCTGGCCTCCGGAACTGGAACATCTGGGCCTGGAGCGCAACACAGAATTAAATCGTAGCGCCCCGGCCGTGATTACCTCGCCCGTAAACCAGGCCCACCTCTTGCTCACGCCGGGCCGGGGCACGCCAAAAATCCCTTTGCGGGCCGAGGGCGCCGCAGGCCAGGTGCATTGGTTCATGGACCTGGTCTACCTGGGCGCGCAAACGCCGGGCACGGAATTTTTCTGGGCCCTCGCCCCGGGCCGCCACACGGTCTCACTCCTGGACGAAGAAGGCCGCACGGCCAAGGCTGTGTTCGAGGTGGAAGACCTGCGGGAAGAAAAGCCCAAAGAGCAAGCCCCTTGAAGTTTTCCTCCCGCAGGTCTTCCACCTTCCTGAAACCCTTTGTTGAAAAACAATCCAGGCCGCCCCGGCAAAACCGGAACGGCCTGAATTGAAAATTATTTCATTGCGCTTTGAATTATTCTTGGCTTTCCCCTTCCTCGTAAGGCTCGGAAAACCCGCAGGCCTTGTTGGGGCAGACTATTTTTTTAGCGCCCCGTCCTGTTTTGATGGTCAAAATCTTGCCGCCGCACTTGGGGCAGGGGCGGTTCAGCGGATAATCCCACAGGGCGAACTTGCACTCCGGGTAGCGGTTGCAGCTGTAAAAAATCTTGCCGCGCTGCGAAGAACGCTCCACAATCTCGCCGGAGCAGCCGTCCTCGGGGCAGGGCACGCCGGTGCCCAGGGATTCGGTATATTTGCAATCCGGGTAGCCGGCGCAGGCCACAAAGCGGCTGCCGGCCCGCGAAGTTTTAAGCAGCAGATCCTTGCCGCATTCAGGGCAGACGCCCACTTTCTCGGCCACGGGCTTTTCCCGCACCGTAATCACCGCCTTGCCGTTTTCGTCGCGGGTGAAATTGCTGGTGAACGGACAGCCCGGATAGCCGGAACAGGCCAGAAAGGTGCCGGCTTTGCCGAACTTGATAAGCAAATCCTTGCCGCACAGAGGGCAGGCCAGGTCGGCCTTGAGCCCGCCCTTGACGCTGGCCATGTCTTGGGCCGCGGCATTGAGGGTTTCCACAAAGGGCCCATGAAATGCGGCCAGCAGCTTTATCCAGTCTTCCTTGCCTTCGGCCACCAGGTCCAGGTCATCCTCCATGCGGGCGGTAAAGCCCACGTCCATAAGCGTGGAAAAATGCTTGACCAGTTGATCGCAGACCACATAGCCCAGGTCTGTGGGCACGAAATTTTTGTCCTGCTGCAGGGTGTATTCACGGTCAAGCAGGGTGGTGATGATGGCCGCGTAAGTAGACGGCCGGCCGATGCCCTTTTCTTCCAGCTCGCGCACCAGGGAAGCTTCATTGTAGCGCGGCGGCGGCTGGGTGAATTTCTGGTCCTTGTCCAGCTTGTTAAGCTTGAGCGTATCCCCGCTCTTCAATTCCGGCAGCTTGACCGTTTCCTCCTTGGCCGGCGCCAGGGCCATGAAGCCGGGAAAAAGCACGCGCTCGCCCTTGCAGCGCCACTGGGCCGGGCCGTTGTCAATGGTCACCGTGGTGTCATGATAACGGGCGGCCGCCATTTGTGAAGCCATAAACCGGGTCCAGATCAACTTGTACAGCTGATACTGCTCCAGGGGCAGAGCATCTTTAACCTCTTCCGGGACAATGGCCACATCCACGGGCCGGATGGCTTCGTGGGCGTCCTGGGCGCTGCCTTTGGTCTTGAAGAAGCGCGTTTTGGGCGGATAATATTCCGCGCCGTAACGCTCCAGAATAAAGGCCTTGGCCGCGGTCTGGGCTTCCTGGGCCACGCGCACCGAGTCGGTGCGCATATACGTGATCAGGGCCGTGGTGCCCCGGCTGCCCAAATCCACGCCCTCGTACAGGCGCTGGGCAATGTTCATGGTCCGTTTGGCCCCGTAGCCCAGGCGCTGGTTGGCGCCCTGCTGCAGGGTGGAGGTAATGAACGGCGGCGGCGGCTCCTTGGCGCGGTCTTTTTCTTCCACCCCAGCCACGGTAAACGGCACGCCCTTGATGCGGCTCTCCAAATTCTCAGCCTCAACGGCGCTGCCGATCTCCGGCTTTTTGCCGTCCACTTTGTATAAATCGGCTTTGAACGCCGGCGGGACCGCGCCCTGCAAATGCGCGGCAAACAGCCAGTATTCTTCCGGCACAAAGGCCAGGCGCTCGCGCTCGCGTTCCACAATCAGGCGCAAGGCCACGGACTGCACCCGGCCCGCGGAAATGCCGCGCTTGACCTTGTTCCAGAGCAGAGGTGAAATTTTATAGCCCACCAGACGGTCCAGAATGCGGCGGGCCTGCTGGGCGTCAAACAGGTCCTTTTGCAGCTCCCGGGGGTGGGCAATGGCCTCTTGCACGGCGCGGGCCGTGATCTCGTTAAACTGGATACGCTTGATATTGCCGTTTTGCGGCCGCACCAACTCGGCCACGTGCCAGGCAATGGCCTCTCCCTCGCGGTCGGGGTCCGGGGCAAGGTATACGGTATCGGCTTTGGCGGCCGCCGCGCGCAAGGCTTCCACCACTTTTTCCTTGCCGGGAATAATTTCATACTGCGGGGCGAAGTCGTGGGCTTCATCCACGCCCAGCGCCTTGCCGGGCAAATCGCGCACGTGCCCCACGCTGGCTTCCACCACATATTTGCCGCCCAAAAACTTCTTAATGGTCTTTACTTTGGCCGGCGATTCCACCACGATGAGATCTTTGCCCATGTGTCAGCTCCATGAAAAATGGTCTGTCCTCAATAGAACGGATGCGTTGTGGCCGGGGTCATAAAACAGTTGCAGCCAAAAGGCAATGCACGGCGCTTTGCCGGCTGTTGCCCAAGCATAAAATACATATTATTACTTATTGTCAACGCACAGGCCAAAAAATATGGCTGTTTTTCGCGGCGTCAAGCCGGGACATTTTTATCGGGAGGAACCAGATCATGCTCCGCCTTATTTTCCGCAACCTCTACGCTTTTGCCGCCCTGGCCCTGCTTCTGGCGGCCGTGGGCTGCGCCAAAGCGCCCTATACCAACCGCAGTCAGATGATTTTAATGTCTTCGCAACAGGAGCTGGCTTTGGGCATGCAGGCCAGCCAGCAGGTACTCAAGGAATCCAAAGAGGAAACCAATACCCCGGCCGCGGCCATGACCCGCCGCGTGGGCCAGCGCATTGCCGCGGCCGCTGACGAGCCTGACCCGAGTCTCCCGCCCCGCTCCAAGTTTGCTTGGGAATTCCACACCCTGACCAGCGACACGCCCAACGCCTTCTGCCTGCCCGGCGGCAAAGTATTCGTGTACACAGGTCTGATGAAGTACACGGCCACGGATGCTGAACTGGCCGCGGTCATCGGCCATGAAGTGGGCCATGCCATTGCCCGGCACGGCGCGGAACGGGCCAGCCAGAGCTCGGCCGCCAATATGGTGGGCAGCGTGGGCTCCGTCATCCTGGGGCCGGTGTTTGACGCCGCCTACGGCCTGGGCGTAAACTACGGCATCCTTCTGCCGTACGGCCGCCTGCAGGAGTCCGAAGCCGACTATATCGGGCTCATCCTGATGGCCAAAGCCGGTTATGATCCCAACGCGGCCCTGACCTTCTGGCAAAAAATGGCCAAAGCCGGCGGCAGCAAGCCGCCGGAATGGATGTCCACCCACCCCTCGGACGGATCGCGCATTGCGGAAATCGAAAAGCAACTACCTGCGGCCCTGGCCATCTACAAAGCCAGGCAAAGCAATACAGCGCAATGACGTGAATTTGACTTAAGCTTGGGCGCCACGCGGCCGGGATCAGGGGAACCCCGCCGGTCCCGGTTTTTTTATTAATAAAATCAGCATATTATACATATGGCATTATATTTGCTTCAGCAGCCTTGCCCCGAAGCGGACATAGGCCGGTCGCCTGAAGAGAACAGGCGGCGCCTTTCACGGTCTGGTCCGGAAAACACAAGCAATGGAGAGAAAACCATGTCACATTTAAAGCTCACTCCCCTTTCCGCCTCGCAGGAGCACGGAAACGGGATCAAGCAGTCCCGGCTCAGAGAAAGCCGGCAGCCGGGCAACGCCGGCCAGAATTTCGCGGCCATGATGCTGCGGAACGGCGCCAGCACCGCACAGCTCAACCCGTACGCCTCTCAATTCGAAGACGTGCTCGGCGACAACATGGGCCTGTCCAACGCCCGGGCCATGGCCACCCTGGCCCAGCTTATGGACAGCACCTCGGACAACTACTCCACCCTGGACACCCTGCGCAATGTCATTAACTCCAACAGCGTGCTGACCACCATGTCCGGCCGGTTCATCCCGGCTGGCGACGTGTCCGGGCCCGGCCTCGTGCAGGGCAGGATCAACCGCCCGGCCAGCCACAAAAACAAACACGAGCAACAAAGCGCGTTCCCGCAGGCTCACGCCTCCGGCGCAACCGATTCCGGCGCCCTGGGCTCCTTGGCCGCGCGCTTTGAATCCGGCAACGACGGCGCGGCCGCCATCGGTTATGACCGCCACGGCGGCACTTCCTATGGCAAATTTCAATTGTCCTCCCGCGCCGGAACCATGGACAGCTTTATTTCATTTTTACACAAGGAAGCCCCGGACTGGGCCAAGCGCCTGACCTCGGCCGGTCCGGCCAACACCGGCGGCCGCTCCGGCGGCATGCCCAAGGCCTGGAAGGAAATCGCCGCTGAAAACCCGGCCAGATTTGAAGAACTGCAGACCAGGTTTGTGCACAACAACCACTTCCAGCCCGCCGTGCTGGAAGTCGGCAAGCGCACGGGCCTGGATTTCAACGCCATGTCCCCGGCCACGCGCGAAGTGCTCTGGAGCACCGCCGTGCAGCATGGCGTCAGCGGCGCGGCCAGGTTGTTCACCCGGGCGGTGAACCAGCTCAGCGACGAAGGCATGGCCGCCAGCACGGGCGAAGCTTTTGAAAAAGCGCTGATCACCAAGGTTTACGCCTTGCGCTCAGGCCAGTTCGGCTCATCCGAGGCACGGGTGCAAAACGCGGTACAAAACCGCCTGGTGGAAGAACGCGACTTGGCTCTGGCCATGATGGACACCAGAAGAACTTAAAATTTTCCGTCTCACTTTTCTCTCCTTGTACACAGAGCGACGGGCCGCTCTGCCGGGGGGCCATCAGGTCCCCCGGACTGTTTCAGGCCCAGGCCCCTTGGCCATCCTTTCCCACGCCTTATTTAAAGGCCTGTTCGCAAGCCTTCCCAGCCATCCCACTTGTAATATCTTGATTTTACAATTAAAAAAATTTTTCCCTTGGCAAATCTGGAACTCTAGGGTTTTTCTAAAAAACTACCTGGACCTTATCCCGAGCTTGAGGTAGTCCTTAGGCATGATTCCCGGAGGCGGACGTTTTCAGCTTGACCCCTTCCGATGAAATCTTGCTGTTTTCCTTACCCCTGGCCGCTTTGCGCCACGGGTTTTTTGAGATTTTCCCCTTAATGTCGCGTTTTCACGCCTTTTACAAACGCGCCCCGGGCAAACTATCCGGCAATAATGTTGGGATTCGGTCCCAAGTTTTTTGGTTGATGCTTCCGATGTTTTTTTTGACAACCCTCAACTCCAAGCTCACGTATCGCCATGCACAAAGACAAGAAAGACTCCCTGACCATGCCCGCCGCGTTCCAGGACCTCGCCGTCAACTCCAATGCCGAAATAGTGCTCAACAAGCGCTATTTGAAAAAGGACCTTGAGGGCAACCTCATTGAAACCCCCGCCTCCATGTTTTGGCGCGTGGCCGCGGCCATTGCCTCTGAAGAGGCCAAATATGACCGCTCCACCTGCAAACCCCAGGAACTGGCTGAAGAATTTTTCAAGCTGATGACCGCCTGGAAGTTTTTGCCCAATTCCCCCACGCTGATGAACGCGGGCACGGATCTGGGCCAGCTCTCGGCCTGCTTTGTGCTCCCGGTGGGCGACTCCATTGAGGAAATCTTTGACGCGGTCAAATACGCGGCCATGATCCACAAATCCGGCGGCGGCACCGGCTTTTCCTTCTCCCGTTTGCGCCCCAAAGACAGCCGGGTGGGCTCCACAGGCGGCGTGGCTTCCGGGCCCCTGTCTTTCCTGAAAATTTTCAATACCGCCACCGAACAAATCAAGCAGGGCGGCACCCGGCGCGGCGCCAACATGGGCATCATGCGCGTGGATCACCCGGATATCCTGGACTTTATCCGGGCCAAGGAACGGGAAGGGGAGTTCAACAACTTCAATCTGTCCGTGGGCCTGACCGAGGATTTCATGAAAGCTGTGGAAGCCGGAGAACCCTACCCGCTGATTACCCCGCACTCCGGGGAAGTCGTGCAGGAGCTCAACGCCCGCGAAGTCTTTGAAATTTTGGTCCAAAAAGCCTGGGAATCCGGCGACCCCGGCATCATCTTCCTGGACCGCATCAACCGCGACAACCCCACGCCCAAGCAAGGGGAAATGGAATCCACCAACCCTTGCGGCGAGCAGCCCCTGCTGCCCTATGAAGCTTGCAACCTGGCCTCCATCAACCTGGCCTCCTTTTTTAGGCCCGAGGTGGACAGCGCGGCCATGGAGGACAAAATCGACTGGGCGGGTCTCAAGCACTGCATCCACCTGGCCGTGCGCTTCCTGGACAACGTTATCGACGCCTCGCGCTTCCCCCTGGACAAAATCACGGAAAACGTCCACAAAAACCGCAAAATCGGCCTGGGAGTCATGGGCTGGGCCGACCTGCTCTACCTGTTGCGCATCCCCTACAATTCCGAGCCCGCCATTCAGTTGGCCGAGACCGCCATGGCCTTTGTGCGTGACGAAGGCCGCGCCGCCTCCAGGCAGCTGGCCGAAGAGCGCGGCCCCTTCCCGGCCTATGCGGAATCCGTGTTCCCGGAACGGGACCAGGGTCCGTTCCGCAACGCCACAGTGACCACCCTCGCGCCCACCGGCACCTTATCCATTATTGCCGGCTGCTCCTCGGGCATTGAACCTCTGTTTGCCCTGTGTTTCGCCCGCAACGTCATGGACGGCGAACGCCTGGTGGAGGTCAATCCCCACTTTGAAGACGCCTTGCAGGCCGCTGACTGCCACAGCCCCAAACTCATGGACGCCGTGGCGGAAAAAGGCAGCATCCGCGAATTCGATTTTCTGCCCGAGGACCTGCGCCGGGTGTTTGTCACGGCCATGGACATTGAGCCTTACTGGCATTTGCGCATGCAGGCCGCTTTCCAGAAATTCACCGACAACGCCGTGTCCAAAACCGTGAACCTGCCCAATTCGGCCTCCATTGACGATATCCGCAACATCTACTGGCAGGCCTACCAGTTGGGTTGCAACGGCGTGACCGTGTACCGCGACGGCTGCAAATCCGTGCAGGTGCTGTGCACCGGCGAAGCGGAAAAGCCTGTTGAAACCCCGGCCGACCACAGCAGAGTGCGCGAACGGCCGGACCTCATCTACGGCTTTACCCAAAAAGTGGCCACCGGCCTCGGGATCATGTATGTGACCGTCAACGAAGTGGACGGCGATCCCTTTGAAGTGTTCGTAACCATCGGCAAATCCGGCCATTCGGTCACGGCCAAGGCCGAAGCCATCGGCCGCCTGGTTTCCCTGGCCCTGCGTTCGGGCATAGCGGTCAAAGAAGTGGTCGGCCAGCTCAAGGGTATTGGCGGCGAGCACCCCATTTTCCAGAAAAAAGGCCTCCTGTTGTCCATTCCCGACGCCATTGCCTGGGTCCTGGAAAATCGCTACCTCAAAGGCAAAGACTCGCCCGCTTTCCAGACCAACGGCCTGGGCCGGCAACTCTGCCCGGATTGCGGCAGCGCCCTGATCTTCCAGGAAGGCTGCCACATCTGCCCCAACTGCGCTTTTTCCAAGTGCGGTTAATTCCAAACGCGCCGGGGAGGGAAAACCATAAGGAGCTAAGCCCCTTATGGTTTTCCCTCCCCGAACCCCTCCCTTTCCTTAACCCTGATTGGGGGCGGTATAAAACTTCTTCACTTGCTAACATTATGGGCTCACGCCCATCTTTATCTTTAGAACTCATTTCATAACTCCCCTTGCCTGCAAAAGAACAGCAAGCCTGCCCGCCGGGCATTCACTTTTTTTCCTTTTTGCGCTACCTGACAAACAGGTATCCTGATCATACCCGGGGATAGTAAACACCGCCATGCTCAAAGTACGCCATTTATCTTACAACTTCGGCCCGCACTGGGCTTTGAAAAACTGCTGCTTTTCCCTGCAGAAGGGCGATTTCCTGTTCCTGTCCGGGCCGTCGGGCGCGGGCAAGACCACCCTTATGAAAGTGCTTTACGCGGCCTTGCCGGTTATGCGCGGCGAAGTGGAAGTGGCCGGCTTCAACCTGAACCGCCTCAAGCCCGACCAGGTGGCCGAGTTGCGGCGCAAAGTCAGCGTGGTTTTCCAGGACTTTAAAATTTTGCCCGGCCGCTCGGTATACGCAAACGTGGCCCTGCCCCTGGAAGTGCGCGGCCTGCCCGCGCCATCCATTGAACGCCGCGTGCGCGCCGTGTGCCGGGGGCTCGGCCTTGAGCGTTGCATCAATATGCCCTGCGGCAGCCTGTCCGGCGGCGAGCAGCAACGTGTGGCCGTGGCCCGCGCCGTGGTGGTCAACCCGCAGATCCTCCTGGCCGACGAACCCACGGGCAACCTTGACCCGGACCTGTCCTTCCGGCTCATGGACCTGTTTATGCAGTTCCACGCCCACGGCACCACGGTCATCCTGGCCACGCACAGCCGGGAACTCATTGCCCGCAACCCCTCGGCCAAGCTCCTGCGCCTGGAGGACGGCAAAATCACCTACGCTAACTGGACCGGGGCCTCGCTGTTCCGCTCTGCCGATCAACTGGATTTCGAGCCGGCATCCCTGCCCCGTAGAAGGATCATCGCCCCATGATCCGCATCATTTTTCGCCTGATGGTCCAAGGCCTCAAAGACGCCCGCCACCATCCGCTTTCGCAGCTCATGACCCTGGGCGCGGTGGGGCTTGTGGTTTTTCTGGCCGGCTTGTTCCTCATCTTTCTCAACACCCTGGACAGCCAGTTGGCCGCCGAACAGGGCGAGGTGGTCATCCAGGTATACTGGCGCAACAATACGGACAACAAGGTTCTGCACGCCCAATGGGAGGAAATCAGCCATTTGCCCGGCCTGGCCAAGTGGCAGACCTATACCCCGGAAGAGGCCCTGCAGGCCCTGGCCGGCCGCCTGCAGCAAAGCGCGGGAGTGGACGTGACCGGCCTTGCCGGCAAAAACCCTCTGCCGCCCACAGCCATTATGCATTTCTTGCCGGCCGACGGCGACCAGGCCAAATGGCGTGAAGAGACCATCAACTATCTGGAAAAGCTATCCGGCGTGGCCAAGGTCCAGATCAATCCCCTGCGCGAAGAAGTGGCCCGCACCTGGCGGGATATCAGCCGCAAAATCATGCTCCCGGCCATTTGCATGCTTTCTGGCATTCTCGCCCTGGTGGTGGGCAATACCGTGCGCCTGTCGCTCATTTCGCGGCGCACGGAAATTGAAATCCTGCAACTGGTGGGCGCGCGCAACTGGTATATCCGCCTGCCCCTGATCACTACCGGCGCCTTGTCCGGCCTCGTGGGCAGCGTCATCGGCATGGCCCTGCTCCGCCTTGTCCACTGGCGCCTGGAAAGCCTGTCCATCCCGCCGCTTTTGGCCGAATTCAAATTTATATCCCTGTGGCAGGGCCTGCTCCTGGTGCTCATCCCCATCGCCATGAGCATCATCGGCAGCTGGGCGGCCGTACGTGCCGGGAGAGGGAAACCCGCAGGGGACAATCCCCTGTAGGCCGGCCTTTATCGCACACCTTTCGGTCCGCCGTCCTGGCGGCTGGCTATAGCTGTTTCGGCTGGACATCGGCACAAAAAAACCTAGAGCATTTTAACATTTAAATTATATATTAAGGAAAAATG
>JAVBRZ010000010.1:0-9261 GCA_031547425.1 Desulfovibrionaceae bacterium
GCCGCCCCGGCCGCGCCTTGGCGAAAGATAGGTCGCGCAAGATACGCTTTGCGCAAACAGAGTAAATTACAAAGATCATCAACCACACGTTGGCGGGAAGTAAGCCGCAAAGCCTGCTTACTTCATGACAACGCAAACACCCAAGAGTCATACTACCATGGCGAAGAAAGAAGTAGCGAAAATTAAGCTCCAGATTCCGGCGGGCGCGGCCAACCCCTCGCCGCCCGTGGGCCCGGCCCTGGGCCAGCACGGCCTGAACATCATGGAGTTTTGCAAGGCCTTTAACGCTAAAACCCAGGATCAGAAGGGTCTGATCATCCCCGTGGTCATCACGGTGTATGCCGACCGGTCTTTTTCCTTCATCACCAAAACCCCTCCGGCCGCGGTGCTGCTTTTGAAAGCCGCCAAGCTGGAGAAAGGTTCCGGCGAGCCCAACCGTAACAAGGTGGCTACCGTGACCATGGCCCAGGTGGAAGAGATCGCCAAGCACAAACTGCCCGACCTGACCGCCAAGGACCTGGCCGCCGCCGTGAACTGCATCAAGGGCACGGCCCGCAGCATGGGGATTGATATCACCCAGTAATTGTGAGCGTTACGCTAATCAACAGCACTGCCGAAAGCCGGGCATCCGCGCACGGCAGGAGATTACAACGATCAACCAAAAGGACGGAGAACCATGCCCAGACATGGTAAGAAATATCGTAAAGCATCGGAAGCCCCGGCCCTGGCCGTTTTAAACACCGTGGAAACCGCGGTTAAGGAATCGCTGGCCGCTTCTTTCGTCAAGTTTGACGAAACCGTGGACGTGGCCATTTGCCTTGGCGTTGACCCCAAGCACTCGGACCAGATGGTGCGCGGCGCCACCGCCCTGCCGCACGGCCTGGGCAAAACCGTGCGCGTGGCCGCTTTTTGCAAAGGCGACAAGGAAAACGAAGCCAAGGAAGCCGGGGCCGACATCGCCGGCGCTGAAGAGCTGGTGGAAAAAATCAAGGGCGGCTGGATGGAATTTGACGCCGCCGTGGCCACGCCCGACTGCATGGCCCTGGTGGGACAGATCGGCCGTGTGCTCGGCCCCCGCGGCCTGATGCCCAACGCCAAAACCGGCACGGTCACCTTTGACGTCGCTGCGGCCATTAAGGAAATCAAGGCCGGCCGCGTGGAGTTCAAAGTGGACAAAGCCGGTGTGCTGCACGCGCCCCTGGGCAAAGTCAGCTTCGGCCCGGAAAAAATTCTGGATAACCTGCGCACGCTGCTGGACGCGGTCAACCGCTTAAAGCCCTCCAGCGCCAAGGGGTCCTACATGCTGTCCATGTCCGTGTCCACCACCATGGGCCCGGGTTTTAAAATCGACATGGCTGACGTGAAAAAGTTTATTGAAGGCTAGTTTTTAAACAAAAAACAGCCTTTTATAATTTGGCAGAGGATGTGGAAATTCAGGTTGAAGACAGCGGGGCGGCCGCGCAACGCGCGCGGCATGTAAATTCCCGCCGAGACTTGTCTCTTTGACTTGGCTTTCCATCGTACAACACCAGCTTGAAGGAGTGACTATGAACAGGTCACAAAAATCCGCCATTATTGAGCAGTTGAAGGCCCAGGCCGAAGCTGCCTCATTTTCGGTGGTGACCGACTTCAAGGGCTTGTCGGTGGAAGAGCTTACGCGCCTGCGCATTGCCATTCGCGAGAGCGGCAATGAGTACCATGTGGTGAAAAACACCCTGGCGCGCATAGCCTTTTCCGATTCCGCGCACGAATCCATCAAGGATTTGTTCAAGGAAAACTGCGCCGTGGCCCTCGGGTCGTCGGACCCTGTGGCGCTGGCCAAGGTGGTGTCGGCTTTTGCGAGAAACAGCAAAAAACTGGTCATCAAGCACGGCTGCCTCGACGGCAAGCCCCTGACCGCCCAGGAAGTTGAAATGCTCGCCACCCTGCCCTCCAAGCCCGAGCTCATCGCTCGCGCCCTGGGCACCATGAACGCCGTACCCACCAATTTCGTCTGTCTGTTCGCCAACATCCTGCGCGGCCTTTTGTATGCGCTCAAGGCCATTGAGGAAAAGAAGGCAACAGCCGCTTAACCCTTTTAACCAAGTCAAAACATCCGATAAGGAGAAATTCCATGTCTGTGACCAAAGAACAAGTTGTTGAATTTATTTCCAACATGACCGTGCTTGAACTGGCCGATTTCATCAAGGAACTGGAAGAAAAGTTCGGCGTGTCCGCCGCCGCCCCGATGGCCGCCGCTGCCGCCGCCCCGGCCGCCGCCGCCCCGGCTGAAGCCGCTGAGGAAAAGACCGAGTTCGACATCGTGCTCAAGGAAGCCGGCGCCAACAAGATCGCGGTGATCAAAGTGGTGCGCACCCTCACCGGCCTGGGCCTCAAGGAAGCCAAGGACAAGGTTGACGGCGCCCCTTCCACCATTAAGGAAGCGGTCAACAAGGAAGAAGCCGAAGAAGCCAAGAAGCAGCTCACCGAAGCCGGCGCTGTGGTGGAACTCAAATAGTTTCACGGCCATCCGTTTTTTCCGCCGCAAGGCAAGCAAGGCGGCGCGGGATTTTCCCCGCGCCGCTTTTTTTTGCGCCAGGCGCAGCGCTCCAGCCGGAAGAGTGCAGCGCCCCGCCTTCTCGCCGGGCTCGCACTCGGAATTTTATAAATTTTATTGTCTCAAAAGTTAATTTGGAGTACCATAATTCACATTACACTTCTATTGTCATCTTTTGGCCCAACCGCAAGCTATTTGCCCGTTTTTACATAAGCAGGACCTGGATTTTCAAAGATGCCCACCGCTGCACCCATCCGGCCCCTAAGGGGATGCCCCGCGCCAATGCGCGGGTTCTTCCGCTTGGCCTGGCTATTTGGCGCGGCCCTTTTCCTTTTCCTGGCGCCGCCGGACGCGGCCCTGGCCAAAACCCTGATCAACCCGGCGCGCCTGGAGCCGGCCGCCGCGCCCCCGGACGACAAAAGGCTGAATTTCATCGTCTCCATTGACGAGTCCACCCTCGTCGACCGGCTCATTTACAACGCCCTGCTCCGGGCCGGCTACGGCATGACCATGGATGCCGCGCCCATGGCCTACGCCGTGCAGATGGCCAACGACGGGGAACGGGACGGCCTGGCCTCGCAGTCCAAGGGCATTGAGGCGCGTTTCCCCGATCTGGTCATCGTCCCCGAGCAACTGGCCTCGGTGAGCTTTCCGGTATTCGCCCGCGTGGACTCCGACCTTAAAATAAATTCCTGGGACGATTTTTCCGGCCTGCGCGTGGGGCATCTGTTCAAGAAGCTGCACATCATCAACCAGCTGCCCAAGGACATCGCCGCCGCAGTCATGCGCGAATCTTTCCGCGAGCTCATGGACGCTTTGCAAAACGGCGAATGCGACGTGGCGGTGACCAGCAGCACCAACAACATCCCCCTGGTCCTTCCCGAAAACGTAAAGCGGGTGGGCACGGCTCAAACTATGCCCTCCTACACCTTTGTGCACAAAAGGCACGCCGGCCTCGTGCCGGGCATAGTCGCGGCCTTGCGCAGCATGAAGCTGGACGGCAGCTATGCCAAAATCATCAAGGGCATGCCTCTGGATGCCGGAGCCAGGCGCCAGGTTTTGCATATTTCCTCGCTCAACCCCGACGACGCCTGGGAAAGCAGGCTCAAGGCGGGCATGACTCCGGTGTTCGCCACAGATGAAAGCATCGCCTACTACAACGTGCCCCTATATTCCAACCGTTTTCAAACCGACTCGGAGCGGGCCAGAAACGTATACTACACCATCCGCACGCTGTTCAGCTCCAACCCGCCGGACCTTGTCGTGGCCTCGGGCAATAACGCCCTGGCTTTTGTCTGCGCCTATTACGGAATCATGTTCAACAACATCCCCATTGTCTTCTGCGACGTAAACACGCCCGCCGGCGAGCTCTGGGAGTTGGGCGATCACGCTGTGGGCGTGTGGCAGTCCATTCCCGCGGCCGAGACCGTGGCCCAGATCCTGCGCATGTACCCGCAAACCGGCACGCTGCTGGTCATCAACGATTATACGGAAACCGGCATGGCCTGGCGCCGGGAAACGGAACCGCAACTCGCCTCCTATGCCGGCAAAACGCGCATCCTCTACAACGCCGACCAGAGCAATGCGGACCTGCTTGAGACCGTGTCCGCCCTGCCCGCCCACAGCGCCGTTCTTTTGGGCAACTACAACGTGGACAGCGCCGGCATGGCCTTCTCCCGCCAGGAAATGCAACGCGCCATTGTCGAGCGCTCGGCCGCGCCTGTTTTCGGCATGCTGGACGCTCCGGGCAACGGACAGGTCGGCGGCAGGTATATTGACCCCGAAGCGCAGGGACGCCTGGCCGCGGAAATGGCCCTGGCCATCCTGAAAGGCGCTAGGCTCGCCGACATCGCCCCGCTGCGCGACACCAGCAAGTTCAACCGCTGGATATTCGACGCCGCCGTGCTGGAAAGCCTGAGCCTGGGCGAGTCCGCCCTCCCGGCCGGAGCGGAGTTCATCAACCGCAAACTCGGCCTGGCCGAGAGCAACCCCGAGGCCTTCCACGTCTTTGTGGCCCTGACCGCGGCCGCTCTGGCCATTATTGCCTGTCTTATCGTTTTTGCCGTGCTCATGCGCCGCAAAAACCGCCGGCTCATGGATACGCAAAGAAGCCTGCACACGGCCGAGGAACTTCTGGCCAAAGATGCTGAAATCATTGAGGCCAAGGAGCGCCTGGACATCGCCCTGGATTCCTCCCAGGCCGGAGTCTGGGAAATATCGCTCACGGACGGCACCTTCTCCTTTGACGGCAACAGCGCGGAGCTGTTCGGCATAAACGAGCCTTCCCCCATGCCCGTGGAGCATCTGATCAGCCTTTTGCGGCGCAGGATGCCCGACTATGCGGACCACACCTATTTCAGGCGCATTCTGGCCAACGGCATTCTGGCCGAAAGCGTGCTCCAGGAGTGCAAACTGGTGTTTGAAAACGGCCGGGAACGCCACCTCAGCAATTTCGCCAAAACCATCTACGGCCAGGACGACATACCGCTGAAAACCATAGGCATGTCCATGGACGTGTCCCAGCGCGTGCAAATGAGCGAGGAACTGCGCGAGGCCAAAGAGCTGGCCGATGCGGCCAACCAGGCCCAAAGCCGTTTTTTGTCCAATATGAGCCACGAAATCCGCACGCCCCTCAATGCGGTGCTGGGCATGATCAAAATCGCTGAAGACTCCGGCGATCCGGACAGGATCAAAGATTGCCTGGCCAAGGCCGAGGATTCCTCCCGCCATCTTCTGGACATCATCAACAATATCCTGGACATTTCCAAAATCGAATCCGGCCGGCTGGAGCTGTTTGACGAGCCCTTTGACCTGGCCCAGGTAGTGCAAAGCGCCGTCAATGTGGTCAATGTCAAGGCCGCTGAAAAAACGCAGGACATCGTGGTGCTCTTTGACCCCGAACTGCCCACCCGGGTTAAAGGCGACTCCGTGCGCCTGACCCAGGTGTTTTTGAATCTCCTGTCCAATGCCGTGAAATTTTCTGGAACCGGAACAAAAATTCTGGTCGGCCTGAAACTCGCCGCGCGCGGCGCAAGCGGCATAGTCCTGGCCGTGACCGTGCGCGATGAGGGCATCGGCCTTGCCCCGGACCAACTCCAAAGCATCTTCGAATCTTTCCGCCAGGCCGACGGCAGCATTGCCAAACGTTTCGGGGGCACAGGCCTGGGGCTCGCCATCACCAAGAAAATCATAAATATGATGGGCGGCGAAATCTCAGTCACCAGTTCCCAGGGGCGGGGCAGCGAATTCTCCTTCCAGGTGCGCCTGGAACTTCTGGACGATGCGGACGACGCGGACGACCCGGCAACAGCCCGCCTCGGGCAAGAGTTGAGCCTCCTGGTCATTGACGGCGATGCCGATTCCCGGGCCAACCTGGCCGCCCTGCTCAAAGCGCGGCGCATCCGCTGCCGCACGGCCGGCGGCTATTGGGAGGCCGTGGCTCTGCTTGCGGAATGCGCGGCCTCGGAAAAGCCCATCAACCTGGCGCTCATAGACAACGGCCTGCCGGGCATGGGCGGCCTTGAAGCCGCCAGGCGCCTGCGCGCCCAGGATTCGCCCGGCCTGAAAATAGCGCTCATGAGCTCGCAGCAAACCGAGGAGCTGTGGGAAGACGCCAAACGCATCGGCGTCAATCTGTTTTTAACCAAGCCCGTGTTCCCGGCCGCGCTGCGCAAAGTGCTCAGCGACGCGGCCAGCAACGGAAGCAGCGCCGCTCCGCCGGCCGCGCCAGCCGCGCCCGACTGTCAAGGCAGGCATATTCTCATCGTCGAGGACATGGAGATCAACCGGGAAATAGCAAGGGCCATTCTGGAGCCCTGCCGGGCGGACATCAGCGAAGCGGCCGACGGCCGCGAGGCCGTGGAGCTGTTCAACGCCTCTCCGGACAAGTTCGACCTCGTGCTCATGGATATCCAGATGCCGGTCATGGACGGCTACGCGGCCACCCGCGCCATCCGCCAAAGCGGCCATCCCAAAGGGGCGTCCATTCCCATTATCGCCATGACCGCCAATGCCTTCAGGGAAGACGTGGAAGCGGCGCTGAACGCGCGCATGAACGGGCACATCAGCAAGCCTGTGGATGCGGCCAAAATTTATGAGGAACTGCAAAAGCACCTGGGCTGATCCCGGTTGCGCCGCAATGACTTAAAGCGCCGGGAAAAATGCTCTGGCGGAATCAGGCGTATACAGCCGGCCCAAAAGCGAGGCTCGGGCCCTTTTCCGCAAATCGTGAAACTATGGCGGAAAAAGCGGCATGAAGCCTTTCGCGCCGCTTTTATCACGGACAAGCCGCAAATTACCCGGCAACCGAAATATCTCCGCAGCTCAAAAAATTCTCCCGGGGAATGATATTATGCCCGCAACGCGACCTTTCCGCAACACGCCCGCCTCTCTGCCTCGCCTGTTCATGCTCAGCCTTGTCCCGGCCCTGTGTCTGGCGTTTATGTCCGCCCCGGCCTTGGCCATTGACGCAGTGGTTATCCCCTCTCCGGTGAGCGCCCCCCTGTTCATATATAATTATTATAATGAGGACGAATTCATCTCTTATGGCGGAGAGGGCGGCACCTCCGACTGGACCCTGCCTGTCGGGCTGCGCGCCCCCATAGAATCGGCCGGCGTACATTGGTCAAGAATACTGGGCAAAGGCGCCGCCGGCGGCGCTCCGGCGGTCATCGCCGTCATTGGCCAGGATAACGAAAACAACGACTCGGCGTATAGCCTCCCCATCACCTCCGGCCCTTATAAAGGCCTCAACGAGCTGGCCGGGCAGGTTATGAAAGGATTCTCCGCCGGCGACGGCGCCAAAGCCATTATCATAATCGGCGACTGGCCTAGGTTTGGAGGGATGGCTTTTTACGATACTGACCCTGTGCTCCGGCAGTTGCCCGTCAATGGGGAAAAATTTCCCGCGGCCGCCGTTCTTGTCCACGAACTGGGCCATGCCCTGGGCATCGGGTCATCAGCCGGTCCTACTTCAATTACCTTGGTCCCGCTTGGTAAATTCGACGATACGCTGACCGTCTGGGATCAGCACCTGTATAATGAATTTGGCGACCGCCCGGCCCCCGGCCGTTGGGTTGTGGGCGATCCCGCCCTGCTCGCCCAATATCCGGGAGCCTTCCTGGTCAAGGCGGACCCGAGCGCCATAATCTCCGGCAAGCTCTATTTCCGGGGGCGGCATGTCAGCGAAGTGCTGGGCGGGGCCATGCACAACCAGGCGCCCGTCAATGCCTGGGAAAATGAGGGCGCCGGAGGCTGGCGGGCGGAGTTCAGCCACATCGAAACCCGCAACGGCATGATGAGCCACCAGCTCTACCGCAACTACGGCGCGTTCATGGAAGTGGAACTGGCCATGCTCCAGGACCTCGGCTATAAAATGGACCGTAAAAATTTTTTCGGGCGCTCCATATACGGCGACGGGCTTGCCGTGGACAACCACAACGGCTACTTTGCCCGCAACGCCTCAGGCTCCGCCTATTTGCCCGGGCAATACAACCTGACGCCCCTGGGCGTGGGCCTGCACGTCTACGGAACAGACAACCTGGTCACCCAGCACGGCGAGATCCTCACCGCCGGCTTCAACAGCATCGGCATCAGGGTGGACGGCTGGAACAACCACATCATTGTGGCGCCAAACACCACCGTGCGCTCCGACGGCGAAGAAGGCCTGGGCCTGGCCGTGGCTTACGGCAAAAACCAGATTCTGACCCTGCGCGGCGAGGTCACGGCCCTGGGCGAAAACGGCAAGGCCGTAAGCCTGGATTTCGGGTCCAACCTCATCAGCGATCTGTTTGAGACGCGCGGGTCATATATCAACACGATTTTTCGTACCGGAGGCTGGTCATCCGTCACTCCCCTATTGGAAGAGCTCGCCGGCCCGCTGGTGAAACGCCTGGATATTTCCGGCCGCCTGGCCGGAGGCCGCGACGCCGTGTACATCAGCCCCAACGCTTATGTCCGGGAAATCAACATCCTGCGCGGGGCCTCTCTGGAAGGCGACATCCGTTCGGCCTGGGATCCTGACGGTTCCGACAAATATGCCGTTCAACACCTGAACCCGGAGACCCTGATCACCAACCTGAATTTCGGACAAGCCATGGACAGCCGCGGCAACGCGCTCCCCGGCGCAGCCGACCAGGGCTTCTCCCTGATTTATGCGGGCAACATCCACGGCCCCAAAAGCCTGGCCTTGAACCTGGCGGGCGGACGCCTGCAATACAACGGCACGGCGGACGTCATCTCGGTAAGCAACCAGGCCGGGGCCACGCTGGCGGGGAGCGGCGCCTTCAACATCAGCTCCCTGGCCGGCACGGTCCTCGACGGGCGCTACGCCAACGACTTTGTAAGCCTGGGGACTCTCGCTCCGGGCAACGACGCCCCGGGCAAAATAACCGTGAACCTGGGCCAGGGCGGCAATTTCACAAGCCACGGCGCTTTGCGCATCGGCTTTACCGGCAACGGCGGACATGACGCCATTGCCGTAAACGGCGGCGGGGGCAGCGCGGCGTCCTTCAGCGGCAACCTCAACTACCTGGCCAAACGAAGCTACTTCGCCAACAACAGCCGGACAATCATGGACCAGTCCGCCTTCCTGCTCACCAGTCCGGGCTTGAGCCGGTCCGTGAACCTCAACCCCGCCTCCGTACTCGTTGCCTCGCCCACTTTAAGCTTTTCCCTGCAAAGCCAGGGCGCGGGACGCGACCTCATCATTGCCGGACGCGCGCCCG
>JAVBRZ010000038.1:0-16992 GCA_031547425.1 Desulfovibrionaceae bacterium
AGCATCCAGATCAACGGCAAATAGCTTAATAAGTTGCCTGGTTTTGGCCTCTGAAATTTTTGCATTTTTAGCATACTTGTTTTTGATTGGCATAGCTAGCTTTTAGACCCTTTTAGGCCTCTCTGCTAGTCATGACCCAAAATTATATATTAAGGAAAAATGCTCTGGCGGATGCGCCGGCAGGCGCCCGCGAGTGAGCAGCGCAGCGTGTCTTTGGTTCAGGTCGCTTTGGCCTGAACGTGTATGATAAAAGGCTCTGTTTTTTGTCTTTTAAATGCCGCGTATGGTGTAACATTTCAAAGTTAAAATGCTCTAAAGCAATAAAAAGTCCGGCGGAAATTCATTCCACCGGACTTTTTCAAAAAATTCCGCTGCTTCCCTTATTCCAACTGCATAACCACGGTCACGCCGTCAGCGGAGCCATTGTCTATCTTAAAGCTGTAGGTATTGCCAAGGAGGCTTTCATCCAGTTTCACCGATGAGGATACAATCTTGCAATCTGTGCTGAGTTTAAACTCGCCGGCCATCTTGATGCCCAGCTTGTCCATTTCGCCGTCCTTGAGCGGAGATACGGCCAGAGTCACGGTATTGCCGGCCGGGTCATAGGTCAAATTCCAAAACTTCAGCTCTTTTGACAAAAAATAAACAGCGCCGGCCTGCTTGAGGTTACCTTTGTCCTCCAGGCGCACCTGGTAGGTTTCATTGCCCAATTCCTTAAACTCGACCACGCGCGGGTCCGCTTTGAACTCATCCAACATTTCTTTCATTTGCGCGGCGTCGGGCATGGGTTCGCCTGTTTGCGCCGACTTGACCTTGGCCACCCGGGTCAGAGCGTCAATCATGGTGCCTTCATATACAAAGGTAAAATCCCCACCAGGCTTAATTTCATACTCGGCCGTAAATTTTTCCGGCACCATACAGGCGGCCAGAAGCAAGGCCATCCCAACCAGGGCCGGTCCAACATATTTTTTAAGCATTTCCGCTTTCTCCTGAATTTAAAATTTTCAGATGTTTGAAACCCTTCATGCCAATTTTTGCACTTCCTGATAGCGAAAACAAGACACCAAATGGTCGTTGACAAGACCCGTGGCCTGCAAGTGGGCATAGACCACGGTGGAGCCCATGAATTTGAAGCCCTTTTGTTTCAAATCCCTGGCCACTTTGTCCGACAAAGAAGTCCTGGCCGGAATCTGCGCCAACTCCGTCCAGGCGTTGCACAAAGGCTCGCCGGCCACAAAATCCCAAATGTAATTGCAGAAAGAACCGTACGCGCCGGCCACTTCCAAAAAGCGTCGGGCATTATTGATGGCGGCTTCAATTTTCAAACGATTGCGCACAATGCCCGCATCCGTCACTAATCGCTCCACGTCCGCAGACGTAAACTCCGCCACTTCGGCCGGGTCAAAACCGGCAAAGGCGCGGCGATACCCCTCGCGCTTGTTCAAGATCACCGCCCAAGACAACCCGGCCTGAGCCGCCTCCAGGGTGATGAACTCAAACTGCGTTTTCTCGTCAAAGCAAGGCACGCCCCATTCTTCGTCATGGTAGCGGATTTCTTGTTCCCGTTTCACGGCCCAAGGACAACGGATTAATTCGGACATGGCCTACCCATCCTTAACCAGGCATTTTTTAAAGTAGCCGCGCTGAGCGCATATCACTTATGAATCCCCGGCCTGATCAGGGGCCGGGAAAGAAGGAGGTGCGGAGGAGGAAGACCTGGCGCGGCGTCCCCGGCCGCTTACAGAATCTGGCGCAGGAAAGTTTGCAGGCGTTCGTTCCGCGGATTGTTGAACAGCTCTTCCGGCGTGCCTGTTTCCACAATCATGCCCTGATCCATGAACACCACCCGGTCCGCCACTTCACGGGCAAATCCCATTTCATGGGTGACCACAGCCATGGTCATGCCGTCTTTGGCCAGTCCCTTCATAACCTCCAGCACTTCGCCCACCATTTCCGGGTCCAGGGCTGAGGTGGGCTCGTCAAAGAGCATGATCAGCGGGTCCATGGCCAAAGAACGGGCAATGGCCACACGCTGCTGCTGCCCGCCCGAGAGCTCGTCCGGGTAAGCGTCGAATTTTTCGGCAATATCAACTTTTTCCAGAAGCTCCATGGCCCTGGCCTTGGCGTCAACGCGTTTGCGCCGCCGCACGGTACGTTGGGCCATGGTCACATTATCCAGCACAGTAAGGTGGGGGAAAAGGTTGAACGACTGGAAAACCATGCCCACTTCGGCCCGGATGCGATTGATATCGCAATTGGGATCCAGGATATTTTCGTTGTCAATGTATATCTCGCCGCTATCCGCGTATTCCAGGCGGTTGAGGCAGCGCAGAAACGTGCTCTTGCCCGATCCGGACGGCCCGATGATGACCACCACCTCGCCCGGCGCAATGGTCAACGACACATCTTTAAGGGCCTGAAGAACCACATTGGTGTAAAAGAATTTATTGACGTTAACGGCCCTGATCATCGCGCCTCCCGCCTTTCCAGATATTTGACCACCAGCGACAGGCTGAAGGTCAGAATCAGATACAACACGGCGCAAGTGATCCACATTTCAAAGGGCTGCAGCGAAGAAGTGACTATCTCACGGGTGGCCTTGGTCAGTTCGCGCACGGAAATAACGCCCAGCAGCGACGAGTCCTTGATCAAGCTGATAAACTGCCCGGCCAGGGGAGGCAGAATGTGCCTGAAAGCCTGAGGCAGAATAACCTTGCGCATGGCCTGGCTGTAGGACAGCCCCAAGGAACGCGCCGCTTCCATCTGACCGCGATGGATGCCCTGGATGCCGGCGCGCACAATTTCAGCCACATAAGCGCCCACAAAAATCGCCAGGGCCAGCACGCCGAAAGTCATTTCCGAAACCTGCTCGATGCCGAAAACATCAAGGATGTCGTTCAGCATTTTGCCAAGCACAAAATACCACAGATAAATCTGCACCAGGAGCGGCGAGCCGCGAATGAGCTCAATATAGGTAACCGAAGCCCAACGCAGGGCCGGGTTTTCGGAGATGCGCGCCAAACCGGTCAAAAGGCCGATGACCGTGCCCGCAATGATGGCCAGTATCGAAACTTTAAGGGTTACCCACAGCGCCACCAAAAAAATGCCGGGGTGGCTATATTCGGTGCGGCCGATGGTGTCGCCGCGGTAGATGTAGTCGCCCGGAGAAACAATAATCGTGTCGCCCGCCTGGAACAGGTGGCTCTCTTCCCGGTTATCCTCGCTGCGGATGGTGAGCACACTGTTGCCGGAATCGGACGGAGCGATATCCACCACCACGCCTTCAAGGTCGGCGTGAATTTCCCTGTCTTCAACTATCCAGAAATAAGAAGGAATCCGGTTCCAGTGCCAGACATACTCGACCTGGGACGCGGCATACCAGACCAGCAGCAGAAAACCCGCCACCATGACAAAGAAAAAACATTTCCAAAAAATAAAATAGCCGGGACCCTTGGGTTTATCCAAACCTCGGTATGGCTCCATCAGTCATTACCTCTGCGCTTTGCAGGTTCAGCCATCCCGACTGTTCCTTGCCTGATGAACATGGCGTCAAGCGATGATTTAATTTAACCCCAGCCCGCCCTGGAGGCAAGCATAAATCAACGGGTCGACCAGAATCGACCCGTTTTTTCAACTCATTATACGAGCATGCGGCGCTGGTCGCGCCGCATGCTCCGTCACAAGCCTATTGTTGGGTTTGAGAAAACCACTCGGAGGATTTGATCCACTTGTCGTAAATACGGTCATAACGGCCGTCATTCTTGATTTGATGCAAGAAGTTGTTGATGAAGTTCATGAAGTCAGGATCACCCTGGCGGATGCCGATGCCCAAGGGCTCATAGGTAAAGGGCTTATCCAGGTGATAAACCTTGCCCTGGCCCTGTTCGGCGAAGAAGACCACGTTAAAGGGCATGTCATAAATAAAGGCGTCAGCCCGATCGTTGGACACTTCCAGAGCGCCGTCGGCCTCTTTTTCAAAAGTCTTGATCTTGGCTTTGGTGAACATGCGCTTGGCCACAAATTCACTGGTGGTGCCCTGGCGGGCGATAATCAGATAGTCGGGGCTGTTCAGCTGTTCCCATGAAGTAATTTTGCCCTGGTGCTTGATGTTGACCAGCAGGGTCTGTCCCACCACAATGTAGGGTTCGGAGAAGCCGATCTTCAGGTTGCGCTCCTGGGTGATGGTCATGCCGCTTAAAATAATGTCGAACTTGTCGGTCATCAGCGCGGGGATGATGCCGTCAAATTCCGTATTCACGGGCACGAACTTAACCCCCATGGCCTTGGCCATTTCCTTGGCGACGTCGATGTCAAAGCCGATAAACTGGCCGTTTTTATCGGTCATTTCAAAAGGCATGTACCCGGCGTCAAATCCGACGCGCAGTTCGCCGCGCTCAATAATTTTATTGATGGTCGATTTTCTGGCCAGTTCAATGTCGTCAGCAAATGCTGTTGAGCAAAGCAGGCCAAGCGCCAGCAGGCAAAAAACAAATTGCTTAACAAATTTCATAATCACCACCATATGGTTTAGAGATTTACCCTAGGCCGGCTGAAACGTCTTTCGGCCGGTTTTCCGCATGTCTTCATTATTTTTTCGCCGCAACCGGCGATTAATTCCAGAAGCCCGGCAATCTGACGGAAAATCCGTAGTTTTCATCGTGCTGGTCCCACCACATATAAGCTTCCAACTGGAAGCACTGATGGGTGTACAGCACCGACAGGTGGGTTTCCTGCATCTCATTGCCGCGCAAGTCGTACCACTGCTGGAAAGTGAATGTGAACGGCGTGAAATAATCCAGCATGATGTCGGTGTACAAAAGGTCCACCGGCTCGCGGTATCTGTTTACCAGCAAATCATCCTCGTCAATCAGGCCCCGGTGCAGCAAAGACAGATCGCGATACAGCACGCCCGAACTCCAACGCTTGTACTCATCCGGCCTGCGCCTGGAGTCAAGACCGACACGCGCCCGGCCTATGCCCGGTTCCCAAACGCTGATATCATTGCTCATTCTGGTAAAATCGCCGTCATAGGGCGACCACCAGGTTCGGCTGGTCACGCTGAACCAACTGCCGGGAGTAATGGTCAGGTCGGCCAGGATATCCATAAACGGCCGCCGCTTGTAAGCTTCCTGCTTCCAGGTGCGTCGGGCTTCGTCAAAATCGTAACCGGCTTCCAGCTTAAAGCGTATAAAATCAATGTAGTCATCGCGCAGCACAGTCTTGTTATCCTTGTCCAAAGCCACGCTTTCCCGCTTGACCGTGAACAGATTGGTCAGGGAATAAACAATTTCGTCGCGGGGCGCCAGGCGGTCCACATTGTCAAAATAAGGCAGGTCGTCCTGGTCCACTTTCCAGCGCTTGAAGTATTCCACTCTGGGTTGAATGGCGTGCCTGAGACCGCTCCAGCGCCTGTCGCCCACGTTTTTCTCGTCCAAGGCAAGGGAAGCGCTGTCCAACGCGTAATTTCTGGCGAACTCAGTGAACCCGGCCAGGGAAAATTCCGGAACAGCGCGCGAGGCGTCGTCGTTGTTGCCGGTATCGCCCTCAATCCGGCCCTCATCGCCGGCCTGATACAAAGTGCCGCGCAAAGCGACCTGGGGGATGAGCGAGCCGTAGTCGCTGCGCAAGGGCAGGCTGATTTTGGGATTGATATCGTAACGCATGCCTTTGACGCCCTCGCGGCGGTAGAAGTAGACGATCTGTCCCTCGCCTTCCGCCTCCAGGGGCAGGCCTTCCAAAATGCCGCCCTTGTGCAGATACATATTAAGGTCGGGCAATTTCTGGGCGATAATATCCGAGGAGCGGGGCTGGTTGCCGTTGCCGAGATAAGGGTTCTGCTCATAGCGCATGCCGGCGGAAACCGTAAAACGATCCCAATCGCGATAGATCACCCCTTCCGAAACCCGGTTGCTGGACCAGGGCGACAGGGTGCGCCCGAAAGATTCTTCCAGATAATCCCGCGTGGTGTTGTATCCGGCCGGGTCATTTTTAAATTCGCGCAGGAAAAAGGCGTCTGAAACATAATCCAGGTTGGCCTTAACTTTCCAGTTGCGGTCGGCCAAAGGCGTGCCGTTATACATGCCGCGCAACCAGTAGCGTTCGGAGTTGGTGCGCAGGTAGCCGTTGTCGAAATAGTTGTCGCTATGCTCATCCCAGGTCACCGAGTCGTGGAGATAATCAGCGCGCAGCCACAGGTTTTCATCCCATTCGCGCTTAGCCCTGTATTCCGCACCCAGCATGGCGCCCCGGTCGGTCATGATGTAAGCGTTAAAAGTCATGTCCTGGCTCTGGTCAATGGCCCAATAGTAGGATTGATCCCAGTAAAAGCCCTTGCGGCTGTCCTGGCCGGCGCGGGGCACCAGAAACCCACTCTGCCTGTCTCTTTTGGCCGGCAAAATCATGTACGGCGAGTAAGCGACTTTCTGGTTTTTAATAGCCAGGCTGCTGCCCCACAATCGTGCGTAGCCGTCGAGCTCCACCACCGCGTCTTCAGCGTATAAGGACCAGGCCGGCACATCTCCGTCGCAGGTGGTCACCTTGGCGTTGCGGAAAGTATAGGTGTCGCCCCAGTTCTTGTTGACCCGCTCCCCGCTTAAATACACGTGGGGACCGGCCATGAACACCTGGCCGTTTTTGACCCAGCCCACCTTGTTGGCCAGATCAAATTCAGCTTCTTCGCCGCTCAAGCGGTCTGAGCCGAAATAAATTTCCACATTGCCCTTAAGGTATACCCAGCCTGTATCCGCGAAGTAGCGCCCAAAATCAGCCTTAATATACTCCCGGCCGCGCTGCAGAAAAACTTCGCCTTCCGCGTCCACCACGCTGTTCTGGTTATAGGCCGTGACTCTGTCGGCGCTGAGCTCCCAGGGCAGTTCTTCGCTTTGAGGCTCCTCAGGCGGAGCTTCCGAAGCCGGCACCCAGGCATAAGGGCCAAGATCGGCCGGCACCCGCTCATCACGCGGAGGCGTTTGGCCGCGCTCTTCCGGAGTCCGGGTGTGCGCGTGCAACGGAGGGGGCGCGGCGCCCAGCGCGCCCGTATCCTGCGCGCGTCCGGCATCGCGTTGGGGCATGGGCGCGGAAACGTCCGCGGCGCCATAGCCGATATCCTCCTGCGCCTCTTCATCAGCCGCGGAGTCTTGCCCGGGCATTTCCGGTCCCGCGCTTTCATCTCTGGAATATTTCTCCTGACTGGACTCGTTTTCGGAAACAGGCCGCTGTTCAGGCGGCAAGACGCCCACAGGAGAAGGTTGTTGAGGGGCCGGCTCGCCGGAAACAGGGGCGGAGCGCGGAGTCTCCATGCCCTGGCGCGTCCATGGCGGAGCGGCGTCCGTGAGCGGCTTGCCAACGGAAGCGGACTTGTCCGATCCGGCGCCGCTTTCAGACTTAAGCGGCCGCGCGGGGGGCGCGACTGACTCCGTGGCCTTTGCCGCGCCTTGGGGCTTCACGTCGTTCTGCGATTTTACCGGCGCGGGCGCTTCTTTTTCAATATCCGCCCGGCCGGAGTCAAGAGAATGGGGCGTATCCTTCGCCGAACCGGAAACAGGCGCAAGCTCCTTAACCGGAGTTTGCGGCGCGGGCGCGGGCGGAGCCGTCGCGTCAGAAGCGGTTGTCGCAGTCGGTTCGGAAACAGGCGTCACCACCGGCGTGGCTTTGGGAGCGGGCGCAACCGCAGGTTCAGGCCCGGGAGCGGCTATTGGCTCGGAAACAGGCGCCGGAGCGGGAGAAGGCGTGGACATAAGCCTGGGGGAGGGGGCAAACACCGGCTCAAAACTCCGGCGCGGACCCGGCGGCGGGGTGGCGGCGCCGGAGCGGGGCTGCGGCTGCTCAACAGATTCCTTCTCCGGCAAAGCCGCTTTGTCGGCTTCAACCTTCCCGGGACCGGGCGCGGGCGGGGCGGGCGAAAAACCAGGCAACTCATAGCGCAGTTCGCCGGTGCCCGGCTCCAGCACTTCCGCCCGCTCGGCCAGAGCGGGGACGGCGGACCAGCACAGCCCGGCCAGGGCAAAAAACGCAACGCCCGGCATATGCCTGGTTATCAGCCTGAAATAAGGCTTAAAGAAAAATCGCCCAAGTGAAGCCGTGCTCAAATCCCAAAACTCCAAGGTTGATTCTTTGACTGCCGTCTGCTACGTATAAACGTGAATCTCACGGATCACAAGCTGATTTTTAAGCAAAACGCCGCCCATCTGATCCGCCAGTCAAACCTCCAGCCGGTTCTTTCGTTCAGCCGGTTGTTTAGCACACCTTTTCCCGCAGGAAAAGCAACTTTAACCCCCCTCGCCAATTTATCATGAGCAAAGATTTCTCCAAGCACAGCCCGGTAAAAATTCGCGTTTCCCTGGATAATTTAAAACATAACTACTCTATGCTCAGCAAGGCCTGCGCCGTGCCGGTCATGCCCGTGCTCAAAGCCGACGCCTACGGGCACGGCCTTGTTCCTTGCGCCAAAGCCGTGCTTGAAGCGGGCGCCGCCAATATGGCCGTGGGCATCATCCCGGAAGGCGTTTTTCTGCGCGAGCAGGGCATCACCTGCCCCGTGCTTTCTCTGTTCGGGCCGCTCAATGCCGCAGAAGCCGTCCAGGCCGTAGGCAACAACCTGGTCAGCCTCGCAGCCGGACCGGACCAATTAAAAATGCTGGCCGCCCAGGCTTCGCCCGCCAACCCGGCCAAAGTGGCTTTGAAATTCGATACCGGCATGGCCCGCCTCGGCTTCAGCCAGGCCGACATCCCCGAACTGCTGGCGATTTTGCGCCAGATGCCCGCCGTCGAGCCGGTCATTGCCATGTCGCACTTCGCCGTGGCCGACGAAAGCAGCGGCGCGGCCTACACCAGCCGGCAGATCGCCATGCTCAAAAGCATCGTGGCCGCGCTCAGAGCGGTCTATCCGGAGATCAAGGCCTCCCTGGCCAACTCCGCCGGCGCCCTGGCCTACCCTGAAGCGCGCCTGGACATTGTCCGCGCCGGCATATCCCTTTACGGCAACAACCCTTTCCAGGGCACCCCGCAGGAACACCTGGGGCGGGAACTCAAGCTGGTTATGGAAATTTCCAGCAACCTGGTGCAGGTGCATGCTCTGCGCCAGGGGCAAAGCATCAGCTACGGCCGCACTTTTACCGCCGACCGCGACATGGTGGTGGGCATCGCCGCCTGCGGCTACGCCAACGGCTATCACCGCCGGCTGTCCAACCGCGCCGCCATGGTGGTGCGCGGGCGCCGCGCGCCGGTGGTGGGCCGGGTGTGCATGCAGCTCACGGCTTTGGACTTGAGCCATATTCCGGATGCCCGGGCCGGAGATGCGGTCTATGTTCTGGGCGGGCCCGAACCTTGCGCCATCCAGGACTGGGAACTGGCCGCCTGGCAGGAGTCCATCCCGCATGAAATTTTCTGTTGCATGGGCGACCTCAACCGTACGGAGTATTAGACTCCGCCGTTCAGCGTAATTGACGCTTGACAGAAACCATGAACCCGGATATTTAAGCGGGCTCAACCTTGCTTGCTTTTTAAAGCAGGCCATTAGTCCATAAGGAGAAACTCATGAGAAAATTTGAAACCCTGCTGCTCATCTCTCCGGAGTTGGCGGCGGACGCCCGTGACGCTATGCTCACCGGCCTTACGGAGATAATCCAGAAGGAAGGCGGCAGCATCAACGTGGCAGACCATTGGGGCATGCGCGACCTGGCTTATCCGGTGCGCAAGCAGATGCGCGGCTATTACGTGCGCCTGGAATACACGGCGCCCGCGCCCTGTGTGGCCGAACTCGAACGGAACATCCGTTTTGACGAAGGCATTTTCAAATTCCTGACCGTGCGCCTGGATGAAAACGCGGAGGAGGCTGCTTAATATGACTTTCAAGAAAAAATTTCCCCCCCGCCGCAAGTTCTGCCGCTTTTGCGCGGACAAGGAACTGCCCCTGGATTACAAGCATGTGGATATTTTAAATGATTTCATTACTGAGCGGGGCAAAATCATTGCCCGCCGCATCACCGGCAACTGCGCTTTCCACCAGCGCATGCTCACCCGCGAAATCAAACGCGCCCGGCAGATGGCCCTGATGTTCTATACTGCCAACCACTCCAGCCTGGTCAGAAAAAAGAGCGTTGTTTAACGCGCCAGGCAAAGGAATAAAAAGGAGATTGGCATGAAAGTTATACTTAGAGCTGACGTGGAAAAATTGGGCTACCTCGGGGAGGTGGTGGACGTGCGCGCCGGTTACGGCCGCAATTTCCTCCTGCCCAAGGGGCTGGCCATGCCGGCCACTCCCGGCAATATGAAAGTGTTTGAAACCGAACGCAAAAAACTGGAAGCCCGCATGGCCGAACTGCGGCAGCAGGCCTCCAGCCTTGGCGAGCGCATCCAGGCCGCGGAAGTGGTCATTCCCATGCGCGTGGGCGAAAACAACAAGCTGTACGGTTCGGTTACGGCCCACAGCATCGGCGAAGCCCTGGAAGCCCTGGGCCTTGAAGTGGACCGCCGCCGCATCCTGCTGGACAGCAGCATCCGCACTCTGGGCACCCATGTGGTCCGTGTGCGCCTGCACGCCGACGTGGTGGTGGAACTGCCCGTGACCGTGGTTGCGGAAAGAGCCGTTGACAGCGCCGAAGCCCCCCAGACGGAAGCCGCGCAAGCGCCAGCGGAAGAGGCTCCGGCTGAGTAACGAGGGTCATTATGGACCCATTGCTGCCCCCTGACATGACTGAAAGCCCTGCCGACTTTGAAGACGGCAGGGCTTTTGCGCCTGAAGACGCGTTCACCCCTCCCGGAACTTCCTCCCAGGGGGCGGGCGTTTATGCGCCCCAGAATCAGGACGAGCAGATTTTGAGCAAAGTGCCCCCGCACAGCGTGGAGGCCGAGCAGGCCCTGCTCGGGGCCATTTTATTCAAAAACAACGCCCTGCACCTGGTGGTGGACATGGTCAAGGCCGATGATTTCTATCTGCCGGCCCACCAGTTGATTTTTAACGCCTTTCTGGACTTATACCGCAAAAACCATCCTGTGGACCTGGTCACGGTCATGGAAGTGCTGCGCGTGCGCGGCGAACTGGAAAAAGCCGGCGGCGCGGGATATCTCGCGGACCTGTCCAGTTCCATGCTCTCGGCCGCCAATGCTGAAAATTACGCCAAACTGGTGCGCGACCGCTCCCTGCAACGGGCGCTTATCGATACCTGTTCGGAGATCATTGGCAAAAGCTACCAGGCGCCCGACGTGGAAAGCCTGCTGGATGAAAGCGAGCAGGCGGTCATGGCCATCTCGGGCCGGGCCGGGGACAAGATCTTCGCGAGCTCCGGGGAAATGGTCCACAAGCTCATGGACGAGCTCACGGAACGCCTGGGCAAGGAAGCCCAGCTTACCGGCGTAACCAGCGGCTACCATAAGCTGGATGAAATGACCGCCGGCTTTCAGCCTTCGGATCTGATTATTGTGGCCGCCCGCCCCTCAGTGGGCAAAACCGCCCTGGCCCTCAACTTCTGTCTCAACGCCGCCATCATGCAAGGTGTGCCCGTGGGCGTCTTCTCCCTGGAAATGTCCAAGGAGCAGCTTATCGCGCGCATGATGGCCATTGAGGCCAAGGTGCCCCTGTCCAAGCTGCGCCGCTACGACCTGACCGACGATGATTGGGACCGCCTGCAAAAACGCCTGGACGGCTTGGCCGCGGCACCTATATATATTGATGATTCCGCGGCCCTGTCCACCCTGGAGCTGCGCGGCCGCATCCGCCGCCTGCACGCCCAGAAGGGCGTCGGGCTGGTGATCATTGATTATTTGCAGTTGATGCGTTCCTCCCGGCGCACGGACTCGCGCGAACTGGAAATTTCAGACATTTCGCGCAGCCTCAAGTCCCTGGCCAAGGAGCTGAATATTCCGGTCATCGCCCTGGCCCAGCTCAACCGCAAAGTGGAAGAACGCACCAACAAACGCCCCATGCTCTCCGACCTGCGCGAATCCGGCGCCATTGAGCAGGACGCCGACGTCATTCTTTTCCTTTACCGCGATGCGGTGTACAACAAGCGTGAGGACAACCCGCGCAAAGCCGAGGCCGAAGTGATCATCGGCAAGCAGCGCAACGGCCCCACCGGCACCTGCGGCCTTGCCTATGTGGCCGAATACACGTCTTTCGAAGAACTGGCGTACGAATACGTGCCCCCTCCGTCCGAGGGATAATCCTTTCCAATCTGGCCATGCCTGGCCAAGGGTATCCGCTTGAACGCAAAAGAACTGATAAAGACTAATTATCAGCAGATTTTGTTCGTCTTCATCGCCTTTCTGGCCATGGTGCTGGTCAGTTACGTGTATGTGAGCAAAATTGTGCGCAACCAGATGCTGCTCACCGGCGAAGCCAGCATGGACACCACCCAGACGGCTGTGTCTGCGGGGCTCACGGAAGCGGAATTGCTCTTCGCCAATGTGGTGCAAACCGTGGAGAGTATGCTCAGCGAGCAAAGGGACAATAAGGAAATTCTGGCGTTTCTGCGCGGCACCAATACCTATTTCAATGCGGAACGCTCGCCCATGCCTGATTTTATGAAAATATACGCTTATATCCGAAGCGAATTTCTCGACGGGTCGGGCTGGACGCCGCCGCCCGATTATGTGCCGGCGAGTCGGCCGTGGCATGTGGGCGCCGAGCACAACAACGGCAAGATTTTCTTTTCCGAACCCTATACCGATGCGGAAACGGGCGGGCTGTGCATCAGCTTTTCGCAAAAGCTGTTTGATAATGAAGGAACCGCCCACGGCATCCTGGCTGTGGATTTAAAACTCACCAGGGTTGCCGAATATGTGCATGCGCAGCGCATTGTGGGCAACGGTTATGGGGTGTTGATCGATGACAAGCTGAACTTCATCACCCATCGTGACGACAAGCTTATCGGCGTCAATATGACCAAAGCCGGCGGCGATTATACCAAGCTCGCCCAGATGTTTGCGGAAGACAAGCCCATTTCCGCAGTGCGCTTCAGCGACCTTGACAAAACCGACAGCATCATCTTTTTTCGCACAATTTTCAACGGCTGGCACATCGGCGTAATCATACCCAGTTCCAGCTATTATCAGCAGGTTTACGGCCTGGCCCTGATGCTGGGGGTGCTTGGTTTCGCGCTTATGGCCGCCTTGAGCTACATGCTGGTGCGCACCCGGGTCGAACGCATGCGCTCACAGGAGGAAAGCACCAGCAAAAGCAATTTCCTGGCGCGCATGAGCCATGAAATGCGCACGCCCATGAACGCCATTATCGGCATGACCGAAATCGCCAGAACCTCATCGGACCCGGCCAAAAAGGAATACTGTCTGAACAGAATCAATGAAGCGTCCAGCCATCTTCTGGGGGTCATCAATGATGTGCTGGATATGTCCAAAATTGAAGCCGGCAAGCTTGAACTGTCCGAGATAGATTTTTCCGTGGCCAGCCTGTTGCGGCAAGTGGAAACCGTGGTCCATCACAAAATCGAGGAAAAGGGGCAAACCTTCATAAGCCACGTGGCCAAAGACGTGCCGGCGGCTCTGCGGGCCGACCGGCAGAGGCTGGCCCAGGTTATTGCCAATCTAATCAGCAATGCCAACAAATTCACCCCTGCGGGCGGCGAAATACGCCTGCGCATAGAACGCCTGCCCGCTACTGAAAAAAATTTGTGCGTTCTGCACATTGAAGTGGCCGACTCCGGCATCGGCATTTCCAAAGAGCAACAGAGCAAGCTGTTCAGGGCCTTTGAACAGGCGGACGGCAGCATTTCCCGCAAATACGGCGGCACGGGGCTGGGGTTGTCCATATCCCAAAAAATCATTGAGCTTATGGGCGGAAAAATCTGGATCGAGTCGGATCTGGGCCAGGGCGCGCGCTTTATCTTCACCATCCGCGTCGGCATAGGACCTGCCGGACGGGAAACCACGGCGGACGCCGACCCGGGCGCGGACAGGGCGGCAAGCGATGTTTCCCTTGCTGGCAAGCGTATTCTGCTGGCCGAGGATGTGGAAATCAACCGCGAAATTATCTGCACCCTGCTTGAAAGCACGGGGGTGACCATTGACACGGCGGAAAACGGCCTGGCGGCTTGCGATGCCTTTGCCGCCAACTCCAACGGCTACGACATCATTTTCATGGACATCCACATGCCGGAAATGGACGGTTATGAGGCCACCAGGCGCATCCGGGCCATGGCCTTGCCCCGGGCCGCGAGTGTTCCCATCATTGCCATGACCGCCAACGTGTTCCGGGAAGATATTGAAAAGTGCCTGGCCGTGGGCATGAACGACCACATCGGCAAACCGGTCAATATTGACGAACTCCTGGCCAAAATCAGGAAGTACCTGGCTTGACCGCCCGACGGGGCGCACAACTTCCGCGCCTTGGTTCCATCTTCCCCGGCGCTTGCGCTTAAGCCCAGGCGCTGAACAACAATGCGATATTCAGGCTGGCGACCACCACCAGCAACAAGACGAGCAGCGCCCTAAGGTACGGCCCGTTGGCGTGTTTGCCCATGACCCGCGTTGATGAGGTCAGATAGATCTGGGCGGCCATGGTTATCGGTAATTGCACGGACAGAATCATTTGGGAAATGAGCAGGGCCTTGAAAGAATCGCTGATGACCCAGATGCCGGCCACGCCGGCCCACAGGGAAAAAAGCACGCCCCAGCGGCTGTGTTTGTCGCGGGTGGTGTAGGCCTCACCGGCCATGCCGGCCACGATGATGCCCCCGGCCATGCCGGAGGTGATGGACGAGGCCACGCCGGCCATGAGCAGGGCCAGGGCGAAGATCATTGCGGCGCCATCCCCCAGCAAAGGCTCCAGCAGATGTTTGGCCTGTTCCAACTCGCTGACGCTGACGCCATGCGCCCAGAAAGCGGCCGCGGCCAGCAGGATCATGGCGCTGTTGATGCCCCAGCCAATGAGCATGGAAAAAAGTGTGTCCAGGAACTCATACTTCAGCCGGTGCTCGACCACGGCCTCGCCTTCAAGGTTCCACTGCCGGCTCTGAATGATTTCCGAGTGCAAAAACAGGTTATGGGGCATGACCACCGCGCCGAGCACACTCATGATCACCAGCATGGAGCCTTCCGGAAAAGCCGGGGCAACCCAGCCCTTGGCCGCGTCCGCCCAATTGGTGCTGACCAGCGTCAGTTCATACAAAAAAGAAAACCCGATGATGGAGACAAAGCCGATGATCCAGCGCTCGATTTTGGCGTAGGAATTGGTCAGCACCATGAAACTGGTAAACGCGGCCACCAGGGTTGCGCCCATGGGGATGGGCAGGCCGAACAACAGGTGCAAAGCTATGCCCCCGCCCAGAATTTCCGCGAGACTGGTCATGGCCGAAGCGCCCAGCGCGGAAAAAAGCACGGGCAGGGCCAGGGGACGAGGCAAAAATTTAGTGATGGCCTCAGCCAGGCATTCCCCGCTGACAATGCCGAGATGGGCCGCGTTATGCTGCAAAACAATGAGCATGAACGTGGACAGGCTGATCATCCACAGCAGGGAATAGCCGTATTCGGCCCCGGCCGCGAGGTTGGCCGCCCAGTTGCCCGGGTCGATGAAGCCCACAGTGACCAGGATGCCGGGACCGAGATACTTGAGTATTTCCCGGCCGCCAAGAAGCCGCATATGGTTTTCACAGGTACGAAGAAGGGCGGCCAGAGGATTCATGGTCTTGTCCTGGGGTGGTTTGCCGCGCCAAAGCGGTCAGGTTCCATTTCCGCAAAAAATCCCGCGCCCGCTTTACAGGCGGACGCGGGACAAAACACGTTAAAAAAACGCGGTCCTAATCCGCTTGCTTGCGGATAAAGGACGGAATTTCAAATTCATCCTCATCAAAGACAAAATCGTTTTCGCCGGGGGCATGGCCGCCGCGGGCCGCTTCCCTGGCGGCGGGTCTGGCGCCGCCCTGCATGCGCATGACCGCGGGCACATCGCGGTTGCCATCGGCATAGTTGCGCACCGGACGGGGCACGCCCACGCCTTCATCGCCATGCAAGCCCCAACCGCCGGCCGCAGCCGTGGCGGAAGCGGGTTTTGCGGAAGCCTGGCTCGCGCCCAGGCCCTGGCCCAAACCGGCCGGCACATGGCTGGCCGCGCCGCGAGAGGGGAACATTTTCACCGTGCCGCCCACACTGTCGCCCATGATGGCGCCCTTGGGCTCAATGCCGGTGGCGATGACCGTGATGCGGATTTCGTCTTCCACGGCATCATCAAAGACCACGCCAAAGAAGATCTGGGCGTCTTCGTCGGAAGCGTCCTCAATAATGCTCATGGCTTCCGCCACTTCTTCCATGGTCACTTCGTAAGAAGCGGTCACGTTCATGAGCACTCCACGCGCGCCGTCAATGGACACGTCTTCCAACAGCGGGCTGGTGATGGCCTTCATGGCCGCTTCTCTGGCTCTGGATTCGCCGCTGGCGACTCCGGCGCCCATCATGGCCAGGCCAGCCTCGCCCATGACCGCGCGCACATCGGCAAAGTCGAGGTTGATGAGGCCGGGAACCATAATCAGATCGGAAATGCCGCGCACAGCGTGGTACAGCACTTCATCGGACTTTTTAAGCATGTCGATGAAGGCGGCTTTTTTGGGAGCCAGGGTCAGCAAGCGATCATTGGGGATGGTGATCAGGCTGTCCACATGCTCGCGGAAAGCGAGAATGCCCCGCTCGGCGGCATCCATGCGGCGCTTGCCTTCAAAATAAAACGGCTTGGTGACCACGCCCACGGTCAGAGCGCCCATTTCGCGGGCGGCCTGGGCAATTACCGGGGCCGCGCCCGTGCCCGTGCCGCCGCCCATGCCCGCAGTGACAAAGACCATGTCGCTGTCGCCCACGGCTTCGCGAATGGCCTCCAGGCTTTCCATGGCCGCGTCCTGCCCGGCCTGGGGGTTGCCGCCGGCGCCGAGGCCCTTGGTCAGCTTGTCGCCCAATTGAATTTTAACGTTTGCCTGGGAGCGCCCCAGGGCCTGAAGATCGGTATTGGCCGCGATAAAAGTGACGCCTTGCAGGCTGGAGCTGATCATGTTG
>JAVBRZ010000149.1:0-4257 GCA_031547425.1 Desulfovibrionaceae bacterium
CAGGTTGCGCTTGCTCACTGGATCGGAGCGCGGACTGGTTACAGAGGCCGGATTGATATACTTATTGTTCTGCTTGATGCGAAAATCCAGGTGCGGCCCTGTGGAATATCCGGTGCTGCCCACATAGCCGATAACCTGGCCCTGCTGCACGCGCGAGCCTTTTCTTACGCTTTTGGCGAAACCGGACAGGTGCATGTAGATGCTTTCATAGCCGTTGCTGTGGCGCAGCACGATATGTTTGCCCGCGCCTTTGCCCCAGCCCGCATAAGTGACCGTGCCGTTGCCGATGGCCTTTACCGGCGTGCCTGCGGGCGCCGCATAGTCAATGGCCGGGTGCGGGCGCACTTCTTTGAAAATGGGGTGCAGGCGCCGTAAATTGTAGCCTGAGGAGATGCGGGTGAATGACAGCGGCGCCTTGAGAAAGGCGCGCTTCATGCTGTCGCCGCTGCGGGTGAAAAATTGCGGCCCTTCTTCCTCCACATAGTAAAAAGCTTCATATTCTTTGCCCTGGTTGGTGAAACGGGCAGCCAGGATGGGGCCGTAGCGCTTGAATTCGCCCTCCTGGTAACGTTTTTCCACCAGCACCCGAAACGTGTCGCCTTCGCGGATGCTTTTGATGAAGTCCACTTCCCAGCCGAAAATGTCAGCCAGGGAGATGGCCAGGTTGGGGTTTTCCCCGGCATCGGCCACGGCCTGGAACAAATTGGAATCTATGTTGATATTGATGAGCGCCAGGCGGATATCGTAGGCAATGGCCTCCAGGCAGGCCTCATAGCTGCCGGGGGTGCGGCTGATGACCAGCTTGCGGTCCGCGTCGATTTCATACTCGAAGCGGTTGAGGCCTTCCTGGTCGGCAATGACGGTGTAAGGGTTGCCTGCGCGCAGGCGGGACAGGGGGTAAATGTTTTCACAGGCGTCAACCATGGACTGGACGTCGGTCTGCGGGATCCAGTCATAGAGAATGGTGCTGGCCGTATCACCCGGGCTCACTTCACCTTTAAAAATATGGGGCGTCTCGGACTCGCCGGCAATGACCGGCTCCCCACCCTGGTTCGTGCTGTTTTGCGCGGCCGTGTGCGCTTCGGGCAAAGGGATGTCCGGCGTGCGGGTGCCCAGCCAGACCAGCAGCGCAACCACGGCTACCAGAGCGGCGGCGGTCGCTACGGTCCAGGGTTTCAGCCTGCGGTTCTGGGGGGAAGAGGCAAGAACAGGCGAGGTATTTTGAATATCGGAATTTGTCACATCCAGTCACCTGGAAGGGTTATACACAGGTCCGTTTTTGAACGCCAGATGTAAAGTGTTAAAAAATGCAAATATATTTGCCTTTCCGGACAGGCCCAAAATAGTGGCGGGTGTTGTTTTTCAGCGTGCGCGCCGCCGTGCGTTTTACGGCGCGGCGGCCTTCAGCCTGCCCAAGTAGTCGTCAAGGGTTTCCTTGGGCTCGCGCGGCGGCGCCTCGCGCGGCGTTACCCGGGCATCCGGCTGGAAGTTGTCCAGGATATAGACCATGTCCGGGGCCATGATCGAGATCAGGGGCGCTTCGGTGTAAAAAGTCAGGTACAACGCACGATCCGGCAGGGAATAAGCCACCTGGTTAATGATGATGTCCATATCGCCCGAGATGAAACGGGCCGTGAGCATAACCGTATACCAGCCTCCCAGGCGCTTGATCATGACCTTGGAGCCTGTGGGCGCGACTCCGGCCTGTTTGGTGAACGCGGTGACGAAGCTTTCCAGCAGGGAGTTGCAAAATTGTTGCTGTTCCTTGGCGCTCATTTGCGGGAAGGCATCCGAAGGGATAGCAATGGGAGGTAACTGGTTCAGGGTAAATTTCGTTACCGCCTCGCCCGTGGGCGCGCGGGCTTCGCCGGAAAACAGCAAGCCGCCCGGTTGCTCCCCGGCTGCGGGATTTTTGGCCCAAGGCCCGGACGGCCCCCAGTTTTCGGGCAACACCAGCCGCGCGTGTGCGGGTTCATAAACCGTATCCTGGCTTGCGGTTTCTTCCTCCGCCCGGCTCGCCTCCGACGCGGCCAGCAAAAATACGGCGCAGAGGAAAGCGGCAATAACGATTCCAAGGCTGGGCGGTGTTTGTTTTCGGCCCCCAAGGCGGGCAAAGCCGCGGCCTGATAGCATAGTTTAATTCCTGTGTGGTTTGGCTGGCGGTGTTTCCGGCAAGCGCCGGCTCAATTGGGCGTTTCACGCTTGAAAATAGTTTATAACTTTAAAACAGTTCCCTGTTTTCCTTTTCAAGCAAAAGACCGTTTTTTATCTTACACGTGCACGCGGAAGCAGCTTGTCCTAAAGGCACGCCGGGCTGCCCGCTTGCGGACGCCGCTTCATTGCGCTACCTGCCACCAGCGGTTCGAGCGTGAAATGCTCTAATAGCCTGTTTGCGGCAATCATCAAAGCAGGATCCAACCTGGGGGCAAGCTCGGGCCGGCGCCTCCCGGGCCTTGTTTTCTGGTGACTTTCGCGGCGAAATATGGCATCAGAAAATACGGCTCAAAGCCTTTTCCCGCGCGGGCAAACTTCGTCTCCAGGAGCCGCCGCCCGGAACGCTCCGGCTGTTTTTCCCGGACAATTTTCTTTTCTAAGGAGCATGATTATGCCTTTGCTGTCAACCACCTTTACCGGCATTTCTCTCATTAACCCCTTTCTGCTGTCCTCGGCGCCGCCCACTTCCAACCGGGCCATGATTTCCCGCGCCTTTGAGGCCGGCTGGGGCGGCGCGGTCATCAAATCTTTAAGCCAGGTGGAAACGCCGCCGCAAAGCAACGTGCGGCCGCGCATTGAAGCGGTCAAACACAACGGCAAAATCATTGGCTTTGTGGATATTGAGCTCGGCACCATGCGCAGCCTGGACGATTGGTTGCAGGATATTCACGCCCTTAAAAAGGACTATCCGGACCGGGCTCTGGCGGCCAGCATGCTCTATGGCGGCGCGCCCGTTGAAGCGCAGTGGCGCGAGGCCGCCGCTGCCTGCACCGAAGCCGGGGCCGATGCCCTGGAACTTAATTTTTCCTGCCCGCACGGCGGCTCGGAATCCGGCGGCGTGGGCAGCATCGCCCAAAGCCCGGAAGCCATCCGCCGCATCATCGGCTGGGTGCGCGCCGCAAGCAAAGCCCCCATCTGGGTGAAAATGCCGGCCATGCCGGGTTTGCCCGAAGCGGTCAAAACCTGCCTGGCCGCCGGGGCTGACGCCATTTCCCTGATCAATTCCGTGCACGCCGTGCCCGGCATTGATATCGACACCTTTACCCCCCTGCCGTCCGTGGGCGGCAAAGGCTCAAACAGCGGCCTCGGCGGCCCGGCCATCAAGCCTATCGCTCTGCACGCCGTGCTGCAAACCGCGCAAGCTGCGCCCGGCGTGCCCATCACCGGCATAGGCGGCATCAGCAACTGGCACGATGCCGTGGAATTTTTCCTGGCCGGGGCCGGCCTCGTCCAGCTCTGTTCCGAAGTGCTGCTGCACGGCTACGGCATAATTGACGGGTTATGCAAAGGACTTGGCAATTACCTGCAAAAAAGAGGCTTTGCCGCCGTGGACGAAGTTTGCGGCCTGGCCCTGCCCAACCTCACCCTGCACAAGGACCTGCGCCGCGAGCCGCGCGTGGTGGCCGTTAACGATCCCTTAAAATGCAGGCGCTGCGGCATGTGCTTCATTGCCTGCAAAGACGCCGGCTACCAGGCCATCAACGGTTCGCGCGGCGAAGCCTCCCGCGTGGACGCCATGCTCTGCGACGGTTGCGGCCTGTGCGTGCAAATCTGCCCGGCCGGCAGCCTCAGCTTGCGGGAAGCGGTTTGAACGCCCCGGGCCTCTTCCCTGAACCCGGATTAGCGGAAGAGAAGGCCTACGCTTTTTTAACCAGAGCATTTCACGCTTGAGGTAATATATTTTATAAATGCTCTGGCGGGATGCGGCGAAGCGCAATACCACCCGCGAGACAGGCGCGGGCGACAGTTTTGCGGGACGGCAAAATTGCATATCCCCCAAGGGCAAAACGCGGTACGCGCCGCGGGTCAACTTGCTTTCGCCGCTAAGCGCCTTTCTCAAGCGTTAAATGCTATAGAGCATTTTAACATTTAAATTATATATTAAGGAAAAATGCTCTGGCGGGATGCGCCGGCAGACGCCCGCAAGCGAGCAGCGTAGCGTGTCTTTAGTTCAGGCCGCTTCGGCCTGAACGTGTATGATAAAAGGCTATGTTTTTTGTCTTTTAAATGCTGCATATGGTGTAACATTTCAAAGTTAAAATG
>JAVBRZ010000044.1:0-12163 GCA_031547425.1 Desulfovibrionaceae bacterium
ACCGCAAAATATACATCGCCCTGAACACGGTGCTCAAAAACGACGACCTGGCTCCGGCCGGGCGGCTCAGTCTCCGCCTGGCCCGCGACGTAAGGCCCCACGCTCTGATCATCCAGGACATCGGCGCCGTGGACCTCGCCCGCCAGGCCGGCTTCAGCGGCGAGCTGCACTTGTCCACCCTGGCCAACGTCACTCACCCCAAGGCCTTGGCCGAGGCTGCCCGCCTGGGCGCAAGCCGCGTCATCCTGCCCCGGGAACTGAGCATTGACGAAATCCGGCAGACCTGTGCGGCCGCGCCGGCCGGCCTGGACCTTGAGCTTTTTGTGCACGGCGCCCTATGCTACTGCGTGTCCGGGCGCTGCTACTGGTCTTCATACCTGGGCGGCAAAAGCGGTCTGCGCGGCCGCTGCGTCCAGCCTTGCCGCCGCACTTATGCGCACAAAAACCGGGAAGGCGCTTTTTTCTCCTGCCTGGATCTTTCCCTGGACCTCATGGCCAAGACCTTGCTGGACATTCCCAACCTGGCGTCCTGGAAAATCGAAGGCCGGCGCAAAGGCCCCCATTACGTATATTATGTGACCACGGCTTACAAAATGCTGCGCGACAACCCCGCGGACCCGGAGGTCAAAAAAGCGGTGGAGGACATCCTGGACATGGCCCTGGGCAGGCCGCACACCAGAGGGCGTTTTCTGCCCCAGCATGAAGCCCCGGTGACCAACCCGGACGGGCAGGCCGCCTCAGGCCTGTTTGTGGGCAAAGTCACTTACGCCGCCCCGACAGCGCCACCGAAAAGCGCGCCCGCCAAGGCCGAAAAAAACCGCGGACCCGAAAAAAATAAACATAGCGCTCCCGGCTTAATCAATATCAGCCCCCGCCTGGAACTGCTGCCCGGCGATTACCTGCGCCTCGGCCTTGAGGACGAAAACTCCCATTTCACCACCACAGTGACCAAGCGCATCCCCAAAGGCGGCACCCTGAGCCTGCGGCCCGGTAAGGGCAAATCGCCCAAAAGCGGCACGCCTGTATACCTTCTGGATCGCCGCGAACCGGAATTAACCGCGGCCCTCAAAGCCTGGGAAACCCGGCTGAAAGCCCACCCCGGCCGCGAAGGCCGCCCGGTCAACTGGGAGCCGGCCCTGCCCTTGCCTGTCAAAGCCAAAGACGGCCAGGTCATTATCTTGCGCTCCGCCATTTTGCACGGCAAGGACACGCGCACCGGCCGGCACTCGCAAACTCTTAACGGCTTGTGGCTGTCCCGGCGCACAGTCGAGGAGACTTCCCGCACGGTGGCGCCGCGGGTTTCCTGGTGGCTACCCCCGGTTATCTGGCCCGATGAAGAAGATTTATGGCAAGGGCTTCTGTTGCAGCTTTTACGCAATAAAGCCAGGCACTTTGTCTGCAACTCGCCCTGGCAGATGAACCTGTTCAGGAGCGTTGCCGGAGAACAGGCCGGCGGCCTGGAAATCACGGCCGGGCCTTTTTGCAACATCACCAATGCCCTGGCCATAAAAGCACTGGCCGCGATGGGCTTTTCCCAGGCCATCGTCAGCCCGGAGCTATCCGGGGAAGACCTGCTGCAACTGCCTTCCCTAAGTCCTCTGCCTCTGGGCATTGTGCTCAGCGGTTTTTGGCCTATGGGCCTTTCCCGGCACAAGCAAAACGCCAAGCTGCTGGGCGCGCCGCTGACAAGCCCCAAGCGCGAAATGTTCTGGGTCAAGCAATACAGTCAGAATACCTGGATTTATCCGGCCTGGCCTTTGGACATTACGGATAAAAAAGACAACCTGGTTCAAGCCGGGTATGCGACCTTTGTCCATATCCACGAGCATCCCGGCCGGGAAATACCCGAAGCCGCCCGCACCAGCCCTTTCAACTGGGAACTGGGCTTATTGTAATGCGCCAGGTCTTTCCGACAAGCCGGGACAGTTTAACAATATTTTATTTCAACAATAGAATATTCTGAACAATATTGCCTAAAGAAGCAATTTATCCGCTTTTCTGGCTGTCGAATTATTTTAAATCCATAATCCTACTCGAGGCCTTGCGCGCCGCCGCTTGTTGGTCTTCATTAAAATTTATTAATTATTTCAGGTTGTTATCTTTAGCAACCACTCAATTTTCGGGCTTGTTCAAACTTCGCTTTTATGCTATGCATTCGCTTTACGCGCTCTCTTCTGGAAACAAGGTCATGCTCAAACAAACCATACGCCGACACCTGGAAAAAACCTGCTCCCATCGCGACCTGTGCCAGTGGTTTGATCCTTTGCGCCTGGAAAAGCAGCAAGATGAACAGGGACTTGTTGTGCATTTTCCACATAAATTTTTCGGCCAGTGGTTTATGGTGGCCCACCAGCATAACTTTGAGCAATCTTTGAAAACCTGCCTGGGTGAAAACCTGCTGATCAAGTATTCAACCTGCCAGCAGCAGAGCCAAATTGCGGCGCTACCTGTCGGGCCTCGCAAAAAAGTTGAAAACAAAGACCCGGTGGCCCCGGGGAAAACTTATTCGTTTGTTGATTTCATTCCTGGAGAAAAAAATTTTTTTCCGGTGGAAACCATGCGCCGCATTGCCTCGGGTGAAGAACCACTGGGCAAATTCAATCCCCTGGTGCTTTGGGGCGAAAGCAGCAGCGGCAAAACCCATTTGCTGCGCGCCCTGGCCAATGAGTTGATCACCGCCAATCGCGCCTCGGTTTTTTTCTGTACGCCGGAAGAACTAAAAACCCATTATGACATCACTAAAAACCAACGCCGCGCCAGGCAGCGCATTTTAGCCCACAGCGTGCTAATTGTGGATGATCTGCAAAAAATATATAATATGGGCGTTTTGCAGGACGAGTTGGTCCTGCTTTTTGACGCCCTGCACGAGGAAAACAGACAGCTGGTGTTTGCCGGGCTGCACAAACCCGGTGAAGCCGAAGATCTCAATCCCCGCCTGCGTTCCCGCCTGGAAGGCGGGTTATGTCTGGCCATCAAAGAAGCGGACCTGGAAGTGCGCATTCAGTACGTTACCTCCAGGTGCGCGGATATTGGCCTGATTTTAAGCAAAAACCAAATTCTGACCCTGGCCACGCGCTTTGAAGGCCTGCGCCAATTAGGCGGCATCATTAAACGTCTCGCGGCTTACAACAGCCTGACCCAGCGGGAATTGCTGGAATCAGATTTTGAAAGCATGGTCCGGCATGCCGGCGGTAAAACTTTGCCTGAAGTGACCTCCAGCCAGATTATCAATCTGACCGCCGGCCATCTGGATTTATCTCCGGCCGACATCCTGGGCGGCAAACGCCGGCAGGAAGTGGTACTGGCCCGGCAGATCGCCATGTTTTTATGCCGGGAGCTGCTCAACTCCTCTTATCCTGAATTGGGTAAAATTTTTGGCGGCAAAGATCACAGCACCATTATGTATTCTGTAAAAAAAATTAAGGAAATACAAAACCATAATCAGGATATGCACAAGTTGCTCACTGAGTTGAAAAAAAAATGCCTGGAGATGGATGTTTAAAGGCAACACAGCAAGCCAGGCACACCAACTAAAATTTTTCATTCAAAAATGTTTGTTTAAAAAGTTAATTATTTCAGCAAGTAATAAAGATATGCACAAAGATTCCACCCCTACAAAAACAACAGGAGATTATTAATGTTTTTAAGAATTGAAAAAGAAAACGTCATTGAGGGTCTCCAAAAAGCCGCCAACATCATTCCCAGCAAATCAGGCGCCGCTTATCTGCGCTCCATTTGGCTGAAGAGTGATGGGGCCAATCTCTCTGTGTTGTGTACGGATTCCAATATAGAATTTTGCGGCCGCTATGCGGCGGACGTGACTGAACCTGGCCTGGTGGGAGTGCAGGGCAAGGCTTTTGTGGAGCTTTTGCGCAAGTTGCCTCCCGGCACGGTGACTTTGAAAATGGACGTGGAAAGCGGCAATCTGCTGGTGGAACAGGGCCGGCGTAAATATAAGCTGCCCACGCATGATTCTTCCTGGTTTCAGGATTTTTCCGCTTTCCCGGAAAACGGAGCCGTGTTCTGGAGCGGCGATTTTCTGCAAGAACTTATCGATAAGCTCAATTTTTGCATTGGCGATGAGGACAGCCTGGAAGCCATTGCCTGTCTGTATATGAAGCCGGTGTCCGGCAACTTTATTGAAGCTTGCGGGCTTAACGGACACCAGTTCGCCATGCTTCGTTTCAGCAACGATGATTTGTATAATCTGTTGCCCCAGGAGGGCATACTCATTCAAAAGCGCTATCTGGCCGAACTGAAAAAATGGCTGGGCAACGATGAAATTGAAGTCAGCATCAGCGACAAGCGCCTGTATTTGCGCACCGCTGATAAAAAAGAAAGCTTCAGCCTGCCCTTGAGCGCGTATGAGTATCCTGATTATCATAATTTTCTGGCCAAGCTGGATGATGTGGCCAGATCCGATCTTAAGGCCCCGCGCCAGGAACTTTTGCAGGCTTTGGACCGCATTTCCATTTTCAATACGGACAACAACCGCTGCGTGAATTTTGATTTGGGCGCTGAACTTAATTTGTCGGCTCTGGGCCAGGATGTGGGTTCGGCTTCGGAAAGCATGGAAGTGCAATTTAAGGGCGAATTGAAAAAAATAGCCTTCCCCACCAAAGATCTGATAGAAGTGTTCAACCACTTCGGGTCAGAGGAAGTGAATATGGTTCTTACGGGCAGCGAGGGTCCTTGCGGCATCAGTGGCAAGGATGACCCTGAATACACAGTGATCATCATGCCCATGAAAATTGTGGAAGACGCATATTATAACGAGGAAGAGGTTTAATGACAGCGCAAAACACCGTTGCCGCAAAACAGGGATATACGGCTGACAACATCACGGTCTTGGAAGGCCTGGCCGCCGTACGCCTGCGGCCGGCCATGTATATAGGCAGTACTGACTTTCGCGGTTTGCACCACCTGGTTTATGAAGTGGTGGACAACTCCATAGACGAGGCCATGGCCGGGTATTGCTCGCGCATCACCGTGACCATGCATTTGGACAACAGCGTGACCGTCAGCGACAACGGCCGCGGCATCCCTGTGGATATTCACCCCAAGGAAGGCCGCCCGGCTGTGGAGGTGGTCATGACCAAACTGCATGCCGGGGGCAAATTCGACAATGACGCGTATAAAGTTTCCGGCGGTTTGCACGGGGTGGGCGTTTCCTGCGTCAACGCCCTGTCCGATCATCTGGAAGTCACGGTGCGGCGCGACGGCAAGCGTTACAAGCAAAGCTACTGCCGGGGCGTACCTCAGGACGATTTGCAGGTCATCGGCGATTCTGACACCCACGGCACCACCGTGCGCTTTCATCCTGACGAGGAGATTTTTGAAACCGTTGAATTTTCTTATGAAATTCTGAGCAAGCGTTTTGAGGAACTGGCTTACCTCAATCCCGGCCTGGAAATTGAGCTGCGCGACGAAAGCAGCAATGAAAACCACTTGTTCCGCTTTGACGGCGGCATCAAGCAGTTTGTTAAAAACCTCAATTCCGGGGAAGGCGGCATTCATTCCATTGCCTGCGGTTCCGGGCTCATTGAGGGCGTAACCACGGAGTTCGCCCTGCAATACAATGCCGGTTACAAGGAAAACGTGCTCACCTATGCCAACAACATCCGCACCAAGGAAGGCGGCACCCACCTGGCCGGCTTCAGGGCCGCGCTGACCAAGGCCATCAACAACTATATCGGCAACTCCGAACAAGCCAAAAAGATGAAGATCAAGCTGTCCGGCGATGATGTGCGCGAAGGCCTCACCGCCGTGCTCAGCGTCAAGCTGCCCAATCCCCAGTTTGAAGGCCAGACCAAGACCAAATTGGGCAACAGCGAGATCATGGGCATTGTATCCTCCACTGTTTATGAAAGTTTGAACACTTTCTTCGCGGAAAACCCCAAAGACATTAAATTGATCATCGACAAGGCCGTGGACGCGGCCAGAGCCCGCGATGCGGCCCGTAAAGCCAAGGACCTGGTGCGCCGCAAAGGCGCCCTGTCCGACAACTCTCTGCCCGGAAAATTAGCCGACTGCCAGAGCAAAGACCCCACGGATTCGGAGCTGTTCATTGTGGAAGGCGACTCGGCCGGCGGTTCGGCCCAACAGGGCCGCAACCCAGGCACCCAGGCCATTTTGCCCTTGCGCGGCAAGATCCTTAACGTGGAAAAAACCCGCTTTGACAAAATCCTGGCCAACGAGGAAATCAAAGCCCTGATTACGGCCATGGGCGCGGGCATCGGCGATGAGGACATGGACCTTGACAAGCTGCGTTACCACAAAATCGTAATCATGACCGACGCTGACGTGGACGGCGCGCACATCCGCACCCTGCTGCTGACCTTTTTCTTCCGGCAGTATCAGCCCCTGATTGACCGCGGGCATTTGTACATCGCCCAGCCGCCTCTGTACCGGGTGCAGACCAAGAGTTCCGAGAAATTTATCAAGGATGACGACGAGCTCAATGCCTTCCTGCTCTCCCGCATCAGCAAGGAGATCAGCATCAGCTTGCAGTCGGGCGACAAGTTTGAAGGTTCCAGCATCATCAAACTGATGAAAGCCATCCGCGACATGGAACTCCGGCTCACAGAAGCCGAACATGCCGGCATTCCCCGCGATTTGTTCCTGTGCTTCATCAATTATGAACAAAAGCTTTCCCCTGAGGTTTTTCAGGTAGAGGGAGGCAATGGCTTCCGCGACTGGCTGGGCAAGCATGACTTTGTCTACGCGGTGACCACCGAGGAGACTGAGAGCGACCAGCGCTCTTTTCTGCTGATTACCAGCAAAAACGGGCAGCGCACCCATTTGCCCCTGGAATTTTTCAATTCCAAAATGTACGTCCAGGCCCTGGAAGCCCTGCGCGGCATTCACGGCAAGTGCGAAGACCTGGTCTTTACTGTGGAACGCAAAGATAACCCGGTCGTGGTCAAAACAGATATCTTCGACTTGTACGCCTATGTGCTGGAAGAAGCGCGGCGGGGCATCACCATTCAGCGCTATAAAGGCCTGGGCGAAATGAACCCCGAGCAGTTGTGGGTAACCACCATGAATCCGGAAAACCGCGTGTTCCTGCAGGTTAAAGTGGAAGACGCCGAAGAGGCCAATGAGCTGTTTGAGCAGCTCATGGGCGACCAGGTCGAGCCGCGCCGCGAGTTTATCGAGCGCAACGCTCTGAGCGTGCAGGATCTGGATATATGACGAGACGCCGGGGAGGGAAACCCCTTTCTTCCTGAACCCCGCCCGGGGTTTTACGGGAAGAGTTTTGCCGGCGGCATGGCGTGAACCAGGCGGGTTTTCGCGGCTTGGTTTATGACAACGACGTGAGTAATAAAAATAATAGTTAACTTGGTCCTGGAGCAGCTAGTGTCCGAACAAATCAGCATTGAACACGAACTAAAAAAATCCTATTTGGAATATTCCCTGTCCGTAATCATCGGCCGGGCCATCCCGGATGTGCGCGATGGCTTAAAACCCGTGCACCGGCGTATCATGTTCGCCCAGCACGAGCTGGGCAACGCCTGGAACCGGACACCCAAGAAATCCGCCCGCGTGGTCGGTGATGTTATCGGTAAATACCACCCCCACGGCGATACAGCCGTGTATGACGCCCTGGTGCGCATGGCCCAGGATTTTTCCATGCGCGACCCCCTGGTCGAAGGCCAGGGCAACTTCGGGTCCATTGACGGCGACGCCCCGGCGGCCATGCGTTACACCGAAGTGCGCATGTCCCGTCTGGCTTCGGAATTTATGGAAGACATCGACAAAAACACGGTGGACTTCCGGCCCAACTATGACAACACCCTGGAAGAGCCATCGGTGCTGCCCACCAAAGTGCCCAATTTGCTGCTCAATGGCACGGCCGGCATTGCCGTGGGCATGGCCACCAATATTCCCCCCCACAACCTGGGGGAATTGTGCGATGCCCTGCTCCTGCTCATAGACAATCCCGACTGCGCGGTTTCAGACCTCATGGAACACGTCAAAGGTCCGGACTTTCCGACGCGCGGGTTTATATACGGCGGGCAGGGCCTGCGCGATGCTTACCTTACCGGGCGCGGCAGCATTAAAATTCGCGGCAAAATTGAGCTGGAAGAGCGTAAAAAAGGCCAGGAAGCCCTGGTCATCCGCGAAATTCCCTATGCCCTGAATAAATCGATGCTGGTCAAAAAAATCGCGGCCCTGGTGCACGAGCGCAAAATTGAGGGCGTCACCGACCTGCGCGACGAATCCGACCGCAAAGGCATTCGCATTGTTCTGGACCTTAAGCGCGGCACCATTCCGGATATCGTCATCAATACGCTGTACAAGTATACGCCCCTGGAAACTTCGTTCGGCGTGAACATGCTGGCCGTGGTCGGCGGCCGCCCGCAACTGTTGTCCTTAAAGCAGACCCTGGAGTATTTTCTGGAGCACCGGCGCGAGGTGGTTACCCGGCACACCCGTTTCGACCTGGAAAAGTCCGAAGCCCGCGCCCATATCCTGGAAGGCCTGCGTCGGGCCATTGACCACATTGATGAGGTCATCGCCCTGATCCGGGCGTCCAAGACCCCGCCCGAAGCCAAAGAACAGCTCGTGGTCCGTTTTGATTTCTCCGAGGTTCAGGCCCAGGCCATTCTGGACATGCGCCTGCAACGCCTGACCAATCTGGAGCATGAAAAGATCATTGAAGAATACCAGGAACTCATGAAGCGCATCGAATACTTCCGCTCCATCCTGGAAAACGAAAGCGTGCTCCTTGGCGTCATCCGCGAGGAAACCGAAGCCGTCAAAAAAACCTACGCCACGCCCCGGCGCACGGAAATCATTGCCGACAGCCTGGACGGCTTTGAGGTGGAAGACCTCATCCCCGACGAAGACGTGGTCATCACCTTGTCCAGGCGGGGCTATATCAAGCGCACCAGCCTTGATCATTACCAGCAGCAAAAACGCGGCGGCAAGGGCATTGCGGCCCTGAACACCTCGGACGGCGATTTTGTGCAGGATTTCTTGGCCACCACCAATCATCAGCACCTGGTGCTGTTCACCAACAAAGGCCGGGCCTACCAGATCAAAGTCCACCAGGTGCCTGAAGGCAGCCGCACCGCCCGGGGCACGCACATCGCCAATGTCGTGCCCTTGGAGCAGGAGGAGTGGGTGACCACGGCTCTGCCCGTGCGCGACTTTACCGATGATGTTTATTTCCTGTTTGTCACCCGCCAGGGCATGATCAAGCGGGCGGCGTCCTCCCTGTATGCCCGCACCCGGCGCACCGGCATCATTGCCACGGCCCTGCGCCCCGGCGACGAGCTTATTGCCGTGCGCGAAGTGGACGAGCGCAGCGAAGTTATGCTGACCACGGCCGAGGGCATGGCCATCCGCTTTAACTGCACCGACGCCCGGCCCATGGGCCGCGACACCGCAGGGGTCAAAGGCATAGCCCTGTCGCCCGGCGACAATGTGGTGGCCTGCGTCACGGTTAAAGAACACGACGACCCGGAGGTCATGACCGTATCCGAGCTGGGCTACGGCAAGCGCACCAAGCTACAGCTTTACCGGTCCCAGACGCGGGGCGGCAAGGGCATCATCAACTTCAAGGTCACGCCCAAGACCGGCCGGGTTATCGGCGCCATGCCCGTGCAGGACGACGACGCCCTGGTGCTGCTCACCTCCAACAATAAAATCATCCGCATGGGCGTTGACGATGTGCGCACTGTGGGCCGGGCCACCCAAGGCGTGCGCCTGGTCAACCTGGAAGAAGGCAGCATTGTGGCCGGCTTCGACACCGTCAACGAACGCGACAGCGGGGAGGAATAGGCGCGGGGGGAGGGAAAACCACAAGGGGCGACCCTAGAGGTTTTCCCTCTCCGGCCCCCTTCCTTTCCTCAACCCTTATCGGGTTGTTGGCATAAGGGCCGGCCAGCCTTTGAATATGAGAATGAAACGTATTGAGGTCCAAAGTATAAAGCGGGCAGGAAATCTAACCGTCTTTTTTCTGGCCTTGATCATTTTTGCCGGCTTGCTCGCGGCCTGCGAGCAGAAACCGGATGAGCCGGCCGACGGGTTGCACGAGGCCAGGCAGGCCTTTGCCCGCAAAGAGTTTCTTGATGCCGAGCGCCAGTATGAGCGCTATTTGCAGCAAAACCCCGAAGGGACACAACGTTGGGAAGCCTGGGAGCGGCTGGTGGACATCGCCCTGTCCATCCGCGAGGATCAGCATCTGGCCACGGATATTCTGGAGGCCATGGCCCTGGAGTACACCGAGGACCCCAAGCGGGGCAAAGAGGCCCTGGAGCGCCTGGGGCAGGTTTATGAGTCCGGTCATCGCTGGGACCAGGCCCTGGGCGCCTGGAAGCGGCTTCTGGCCTTTCCGGGCGTGTCCAAGGCGGAACAGGGGCACTTGCACCTCAAACTGGCCAAAATATATCAGCTGCGGGGGCAAAACGATCTGGCCGCAGCCAGTTTGCGTTCCTGTTTGGATATGCGAACCGGCCCGGAGGTCAATGCTTCCTGTCTCTATGAGCTGGCCCAGGTGCTGATGATGAACGAACAGGGCGAGCAGGCCAAAATTTATTTGATGGAGTTGGGCAAAATGCCGGACGCGTCCCTGGAGACCAAAGTTCTGGGCGCCTTCGCCCTGGCCGATTTTGAGGAAGAGCAGGGCAATTTCCAAAAATCTCTGGATATTTTCGAATCCATTAAAAGCATCTATCCCAACCCTGACGCCGTGGAGGCCCGCATCAAGGGCTTGCGCCAGAAGGTCAAGGACTACGGCCCGGTCAGGCCGGTCCTCTAATTCCAAATAATTCCAAAAGTCAGGGAATCCCGGACAATCGCGGATCAGGACCTTAACCCTGCAGCCGCGAGGCCTTGGCGGATTAAGTCCACGTGTTCCGGCGAATACAGCAAGGCTTGCAGCAACATATCTTGTTGCTTAATAAAAGCGGGTTGCAGGTCCAGAAGCTGCTTTAAAGCGGCCTGGGCTTCTCCGGCCAGGCCCAGGCGGCCGCAGGCGGCGGCTCTGAGCATGGGATCCCAGAAGCAGTCCGGCGTGTTGATTTGCATGGCCTCGGTCAGGGCCGCTTCATAATCGGCCGCCTTGTAGCGCACCATGAAGGGGATGATGTGAAACCAGCTGGGGAGCTTGGGGTTAAGCTGCGCGGCCTTTTGCATAATGGCGTGGCCTTTGTCCAGGTCCTCCGCCATGCCCACTAAAAGGCCGGCGCCGGCCATGGTGTAGGTGTTGGCCGGGTTTAAGGGAATGATCTGGACCACCGCGTGTTGGAAACGGCCCTGGTCAAGGCGCAGAAAATAATTGAGGGCCAGGGCCCAGTAAGCGAACTGGCAGCCGGAGTTGAGCGACACGGCCCGGTTGGCCAGAATCAGGGAATCATCCAGGCAGTCGGGCCTGAGGTCGTAGCCCAGTTGATAATCAGAGGCATAAAGATCCGCGAGCATGGCCGCGGGCAGGGCATAGTCAGGATCCGCGGCCACGGTGCGCTCCAAAGCTTCCAGCGCATATTTGAAGCGGCCCAGGGCAAAGGACGGCGCCCAATGGTGATAGCCGAGGATGGCGTCATAGGCGTTAACCGTTTCGGGCGGCTTAGGCCCGGACTCCTTAAGCAGGGTGCTTTTGATCTGGCCGCTGCTGTCCGCGATGCGCGAGGTTACCTGGTGCACGATTTCATCCTGGATGGAAAACAGGTCATTGGCGGTCAGGCAGCCGTCAAATTTGTCCGCCCAGACATTGGATTTGGTTTCGCAGTCGGCCAGCTCGGCAATGACCCGAATGCGGTCGCCGGTGATTTTCACCGAGCCGTGCAGCAGAAAGCGGACATTAAGGGCTTTGGCCGCCACGCGCATGTCGCCGGAGTTTATCCAGGCCTGGCGGGTGGAATAAGAGGAAGCCACAGCCAGGTCCTCAAACTTGGTCAGGTGCACGGTGATTTCTTCGGCCAGGCCGTCGGAAAAGTAGTCGGTGCGGTCGCCGTCGCTGGTAAAGGCAACGGGCAGCACAGCCACGCCTGGCCGGGCGGGCTGCGGCTTCTGCCTAAAAATAGCGACCGGCGCCGCGGCCGGTGTATTCATGCTTTGGTCGCGACTATCGGAGAAAATGGAAAATTCCGTCACATAGCCGCCCTTGGGTAAAGCGATATGCACGCAGCCAGCCAGGCCATGGGTGTAATAATAG